>JBKOXW010000026.1:0-18431 GCA_046744115.1 Actinomycetota bacterium | reverse complement strand
ACCGCGGGCTGCGCGGGCTGGTCGGCGCGGGACCGTCGCAGGTCGGCGTCGGCGGCGCGATGCGGGCCCGTGACGCCGCGCGTCCCCGGCCGGAGGACCTCGACGCGGCCGAGCGCGAGCTGACGATCGTCCGCAAGCACTACACGCCGCCGACATCAACGCCGACGGGCGGCTAACCCCGCGCCTCCGGCGGGTCGTACGGCGGGTCGCCGCGGAGCTGGCGGTACGCGCGCTCCAGCGCCTCGCGGGCGGTGGGCTCCGGGTACGGGACGTGGGGGTAGGCGTCGTCGACGGAACGGTTCGCCGCGTACGCCGCCCTGGCCACCGCCGCGGCCTGGGCCAGCTCGGCGCGCTGGCTCTCCACGAAGCTTCGGTCGACGACGGCGCCGTGGCCCGGCACGATCCGGGCCGCCGCCGGCACCTCCGCCAGCAGCGCGTCCACAGTGGATGGCCAGTCGAGCGGGAACGCGTCGCCGAACGACGGCGGCGCGCCCTGCTCGATCAGGTCGCCCGCGAACACGACGTCGGCGTCCGGGACGAGCACGACGAGGTCGTTGTCGGTGTGTCCGCGACCGAGGTGGCGGAGCCGGACGTCGCGGCCACCGACGAGGAGCGCGCCGGCGTCGTCGACGACCTGGTCCGGCGCGTCGATCGGGGTCGCCTCCATCTCGGCGGCGAAGCCGGTCTCGCCGTACCGGCGGTAGGCCGCGGCCGCGATCCGACGCTGCGTCTCGCCGTACTCGGCGATCATCTCGACGCACCGGCGGTGTGCCCAGATCCGCGCCGGCCGGAGCTCGCCGTTGCCGAGGAAGTGGTCGTAGTGCGCGTGCGTGTTGACGACGATCCACGGCGCGCCGGTCACCGTCCGGATCGCCGCGACCAGGTCGCGTGCCTCGGCCGCCGTGCTCCGCGTGTCGATCACCAGGCAGGCGCCGTCTCCGACGACGAGCCCGACGTTGAGGTCCAGCGAGCGGTGCCGCCGCACGAACACGCGGTCGCCGACCTCGCTCCACCGCTCGCCCGGCGCGCCCACGGCAGACGAGGCTATCCGATCATTCCGGGCCAGCCGATCATGCCGGCGATCCGATCACGCCGGGCTGACCGCCTCGGCCCGGTCGGCGCGCTCCGCACGAGCCAGCGGGAGCAGCACCGCGACGGCCGCCGACGCGGCGACCGGGAGCGCGGCGTACGCCACCGCCCAGCCCGCCGCCCCGACGAGCGCGGCGAAACCCACCGGGGTCAGCGCGGCGGACAGCGCGACGACCGTGTTCTGCACGCCGAGAGCCGCGCCGCGCCGGGCCGGCGGCGCCGCTTCCGCTGTGGCCAGGAACGCCAGACCGTTCCAGGACAGGCCGAGCACGCCGGCGATGCCGAGCGCGACGACCGTGACCGGGTCCGCGGCGCCGAGCAGGCCGGCCGCGAGCAGCGAGGCGAGCACGAGCGCCAGCGCCAGCCGGGTGAGCAGCGGCAGCCGTTCCTGGCGCCGGTCGGCGAGCCGGCCGAACCCGATCCGCGCCAGCACGCCACCGAGCTGCACGGCCGCCAGCACCACACCGGCCACGGTGATCGACAGACCTCGCTCGTCGTGCAGGTACAGCGCGATGAAGCCGACCTGCGCGATCTGCGCGATCACCAGCAGGAACGAGGCGGCCGAGATCCGCCAGATGTGCGGGTCGCGCAGCGGGTGGCGAGGCGAGCCGGCCGCCGCCGCCCCGTCAGGTCCGGACGGGTCCGCGGCGCGCCGGAGCTCCGCCGCCTCGGGCGACCGTCGCATGCAGACACCGACCGCTACCGCAGCCACCAGGCAGAACCCGGCGAGCGCGACCAGCACGCGCGGCGCGTCGTCGCCGTCGGCCAGCGCCGGCAGCGTGATCGCGGCCAGCGCCCCGCCCAGCGGGATCGCGGTCTGCCGGATCCCCATGGCGACGCCGCGCTCGGCCGGACCGAACCAGCCCATCACCGCGCGCCCGCTGGCCGCGTTCACGCTCGCGCCGAACCCGCCGGCCAGCGCGAGGGCCGCGGTGAGCAGCACGAAGCGGTCCACTCGCGCGGCCACCAGCAGCACGGCCGCGGCGCCGGACAGCCCGACGGTGATCACCGCCCGCTCGCCGATCCGATCCGCCAGCGCACCCCAACCGAACATGGTCAGCACCATGCCGGCGGTGGTTGCGCCGAGCGCGATGCCAACCTGCTCGATCGACAAGCCGTAGTGGGCGCGGACCGCGGCGGCAACCGCCGGCAGGCCGAGCGTCACGGCGGCGAACGCAGCCTGCCCGGCGACGCCGACCGCGAGGATCACCCAGCGGTAGGGGTCGGAGAACGCGGGCGGCGCCGCTGCCATGACTGTCATCATTGGCCGCCGCAGCGCGGGCGGCGGCGTGAAGTTTGCCACTGTCGCCACCGCCGCCACGGCTGCTGCCACACTGCGGCGCATGCGCGTGTACCTCGGCTCCGACCACGCCGGCTTCGATCTCAAGTCGCACCTGCTCGCCCACCTGGCGGCGCTCGGGCACGAGGTGGTCGACTGCGGGGCGCCGGCCTACCAGGCGGACGACGACTACCCGCCGTACTGCCTCGACACCGGGACCAGGGTCGCCGCCGACCCGGGCAGCCTCGGCGTGGTGATCGGTGGGTCCGGCAACGGCGAGCAGATCGCCGCGAACAAGGTGCGCGGCGTGCGCGCGGCGCTGGCCTGGAACGAGGAGATCGCCCGCCTCGCCCGCCAGCACAACGACGCGAACGTGATCAGCATCGGCGCCCGGATGCATCCGGTGGCCGAGGCGACCCGGCTGGTCGAGGTGTTCCTCGACACGCCGTTCAGCGGTGACGAGCGGCACGCCCGCCGGATCCGGCAGATCGCCGCGTACGAGGCCGCTACAGCTGCAGGGACTTGACCTCGAGGAACTCGGCCAGGCCGTACCGGCCGAGCTCGCGGCCGTTGCCGGACTGCTTGTAGCCACCGAACGGCGCCAGCGGGTTGAACCGGCCGCCGTTGACGTCCACCTGGCCGGTCCGCATCCGCCGGGCAAACGCGACCGCGCGGTCCCGGTCGGTCGACCACACCGCGCCGGCGAGCCCGTACGGCGTGCCGTTCGCGATCTCGACCGCCTCGCCCTCGTCCGCGTACGGCAGCACGGCCAGCACCGGGCCGAAGATCTCCTCCTGCGCGATGGTCATGTCCGGCCGCACGCCGGCGAACACCGTCGGCCGCACGAAGTAGCCGCGCTCGACTCCCTCGGGCGGCTCGGCACCGCCGGTGGCCAGCGTCGCGCCCTCCTCGACGCCGCGGTCGATGTAGGAGCGCACCCGGTCGCGCTGCGCCGCGGAGACCATCGGGCCGAGCCGGGTGCCCTCGGCCAGCGGGTCACCCGGGGCGTAGCGGGCCGTCCCGGCCACGGCGAGCGCGACGGCCTCATCGTGCAGGTCGCGCGGGACGAGCATCCGGGTCCATGCGGTGCAGGTCTGCCCGCCGTTGATGAAGCAGTTGGCCAGGCCGACCTTGACCGCCGTGGCCAACTCGGCGTCGGGCAGCAGCACGTTCGCCGACTTGCCGCCGAGCTCCAGCGCGACCCGCTTGATGGTGCCGGCGGCCACCTCGGACACCCGCCGGCCGGCCCGGGTCGAGCCGGTGAAGGAGACCATGTCCACCCCGGGGTGCGCGGCAATCGCCTCGCCCACGACCGGACCGGTGCCGGTGACCAGGTTGAACACCCCGGGCGGCAGGGCCGCGTCCGCGATCAGCTCGGCGAGCAGGTACGCCGACAGCGGGGCCACCTCGCTCGGCTTCAGGACGACCGTGCAACCCGCGGCCAGCGCGGGCGCGACCTTCGCCACGACCTGGTGCAGCGGGTAGTTCCACGGCGTGATCGCGCCGACCACGCCGACCGGCTCGCGCAGCACGAGCGAGTTGCCGATCCGCTCCTCGAACTCGTACCCCGGCAGCAGCTCTGCGTACGACGACATGATCGTCAGCGGCAGCCCGGCCTGCACGGACGTGGCGAACCGCAGCGGCGAGCCGACCTCGGTGGCGATCAGCCGGGCGATCTCGTCCTGGCGCGCCTTGAGCCCGTCGGCGAGCGTGGCCAGGTACGCCGCTCGCTCGCTCGGCGAGGTCGAGGACCAGCCGGCGAACGCGTCGCGGGCCGCCGCCACGGCACGATCCACGTCCTCCGGTGTGCCGGCCGGCACGGCCGCGATCGTCTCCTCGGTGGTCGGGTTGACCACGTCGATGCGGTCGGCGCCGTTCGAGGCCACCCACTCGCCGCCGATGTAGATCGAGCTCGCCTGCCGCACGGGTGTCGACGCGGGCACCGGCCACCTCCAGTGAGTCTTGCTGTCAGAGGCCTACCCTACGGCGGCGGCGACGAGTCGCGACTTGGTCACGGTCGGGGCGATCACCGCTCCCTCCCTTGACAACGGGAGCATCCGTGTGCCACTTTTCCGCCACTGGTCTGTACCAGTACTAACCAGTACTGACCAGTGGTCAGTTCCGCGGGACTACGCCACCTGAGGAGGATGGGCGTGAAGCATCGTCACGTGATCACAGGCGGCATCGCCGCGGCACTGCTGGGGCTGTTGGCATCCGCTTGTGGCGGCTCGGACGACGACGGCGAGTCAGCCGCCAAGCCCGACGCGAAGGAGATCACCGTCTGGCTGATGAACGGCAGCGCGCCGGATGCCGTGATCCAGGGGGTGACCACGGAGTTCAACGCCCAGCACCCGAACACCGCGGTCAAGATCGAGATCCAGGAGTGGGACGGCATCCAGGAGAAGACCACCACGGCGCTGGCCGGCAACAACCCGCCGGACGTCCTGGAGATCGGGAACACGCTGGTATCGAAGTTCGCCGACTCGGGCGGCCTGAAGGATCTCACCGACAAGAAGGCCGACATGGGCGGGGAGACCTGGCTCAAGGGCCTGGAGGAGGCCGGCACGCTGAACGGCAAGCTGTACGGCGTGCCGTACTACGCCGGTGACCGCGCGGTGATCTACCGCAAGGACCTGTTCGCGCAGGCGGGCGTCACCACGCCGCCGACCGACCGGGCCAGCTTCCTGGCGGCGGCGGAGAAGATCCAGGCCAAGTTCGGCTCCGACCCGAAGTTCTCCACGTTCTACTTCCCCGGCCAGTACTGGTACGCGGCGCTGCCGTTCATCTGGGACGAGGGTGGCGACATCGCCGTCCAGGAGGGCGAGCAGTGGAAGGGCACCCTGGACAGCCCCGAGTCGCAGGCCGGCCTGACCTGGCTCAAGGACGTCGTGAACAAGTACTCCAAGGCGCCGGTGAACGGCAACGAGCTGCAGAACGACGCGGCCGTCCCGCTCGGTGAGGGCAAGGCCGCGATGGCCATCGACCCGGGCTGGAAGGTCGGCGTGATCGTCGACGCGCACAAGGAGCTGAAGGACAAGATCGGCGTCTTCCCGATCCCGGGCAAGAGCGCCGGGCAGACCGCGCCGGTGTTCCTCGGCGGCTCCAACCTGGCGATCTCCGAGGGCAGCGACGCCCCTGAGCTGGGCTATGAGTGGCTGAAGATCCTGGCCGGTGAGAAGACGCAGACCGAGCTGGCGACGAAGGGCGGGGTGATCCCGAACAGCACCGAGCTGCTCGACCTGCACGCCGCGGACCCGATCCTGTCGGTCTTCGACGCCGCCGCGAAGAACAGCAAGTTCACCCCGGCGACGCCGACCTGGGCGAACGTGGAGAGCAGCACGATCCTGCAGGACATGCTGGTGGCGATCTTCAGTGGCAAGTCGAGCGTGGACGAGGCCACCAAGGAGGCCAGCCAGAAGATCACCGACACGCTGAACGGCTAGGAGGCGGACTCATCGCGACCCACGCCGCCGCCCTCCGGCCCGTCCCCTGCTGACGGGCCGGAGGGCGGCAGACCGATACGGGAGGGCCTACGTTGGACGCAGTGGACACCGACCGGGTAGCGGCCGGCATCGGCCGCGCACCGGGTGTCCCGGCGGCCGCCGGCACCCTGCCCGGAGTCCCGCCGGGGACGGTGCCCGCCGCGCCGCCGACCTCCCGCCGGCGGCGCGGCGCGTTTCCGTACCTGCTCGTCCTGCCGAGCCTGGCCCTGCTCGTCGCCCTGCTCGCCTACCCGATCTACACGCTCGTCGTCACCTCGTTCCGCCAGCTCAACCTGCGCGAGCTGATCCGGCGCGAGACGGTCTGGGTGGGCCTGGACAACTACGCGACGGTCCTCGGCGAGCGTGAGTTCTGGACGGTCACCGTCCGCACGCTGGTCTTCGCGGCGATCTGCGTCGCGCTCACGATGATCGGCGGCACGCTGGTCGCGCTGCTGATGCGCCGGCTCGGCACGGCCATGCGGATCGTCTTGTCGGTCAGCATGCTGCTCGCCTGGGCCACGCCGGTCGTCAGCGTGTCGACGATCTTCCGCTGGCTCTTCGACGAGCAGTACGGCGTCGTGAACTACCTGGTGACCGCGCTGACGCCGCTCGACTGGGACGGCCGCGCGTGGTTCGACTCGTCGATCTCCGCGTTCACCGTGATCATCCTGTGCGTGGTGTGGCAGGCCATCCCGTTCGTGGCGCTGACCATCTACGCCGGCGTCACCTCGATCCCGACCGACGTCTACGAGGCGGCGCGGATCGACGGGGCGAACGCCTGGCGGCAGTTCTGGAGCGTCACCGGGCCGATGCTCAAGCCCATCTTCCTGATCCTCACCTCGCTGTCCACGATCTGGGACCTCAAGGTGTTCAGCCAGGTGTACGTGATCACGAGGGGCGGGCCGAGCCGGGGCACCGTGCTGCTGAACCTGTACACGTACAACCTGGGCTTCGGGGTGAGCCGGTTCGGCCTCGCCTCGGCGGCCGCGGTGGTCATGGTCGCGATCACCCTCGTTGCGACGGCCTGGTACGTCCGCACGATGATCCAAGTCGGCGAGGAGGACATATGAGCACGCGCGAGGGCCCGCAGCGCGTGCGGGGAGCCGGCACGGCGACCGCGGACAGCCCGACCGAGCCGGCGGGCTCGGCGCGCCCGGCGCCGAAGCCGCGCTCGACGCTCGCGCGTCGCCGGCGGCGGCTGGTCCGCAACCTGCCGGCGAACCTGGCCGGCGTGCTGGCCTCGCTGTTCTTCCTGTTCCCGGTCTACTGGATGGTCTCGACGGCGCTGAAGGTGAACGCGGAGATCCGGACGTTCGACGTGGGGCTGCTGCCGACCACGCTCACGCTGGACCACTTCCGGGACGCCTTCGATACCGACCTGTGGCGCTACATGCGCAACAGCCTGTTCGTCTCCATCGGCACCACGGTCGCGTCGCTGCTGGTCGCGCTGCTCGCGGCGAGCGCGGTGGCCCGGTTCCGGTTCCGCGGCCGGCGCCTCTACCTGCTGATGATCCTGGTCGTGCAGATGGTCCCGCTCGAGGCCCTGGTCATCCCGATGTACCTGGTGCTGCGCGACGCCAACCTGCTCGACCTGCTGCCGGTGCTGATCGCCACCTATATGGCGTTCGTGCTGCCGTTCACGATCTGGGTGTTGCGGGGTTTCGTCGCCGCGCTGCCGGTCGAGCTGGAGGAGGCGGCGATGGTCGACGGCACGACCCGGTGGGGCGCCTTCTGGCGGATCACGTTCCCGCTCATGGCACCGGGCCTGGTGGCGACCGGCGTGTTCGCGTTCATGCAGGCCTGGAACGAGTTCATCCTCGCGCTGGTGCTCATGGAGCAGGACAACCAGACGCTGCCGGTCTGGCTGGGCACGTTCCGCACCGCGACCGGCACCGACTGGGGCGGGTTGATGGCTGGCTCGACGCTGTTCGCGATCCCGGTTGTGGTGTTCTTCCTGTTCGTGCAGGGGCGGATCAGCGCCGGCCTCGCCGGCGGCGCGGTCAAGGGCTGAGGCTCGGAGCGTGACGGCCGACGGTCTGGCACGGCTCGCCGACGCCGTGCTGCTGCCCGGGTTCGTCGGGCACCTGCCGCCCGACTGGGTGCGCGCGCGGGTCGCGGACGGCCTGGGCGGCGTGGTGGTCTTCGCCCGCAACGTCTCCTCGGCCGACCAGGTGGCCTCGCTGACCGCGCTGATGCGGGCGGAGCGGTCCGACGTGGTTGTCGCGATCGACGAGGAGGGCGGCGACGTCACCCGTCTCGATGCCGCCACCGGCAGTGCGGTGCCGGGCAACCTCGCGCTCGGCGTGGCCGACGACGTCGGCCTCACGCGGCGGGTGGCGGCCGCGCTCGGACGCCGGCTCGCCTGGGTGGGCGTCACGCTCGACTTCGCGCCGGTCGCCGACGTCAACAGCAACCCGGACAACCCGGTGATCGGGGTGCGGTCGTTCGGCGCCGACGCCGGGCTGGTCGCGCGGCACACGGCCGCGTACGTCGCGGGGGTGCAGAGCGCGGGCGTGGCGGCCTGCGCGAAGCACTTTCCGGGGCACGGCGACACGAGCGTCGACTCGCACCTCGGCGTGCCGACGGTGGGTGGGGACGTGGCCGCGGCACTGTCGCCATTCCGCTCGGCGATCGAGGCGGGCGTCGCCGCGATCATGACTGGGCACCTGCGGGTCCCCGGCTACGGGGATCTCCCGGCGACGATCAACCCGGCGCTGCTCGGCGAGCTGCTGCGCGGCGAGCTCGGCTTCGACGGGCTCGTCGTCACCGACGGGCTGGAGATGGGGGCCATCGTCGGCACCGTCGGGCTCGCCGAGGGTGCGGTCCGCGCGCTGGTGGCCGGCGTCGACGCGATCTGCGTCGGCGGTGGGCTGGCCGACGAGGCCGACGCCACGGTGCTGCGGGACGCGATCGTCGACGCGGTCCGATCCGGACGGCTCGCCGAGGAACGCCTCGCCGAAGCGGGCTCCCGCCTGGCCCGCGCCGGCCGGGCGATGGGCGACGCGGGCGGTGTCGACGAGGCGGGAGACCTGGAGCGGGTCGGGCTCGAGGCCGCGCGGCGGGCGGTGTGTCCCAGCGGGACGGTGATGCTCGCCGCGGGTGCGCCGCCGGTCGTGGTGGAGCTCGATCCGGTCCCGAACATCGCGGTCGGCCGGACCGCGTGGGGCCTCGGCGTCGTGCTGGCTGCCCGGGTGCCGGGCACCACGCTCCATCGGGTCGGCCCGGGCGACCCGTTGCCCGCGCTGCCGGCGAACCGACCACTGGTCGTCGTGACCCGGGACGCGGCGCGCATCGACTGGGTGCGGGCCGCGCTGGCCGCCGTTCTCGCCGCGCGCCCCGACGCGATCCAGGTCGAGATGGGCCTGCCGGACGCCGGCGGTCCGGCCGCGCGCGGCTACCTCGCCACGAATGGCGCCTCTCATGCCAGCGCGATCGCCGCGGCTGAGCTGCTCACGACCGAAGCGGCCGCCCCGCCGCCCCGGTCGTGAGCCGTGGTGGTGGCGCGGTGCTGACGCTGGGGGTGGACGCGGGCGGCAGCGGCAGCCGGGCCGTGCTGGCGAGCGACGGCCGGGTGGTCGAGCGGTACGAGCTCGGCCCGCTGAATGTGCTGTTGCACGCCGACGCGCTGGACCGGCTGGCGACGCTCGTCAGGAGCAGCGGCGCGGAGCGGGTGGGCCTCGGCCTGGCCGGCGTGCGCACCCCGGCCGACGCCGAGCGGATCGCGGCGGCGCTGCACGCGCGCACCGGCGTGCTGCCCACGGTCCGGGACGACAGCGAGGCCGCGCTGGCCGGCGCGTTCCGCGGCGGGCCGGGCGTGGTGGTGATCGCCGGCACCGGATCGGGAGCGGTCGGGCGCAACGGGGCCGCCGTCGGAGCCCGGGTCGGCGGGCACGGCTTCCTGCTCGGCGACGAGGGGGGCGGGTACTGGATCGGCCGGCAGGCGGTATCCGCGGCGCTGCGCGCCGCGGACGGCACGGGTCCACCCACGAGGCTCACCGACCTGGTCCACGACGCGTTCGGCGACCTCGCCGGCGCGGTGCACGAGGTTCACACCCACCCGGCTGACCGCGGCCTGCTCGCCCGCCTGGTGCCGGCGGTCGCTGCCTGCGCCGAGGGCGGCGACACCGAGGCCGGCCGGATCCTTGCCGACGCCGCCGACCACCTCGTGCGCCTGGTGACCGCGGTCGAGGCCCGACTCGGCCCGGGGCCGGTCGCCATGGTCGGCGGCATCTTCGGCGTCGGCCCCATCCGCGAGCGGTTCGTCGCCGCCACGGCGGCGGTCGCCCCGGCCGAGCCACCCGAGATGGGTGCGCTCCGACTCGCCGGCACCCCGCCGATCGGCTATGCCAGCTGAACCGCTATCCCAGTTGAGGCTCCTCGGTCCGGGTTCGCTTGAGCTCGTAGAAGTACGGGTAGCCGGCCAACGCGCGGGCACCGTCCCAGATCCGCAACGCCTCGTCCCCGGTCGGGATCCGGGACAGCACCGGACCGAAGAACGCCGTGCCGTCCACGTGGATCACCGGAGTGCCGACCTCGTACCCCACCGGGTCCATGCCCGCCTTGTGGGAGGCGCGCAGCGCCTCGTCGTACTCCTCGGAGTCGCCCGCGTCGGCCAGCTCGACCGGCAGCCCGACCTCGGCGAGCGCCGCCTCGAGCACCTCCCGGCCACGGCCGAGCTTGCCGTGGTGGATGCGGGTGCCGAGCGCGGTGTAGAGCGGCAGGAGCACCCCGTTGCCGAACTTCTGCTCGGCGGCGATGCACACCCGCACCGGTCCCCACGCCGTCCGCATCGACTGCTGGTACGACTCAGGAAGGTCGCGGCCATCGTTCAGCACCGACAGCGACATCACGTGGAACGTCACGTCGACCGGTCGCGCCTTGGCCACTTCCAGGATCCACCGCGACGTGATCCACGCCCACGGGCAAATCGGGTCGAACCAGAAGTCCACCCGGGTCCGGTCGCTCACGGCTCCTCCTCGGTGTTCCCTCTCGGGCAATACAAGCGCCAGCACCGCGCTTAACCTGGACATTCCCCTCTGACCTTGGCTGGCACACCGCCGTGACACACTGCCGAGGTCATCTCCCCACGAGGGCCGACAGCAAGGGAGCCGACAGCGTGGCCGTTCCCAACCTCACCCGCACCGACGCCGGTGCCCGCGCGGGCCTGCTCGCGCTCGACACGTACCGGGTCGAGCTGGACCTGACCGACGGCGGCGGCAAGCCCGGCGAGCGAACGTTCCGCTCGCGCACGACGATCCGGTTCCGCTGCCGCCGGCCGGGCGCCGCGACGTTCGTCGACATCGTCGCCGCCGGCTTCCGCGAGGTGAGCCTGAACGGCCAGCCGGTCGACGTCTCCGGCTACGCCGCCGAGCGCGGCATCGCGCTCACCGGGCTGGCCGAGGACAACACGCTGGTCGTGGACGCCGACTGCCTGTACACGAACACCGGCGAGGGGCTGCATCGGTTCGTCGACCCGGTGGACGGCGCGGTCTACCTCTACTCCCAGTTCGAGACGGCGGACGCGAAGCGGATGTACGCCTGCTTCGACCAGCCCGACCTGAAGGCGTCGTTCACGTTCGTGGTCACCGCTCCGTACGACTGGGAGGTCGTCTCCAACGCGCGCGCGGTCGAGGTCGAGGAGGCGGTCGGCGGGGCGAAGCGGGTGACGTTCGCGGCCACGCCGCGCCTGTCGCCGTACGTCACCGCGCTCGTCGCCGGGCCGTACCACCGGGAGTCCACCCGGCACGACGGCATCGACCTCGGCGTCTACTGCCGCGCCTCGCTCGCCGAGCACCTGGACGCGGAGGAGATCTTCCGGGTCACCGCGCAGGGCTTCGACTACTACCACCGCGTCTTCGACTACCGGTACCCGTTCGACAAGTACGACCAGCTGTTCGTGCCCGAGTTCAACGCCGGCGCGATGGAGAACGCGGGCTGCGTGACGTTCCTGGAGGACTACGTCTTCCGGTCGCGGATGACCGACGCGGCCTACGAGCGCCGGGCCGAGACGATCCTGCACGAGCTGGCCCACATGTGGTTCGGCGACCTGGTCACCATGCGCTGGTGGGACGACCTGTGGCTGAACGAGTCGTTCGCCAGCTTCGTCAGCGTGCTGTGTCAGTCGCAGGCGACCCGCTGGACCACCGCCTGGACGACGTTCGCGAACACCGAGAAGACCTGGGCGTACAAGCAGGACCAGCTGCCATCCACCCACCCGGTCGCCGCCGACATCCCGGACGTGCAGGCGGTGCAGGTCAACTTCGACGGGATCACCTACGCCAAGGGCGCGAGCGTGCTCAAGCAGCTGGCCGCGTACGTCGGCATCGAGACGTTCCTGGACGCGATGAAGGTGTACTTCCGCCGGCACGAGTACGGCAACACGACGCTCGCCGACCTGCTCGCCGCGTTGTCCGAGGCGTCGTCCGGCCGGGACCTGTCCCGGTGGTCGGCGCAGTGGCTGGAGGCGGCCGGGATCACCACGATCAGGGCCGAGTTCACGCTCGACGACGAGCGGCGGTACGCCTCCTTCGCGCTGGTGCAGACCGCCCCGCCGGACCACGAGGTGCTGCGCGACCACCGGCTGGCGATCGGCCTGTACGCGGCCGAGGGTGACAAGCTGATCCGGGTCAACCGGGTCGAGCTGGACGTCTCCGGGGCGCGCACCGAGATACCGGAGCTGGTCGGGGTGGCGCAGCCGGACCTGCTGCTGGTCAACGACGACGACCTGACCTACTGCAAGGTGCGGCTGGACGAGCGGTCGCTGGCCACCGCGACGGCCCGGATCGGCGACCTGGACGACTCGCTGCCGCGTGCGCTGTGCTGGTCGGCTGCGTGGGACATGACCCGCGACGGCGAGATGGCCGCCCGCGACTACGTCCAGCTGGTCCTCGGCGGCATCCATGCCGAGCCCGACATCGGTGTCGTCCAGTCGCTGCATCGGCAGGTTCAGCATGCGCTGGCCGACTACGCCGAGCCGAGCTGGGCGGCCGCCGGCTGGCAGCGGTTCGCCGAGGTCGGGGCCGAGGCGATGCGCTCGTCCGCGCCGGGATCGGACCACCAGCTGGCCTGGACCCGGGCGTTCGCCTCCGCGGCGCGCTCGGCCGAGCACCTCGAGGTGATCCGCGGCCTGCTGGACGGCTCCGAGGTGGTCGAGGGCCTGCGGGTGGACGCCGAGCTGCGGTGGTGGCTGCTCTACAGCCTGGTGGCGATGGGCGCGGCCGGGGACGCCGAGATCGACGCCGAGATCGAGCGGGACGCGACGGCGTCCGGGCAGCGGCGGGCCGCCACCGCGCGGGCGCTGCGGCCGACGGCCGAGGCGAAGGCCGAGGCCTGGCGGCAGGCCACCGCGGACGAGGAGCTGCCGAACGCGATCAACGAGGCGATCATCCGCGGCTTCGCCCATCCGGCCCAGGGCGAGCTGCTGGCGCCGTACGTGCAGCGGTACTTCGACGTCGTCGGCGACGTGTGGGCGGAACGCTCCAGCGAGATCGGCCGAAGCGTGGCCACCGGGCTGTTCCCGCGCCTGGTCGCGCAGTCCACGGTGGACGCCGCCGACGCCTACCTGTCCGCCAACCACGTGCCGCCGGCGCTGCGCCGCCTCATCGTGGAGGGCCGGGCCGAGGTGGTGCGGAGCCTGCGGGCGCGGCAGCGCGACGCGCTCGCCGCCGAGGTGGCCGCTAGGTGACCCGGGCCGCCTCGGCCGGATAGTCCAGATAGGACTCGGACTCGACCAGCTCGCGCAGCCGGACGAGCGCGTCGTGCACGTCGACGTACCGGGTGGTCAGCGGGGCCGGCCCGAGCCGGAGCCGATCCGGGGTCCGGTAGTCGGGCACGACGCCGCGCTCGAGCAGCGCCTGGCATATCCGCCACGCCTCGGCGTGCCTCAGCGAGACGTGCGAGCCGCGCCGGGCCGGGTCGCGCGGCGACGCGAGCCGGAAGCCGAGCGGGGCGAGCCACTCGTCGGCGAGCCCGACCAGGTAATCCGTCATCGCCATCCCCTTGGCGCGCAGCCGGTCCACCCCGGCCTCGGCGAGCAGCGCCGCACCCGCCTCGACCGCGTACGTGGCGAGCACCGGCGGGGTGCCGACCAGGAAGTGGTCGATGCCGGGCGCCGGCTGGTAGTCCGACGCCATCGCGAACTGGTCCCGCTGCCCGAACCAGCCCCAGATCGGCTGCCGCAGCGCGTCCTGCAGCGCGCGCCGCACGTACAGGAAGGCGGGCGAGCCGGGCCCGCCGTTGAGGTACTTGTACGTGCAGCCGGCCGCGAGGTCCACATCGGCCGCGGTGAGCTCGACCCGGACCGAGCCGGCCGAGTGGGACAGGTCCCACAGCGTCAGCGCGCCCGCGTCGTGCGCCAGCCGGGTGATCGCGGCCACGTCGGCGATCGCCCCGGAACGGTACGCGACATGGGAGAACGCCGCGAGTGCGGTGTCCGGGCCGAGCGCGGCGCCGACGGCGTCCGTTGCCAGACCCTCGTCGGGATCCGCGTGCACCAGCCGGAGCGTGCCGCCGCGGGGCTCGGCGACCCCCTGCAGCACATACAGGTCGGTCGGGAAGTTGTCGTCGTCGGTGACGATGACCCGCCGATCCGGCCGCGCGTCGAGGGCGGCCATCGCGAGCTTGTACAGGTTCACCGTGGTCGAGTCGCTGACCACGACCTCGCCGGCCTGCGCGCCGAGCAGCCGGGTGCCGATCAGATCGCCGACCCGGCGGGACAGGTCGATCCAGGTCGACCAGGACCGGATCAGCCCGCGCCCCCACTCCTCGACCACGGCGGCGGCGAGCCTGCCCGGGGTCGACGCGGGCAGCCGGCCGAGCGAGTTGCCGTCCAGGTAGAGGAGGTCCGGCTCGGGCAGCACGAACCGGTCGCGGAAGGACGCCAGCGGGTCGGCCGCGTCCAGCGCCTCCGCGTGCTCGCGGCCGAGCGGGTCGCTCGCGGGCAGGTTGGTCACCGGGCCATCCTCCCTCGGGCCGCTCGGTATCGTCGCCGCTCATGAGCGAGCAGGTACGGGGCCGGCGCGAGCTGCACGACCTCACCGCGCTGGAGCAGGCGGCGGCGGTGCGGCGGGGCGAGGTGAGCCCGGTCGACCTGGTGGAGCACTACCTGGACCGGATCGACCGGCTGAACGAGTCGGTCGGCGCGTTCGTCACGGTCACCGCGGACGCCGCCCGCGCACAGGCGAAGAAGGCCGAGCGGGCGGTGAGCGCCGGCGCGGACCTGCCGCCGCTGCACGGCGTACCCACCGCGATCAAGGATCTCAACCTGGTCGCCGGGGTGCCCGCCCGGCTCGGCTCGGCGCTCTATGCGGAGTTCGTGCCGCCGATCGACGACCACGTGGTCACGCTGCTGCGCGCCGCGGGCACGATCAGCCTGGGCAAGACGAACACGCCGGAGTTCGGCCTGCCCTGCTACACCGAGACCGCGGTGGCACCGCCGGCCCGCACGCCGTGGGACCTCGAGCTCTCCGCGGGTGGGTCCAGCGGCGGGTCGGCCGCGGCGGTGGCCGCCGGCCTGGCGCCGTTCGCGCAGGGCAGCGACGGGGCCGGCTCGGTGCGCATCCCCGCCAGCGTGTGCGGGCTGGTCGGGATCAAGGTGGCCCGCGGCCGGGTCAGCAACGGTCCGCTGGCCGGTGACATCACCGGCCTGGCCTGGAACGGGCCGATCGCGCGGACGGTGCGGGACGCTGCGGCGATGCTGGACGCGATCGCGGTGCCGATGCCCGGCGACCCGCACTGGGCGCCGCCGCTGCCGGCCGGCGAGACGTTCGCCGGACACGCCGAGCGGGAGCCGCGCCGGCTGCGTCTCGGCCGGCACTGCACCCCGCCGGTGCCCGACGCCGAGGTGCACCGGGACTGCCGGCGCGCCTGGGAGGAGGCGTCGACGCTGCTCGCCGACCTCGGGCACGAGGTCGAGGACGTGACCCCGCCGCTCGACGACGGGGTGGTGCCGATGTTCGAGACCGTGTTCGCGGTCGCCGCGCACGGCGTACCGGTCGACCCGGCGCGGGTGGACGACCTGCAGCCGTTCACCCGCTGGCTGCGGAACCGGGGCGCCGCGGTGAGCGCGGCGGCGTTCCTGCTCGCCCTCGGCACGCTGCAGATGGTTGCCCGGCAGGGGCTGGCGCGGCTGGCCGGATACGACGCCATCCTCACCCCGACCCTCGCGCAGCCGCCGCGGCCGGTGGGCTGGTTCGGCGCGGACGGGCCGGCGGAGGACTTCGCCCGGCAGAAGCGGTTCACCCCGTTCACCGCCGTCTACAACGTCACCGGCCAGCCGGCGGTGACGGTGCCGCTGCACTGGACCGAGGCCGGCCTGCCGATCGGGGTCATGCTGGCCGGGCGGCCGGCGGACGAGGCCACGCTGATCTCGCTGTCCGCCCAGCTGGAGGCGGCGCGCCCGTGGAAGGACCGGCACCCGCCCCTGTGGTGACGACCGTGGTGGCGACTGTCGTGACGCCGGCGCGGCAGGGGTTGCCGACGAGGCCGCCGAGCGTTGGACTGGACCGGTCACCCCGCGCCACGCCGCTTCAGGGGAGGTCGCCGTGCCGAAGGTCCTGATCATCACCGGGGATGCCGCCGAGTCGCTGGAGGTCATGTACCCGTACCAGCGCCTGGTCGAGGAGGGGTACGAGGTCGACATCGCCGCGCCGTCGGTGAAGAAGCTCCAGTTCGTCGTGCACGACTTCGTCGAGGAATTCGACACGTACACCGAGAAGCCCGGCTACACGTGGCCGGCCGACGTGGCATTCGCCGACGTGGAACCGGCCGACTATGTGGCGCTGGTCATCCCCGGCGGCCGGGCGCCCGAGTACATCCGCAACGACCCGGACGTGCAGCGGATCGTGCGCCACTTCATGACCGGCGACCTGCCGGTGGCCCAGCTCTGCCACGCGCCGCTCGTCCTCGCCGCGGCCGGCGTGCTGCAGGGCCGGCGCACCGCCGCCTATCCCGCGCTGGAGCCGGACGTCACGGCCGCGGGTGCCGAGTTCGTCGACGCGGCAGCGGTGGTGGACGGCCAGATGGTGTCCGCCCGGGCCTGGCCGGACCACCCGGCGTGGATGCACGAGTTCGTGGACCTGCTTCGGTCCAAGGCGCCGGCTTCGACCTGACCAGCCGCCGCCGGGATGGCGGAGCCGCCCAGCGGCGCTGACCTGGCGTTCGCTACGGTGACGGCGTGACCGTCTGGGAGACCGTGCTCGTCTTCGTGGTGGTGCCGCTGGGCCTGTTCGGGCTGCTGGCGCTGCTCACGTTCGGGCCGGGCATGTCGCGCGCCCCGCGGTACCGGCCCGGCCGCGGCTGGGACCACGACCCGGTCTGGTACATCGCCCGGCCGGACGTCGTGCATCCGCAGTCGAGCCCGGACGGGCGCGCTGCGATCACCGCCGGGAGCGGTCGGGCGGCGCCGGCCGCGGTGCTGGACGCGCCGAAGCGGACCGCGAGAGGTGGGGCCAGTGGCGAGTGGTGAGAGGGTCACCGAGCGGGATGCCACCTCACCGCCCGTGAGCGTGGCCGACGTCGGCGGCTCGGCCACGGGTGTGGCGGGTGTGGTCACGGGGCCGGACGGCATTCCCGATCGGACGGCGTCGGTGCAGGTCCGCAAGCCCGGCCCGTTCGCCCCCCGGCAGCTCGCCCGCCTCGACGAGGCGCTGACCCTGTCCAGCCTGGAGACCGGCCTGGACTTCAGCGTGTACGTGGGCGCGCTGGAGGAGCCGACCCGCGAACATGCAGAGCGGCTGCACGCCATGCTCGGCGACCGGGCGCCGAACTCTGTCCTGCTGGCCGTCTCGCCCGGCCAGCGGGTGCTGCACATCGTCACCGGGGAGGTGTCCGCCCGGCGGCTGCCCGACCGGTCCTGCGCGCTGGCGGTGCTGTCGATGGAGGCCTCGTTCACCGGCGGTGACCTCGTCGGCGGCATCGTCACCGGCCTGCGGATGCTGTCCGACCAGGCGGGTCACGTGCACGCCAGTCGCCCGTAGCCGGGCAGCTACGACCGGCTGCGCTCGAGCAGGATTGCCAGCGTCGGGCAGGTCTGCGCCGCGCGCTGGGCATGGCCCTCCAGCGCGGGCGGAATGTCGACGACGATCGGCATCGGGTAACCCCAGTCGTCGAGCGCGATCAGCTCGGGCAGCAGCTCGGCGCACAGGCCGTGGCCCTCGCAGGTGATCGGGTTGACCCGCAGCCGGAGGCGGCCGGACCGGCTCATCGGCGTGACCCGTCCCGGCCCCGGCCGCCGCGCGGCAGCGGCACGACGTCCCGCTCCGGCCGGCCACACCATCCGCCCAGGTGCCGCGCGACGTCCTCGGCGAAGACGTCCAGCGCGCTGGCCACCAGCCCGGTCACGCCGTCCGGGTGGTGGCAGGCACCGCGGCCGGCGACCATGTCGCACCAGCGGTAGAGCCGGGCCACCACCGCGCCGTCGGCCCGGCCCTCGGCGAGCGCGCCGAGCGCGCCGGCGATCGCGGGCAGCCCGTTCAGGCAGGCGCCGCACTGGCCGGCGTTCTCCCCCGCCAGGTACCGGGCGAGCCGGGTCGTCTCGGCCAGCCCGCAGGCGCGGTCGGGCAGCGCGACGACCGCGCCGGTGC
>JBKOXW010000292.1:0-3320 GCA_046744115.1 Actinomycetota bacterium | reverse complement strand
CCGCCGGCCGGCGTCGCGGTCAGCGCGGCACCTCGCCGCCGTGCGGGACTCGACCGCCGTACGGCGCCGAGCCCGGTCCACCCGGCTGGCCCGGCCCGACCGGCCGCCCCCGTCCGGCACCGGCGGGCGGCACCGTCGGCGGCGCGGGTACCTCGTCGAGCACCTCGCGGACCACGTCCGCGGGCTCCACCCGACGCATCCACATCTCCGGCCGCAGCGTGATCCGGTGCGCCAGCGCGGGCACTGCGACCGCCTTGACGTCCTCGGGTGTGACGTAGTCGCGGCCGTGCAGGACCGCGTATGCCCGTGCCACCAGCATCATCGCGAGCGACCCGCGCGGCGACGCGCCGACGAGCACCTGCGGCCGGGTCCGGGTCGCGGCGGCCAGGTCGACGCAGTACGAGGCGACGGTCTGCTCGACGGTCACCTGCTCGACCGCGCGCTGCACCCGCAGCAGCACCGCGCCGTCGATCACTGGCGCGAGCGTGATCGCCTCCTGCTGCCGGGCGATGCGCCGCAGCAGCACGTCCACCTCGTGGTAGTGGCCGGGATAGCCGAACTCGATCCGTAGCAGGAACCGGTCCAGCTGCGCCTCGGGCAGCGGGTAGGTGCCCTCGTACTCGATCGGGTTCGCCGTGGCGACCACGTGGAACGGCGCGGGTAGCTCGAACGTGCGGCCCTCGACCGTGACCTGCCGCTCCTGCATGGCCTCCAGGAGCGCGGCCTGCGTCTTCGGCGGCGTTCGGTTGATCTCGTCGGCGAGCAGCAGGCCGGCGAACAGCGGGCCGGGCCGGAAGACGAACTCCGACTCCTTGACGTCGAAGATGAACGAGCCCGTCACGTCAGACGGCAGCAGGTCGGGGGTGAACTGCAGGCGGCGGAACGAGAGGCCGAGCGTCTGCGCGAGCGACCGGGCGGCGAGCGTCTTGCCGAGCCCGGGGAAGTCCTCGAGCAGCACGTGGCCGCCGGCCAGGATGCCGGCGAGCACCAGCGTGAGCGGCTCGCGCTTGCCGACCACGGCACGGCCGATGCGGTCGAGCACCTGCTCGCAGATGACCCACACCTCGGGCAGCGGCATCGGCGCGGCCGCCTCGGCCGTCACGGCAAGGCCGGCGTGGCCAGTCAGATCGCCTCGATCCGGCTCACGATCTCGGCCAGTTGCCGTGGCGTCGGCGGTGGCGCCCCCCTCGCCGGTGGTGCGGTCATCAGCTGCCACAGCTGCTCTCCCAGGATCTGTCGGGCGCGGTCCGGCTGCCGCGCCCGCTCGACACCGTGCCGGTGCCGCAGCCGCTCGTCGGCGAGCCGGCCGAGCAGGGGCCGCAGCCGCGACTCGTACCGTTCGCGGTCGACGCTACCCCAGGACAACCGGTACTCCAGCGAGGACAGGTCGGCGAAGTCGACCGGTTCCGGCTCCGGCTCGACGTGCGTCACCTCGGGCGCGTCGGGCTCGGCGCGCACCGCCATGAGCACCCGCCAGGTGCCGGCGATCGCGAGCCCGAGGGTCACGCAGAAACCGAGCCGCGCCCGGTAGGCGGCGAGGTCGAGCAACGCCCAGGCGAGCCCGCCGCCGGCCGGCCCGATCACCGCGACGATGGCGATCTCCCGCGCCACCGGCGGCACGCCGAGCGGTCGCCGGCCCTCCGTCACAGCGGCACCCGGTCGTCGGACAGCTCGGCGCGGACGCGCTCCAGCGCGGCGCGGGCCTCGGCCCGGGCCGCCTCGCCGAGGTGGCGGTCGGAGTAGCGGGCCTGCCGGTAGAGGTCCGCGAGGCGGTCCAGCGCCCCCGCGCTCACCCGGTGCTCGGCGAGCACCCGCTCGGTGAGCTCGGCCGGGGTCTCCGGCGGCCGGCGCGGCGTACCGGCGTCCGCCGCGGCCCGTTCCAGCAGGACCCAGCACGCCACGACGGCATCGCGCGGCTCGCCCTCCTCCAGCCGGCGAAGGCCCGACTCCACCGCCGCGGCCAGCGCCTGCTCGGCGGGCGGCTCCGGCGGCGGGCCGACCGGGCGCTGCCGGCGCACCCGCCGCCGGTAGAGCAGCCGCCGCCGCAGCTCCTGCCGGCTCACCACGAGCCAGAGCCACGCGGCGATCAGCAGCGCCATCGTGAGGACCGTGACGATCGCGTAGACCTTCCACTCCAGCCGAGGCTCCCCCGGCCGGGCCGGGGTGGCCGAGCTCGGCGCGAGCGACAGCGTGGCGGTCACCGTCCCGGTCGGCGAGGCGGACGGCGACGTCTGCGAGACCACCGTCTCGGTGGGCCCACTCCGCGACGCGATCAGCACCAGCCCGAGCGCGGAGATCGCGACGACCACCGCCGCCACGCCCCGTACCGCGCCGACCATGCCGGGCCCCACGACGCCGACTCTGCACCACGCCCGCGACGCCGGTCCAGCCGGTCGCCGGGCCGTGCGGTCAGCGCTCGGCGAGCGCGCGGGCCCGGCCGAGGACGGCGTCGAGCATGGCCGCGGTCAGCGTGCCGGTGAACGTGTTCTGCTGGCTGACGTGGTAGCAGCCGAGCACGGTCAGCCCGTCCAGGGCGACCTCGGCGCCGTGCCCGAACCGCGGCCGTCGCGCCGGCACCGCGAACCCGGCCTGCGCCAGCGCCGGCCACAGCGACTGCCAGCCGAACGCGCCGAGCGCCACCACCACCCGCAGCGTCGGCCGCAGCAGCTCGAGCTCGGCGGCCAGCCAGCGACGGCAGGTGTCCCGCTCGAGCGGGGTCGGCTTGTTCGCCGGCGGGGCACAGCGGACGGCGGCGGTGATCCGGACCCCGTACAGCGTCAGGCCGTCGTCGGCGTGCACCGAGGTCGGCTGGTTGGCCAGCCCCGCCCGGAACAGCGCCGCGTACAGCCAGTCGCCGCTGCGGTCGCCGGTGAACATCCGGCCGGTGCGGTTCGCCCCATGCGCGGCCGGCGCCAGCCCGACGATCGCGATCACCGCGTCGCCGGGGCCGAAGCCGGGCACCGGGCGGCCCCAGTAGGTCTGGTCGGCGTACGCCGCCCGCTTCGTCGCCGCCACCTGCTCGCGCCAGGCCACCAGCCGCGGGCAGGCCCGGCACTGCGTGACCTGCTCGTCCAGCGTCGCCAGGTCCACCCGGTCATCCCTCGCCGATCGTGCTCAGTCCGCCTCATGATGTCTCGTCAAGAGTGGATTCAAGCAACCTCGGCGCGGGGAGGACGCGAGCATGGCGGCAGCGAGCAAGCTTGGGTGGCGGATCGTCGCGTTGGCGTTCGTGGTGCCGGCGGGCATCGCCGCGCGCAAGGCGCTGGACGCGTCCTGGCGGGCGGTCCGGCACAGCGACCCGCCGCGCAACCCGGCGGCGC
>JBKOXW010000133.1:0-20450 GCA_046744115.1 Actinomycetota bacterium | reverse complement strand
GCGTAGGGCGGTCCGCCAGCGTAGGGCGGCGTGCCCGGCGCCGATGGGTAGCCCGAGCCCGCGCCGCCGGGCGGCCAGCCGCCGGACGGCCAGCCGGAGGGCGGCATGCCGGCGCCCGCGGCGGCGACTCGTTCCTCCTCGCGCCGGCGGCGCTCGGCGAGCACGGCCGAGAGGTAGGCCCAGCCGGGAGTTCCGTCCGGCGGCGCGGGCGTCGTGCAGGCCCGCACCTCCTCCGACAGCTGGCGGCCGAGGGCCTCCCGCGCCGCCGGGTCGAACTGATAGACCCGGCCGAGGAACTGCCGCACCGACAGGGCGAGCGAGTCGTCCAGCCCGGTCAGGTCGAGCGTGCGGGCCCAGCCCACCAGCGGCGCCGGCATCCACGGCAGCCAGCTCGGGCGGACGCTCACCCGCTCCTGCAGGACCATCGTGCCGGCCGCCATGTCGCCGAGGCGCTTGCCGGTTCGCGACAGCATCGAGGCGATCATGCCGATCGCCGGGCCCAGCCCGAGCAGGAAGAGTCCCGGTCGCTCGATGGCGAGACCGAAGAGCGCGCGGACCAGCGCCTGGCGGAACGTGATCGGGCCGCCGTCGTCACGGACCACTCGCAGCCCCATGGCCATCTTGCCCAGCGTGCGACCGCGGCTCAGCGTCTCGAAGACCAGCGGATAGCCCAGAAAGACGGCGATGATGATCAAGATCGACGCGGCGGTCGCCAGTGCCGGGTCGGCCAGCGAGAGCAGCCCACCAGCGGCCAGGACGAGCACGTACAGCGCCCCGAACATCACCGAGAAGTCGATCACCGCCGCCACGATCCGGGAGGGCAGCTGCGCGATCCGCAGCTCGAGGGCGACCGCCTCGCCGGTCACGACGCTCGACATCGCACCAGTCTGACGCACCGGCGGGTCTGAACCTCCGGCCGGGGCCGCCCGTAGGCTGCATGTCCGGCGGAGGATTCGAGCCCGCCCGGCCAGCGAGGGGAGCGCAGTGGACATCGACGCGTTCGTCGCTCGGCACTCGGGCGAGTGGCGCCGGCTGGAGCAGCTGGTCTCGCGTCGCCGGCTGACCGGGCCGGAGGCGGACGAGCTGGTGTCGCTGTACCAGCGGGTCGCGACGCACCTGTCGCTGGTGCGCACCCGCTCGCCGGACCCGGTGCTGATCGGCCGGCTGTCCACGCTGGTCGCGCGCGGCCGGAGCGCGGTCGCGGGCGGGCCGGCGCCGGCGTGGCACGACATCGGCAGGTTCTTCCGGGTGACCTTCCCGGTCGCGGTGTACCGGGCCTGGCCGTGGTGGTGCGGGGTGGCCACGGCGTTCTCGGCGGTGGCGTTCGGCCTGATGCTCTACATCGCGGGCGATCCCGCGGTGCAGAGCCGGATCGCCACGCCGGAGGAGATCCGGCAGCTGGTCGAGAGCGACTTCGCCGACTACTACTCGAAGAACCCGGCGCAGTCCTTCGCCGCCCAGGTCTGGATCAACAACGCGCTCGTCGCCGCGGGCACCCTGGTGCTCGGCATCACGCTGCTCGGTTCGATCTACGTCCTGCTGCAGAACGCCGCGAACATCGGCATCGTCGGCGGGCTGATGATCGGCAACGACCACGCCGGCGAGTTCTTCGGCCTGATCAGTCCACATGGGATCCTCGAGATCACGGCGGTGTTCGTGGCGGCCGGCGCGGGCCTTCGGGTCGGCTGGGCCTGGATCGACCCGGGTCCGCTGCCGCGCGGCCGAGCCCTCGCCGAGCAGGCCCGAGCCGCCATCACCGTCGCGCTCGGCCTTGTCGTGGTGCTCGCCGTCACCGGGGTCATCGAAGCGTTCGTGACACCGTCGCCGCTGCCGACCTGGGCACGGGTCGGCATCGGCGTGGTCGCCGAGGCGGCGTTCTTCGCCTACGTGCTGCGGTACGGGCGGCGCGCCGCCCGCGCGGGCGAGACGGGGGACCTGGAGCTGGGCCTGCGGGAGGACGTCGCGCCGGTCGCATGACGCGCCCGGCGTCACAACCGGCCGGCGGCCTTCAGGGCCAGGTACGCGTCGGCCACCCGGGAGGCGAACACGTCGGCCGGCTCGTCGACGACGATCACGCCGCGCCGGCTCAGCTGCGCGGTGATCCGCCGCCGCTCGGCCAGCGCGCGCTCGGCCGACGCGGCGTCGTACACCGCCCGCACGTCGCCCCGCTGTCGCGCCAGCTCGGCCACCCGCGGATCGCCCACGGCCGCGAGCACGACCGTGTGTCGGGAGGTGAGGCCGCCGAGCACGGGTAGCAGGCCGTGTTCGATCGGCGCCGCGTCGAGGGCGGTGAACAGCACGACGAGCGCCCGCTTGCGTTCCCGCCGGAGCACCTCGGCCACCATGAGCTGCGCGTCGGACTCCAAGAGCGCGGGCTCGAGCGGCGCCATCGCCTGCACGAGCTTGGGCAGCACCTCGTTGCGGCTGGCGCCCTCCACCGAGGCGCGTACGGCCGCGTCGGCGGCCAGCAGGTCCACCCGGTCGCCGGCCTTCGCGGCGACCGCGGCCAGCAGCAGGCAGGCATCGAGCGCGGCGTCGAGCCGGGGCACGTCGCCGACCCGCGCCGCGGAGGTCCGTCCGGTGTCCAGCACGCACACCAGCCGGCGGTCGCGTTCCGGTCGCCAGGTTCGGACGACGACGTCGCCGCCGCGCGCGGTGGCCCGCCAGTCGATGGACCGTACGTCGTCGCCGTCCACGTACTCCCGGAGCGAGTCGAACTCGGTGCCCTGACCGCGCCGGTTCAGCGTCACCGCGCCGTCCAGCTCGCGCAGCCTGGCCAGCTTCTCCGGGAGGAACTTGCGTGACGTGAACGGTGGCAGCACCCGCACCGCCCACGGGATCGCGTGCCGTCGCTGCCGCGCGGCGAGCCCCAGCGGGCCGACCGAGCGCACCGTCACGTGGGCGGCGGTCCGGTCACCACGCCGGGTCGGCACCAGGGTGGTCGTCAACCGGCGCCGCTCGCCCGGCGGGATGTCGATCGGCTGCCGCCGCGGGCGGGACCCCGCCGACGGCAGCCAGGCATCGCGGAGCAGGCCGCGGACCCGCCGCCGGCCGGCGTTGGTGACGGTGAGGCTCACCTCGACCGACTCGCCCAGCCTCGTGCTGCTCGCGCCCGCTCGGCTCAGCCGCAGGTCGGCGACCCGGCCGGCGAGCGCGACGTCGACAACGATGCCGGCAGCCAGCAGGCCCTCGACGGCCCAGAGCCAGCCGGCACCCAGCGGCGCCAGCAGCGCACCGAGCGCCGCGATGAGCGCCGCCCGCCCGGTGATCGCCATCCGCCTGCCCTGCCTGGATCTGCCTGTGCCGGGCCGGTCAGCGGGGCGCGGGCACGGAGGCGAGCACGCTGTCCAGCACGCCGTCGGCGGTGACGCCCTCGAGCTCGGCCTCCGGCCGGACCGCCACCCGGTGTCGCAGCGTCGGCCTGGCCAGGGCCTTAACGTCGTCCGGCGTCACGTAGTCGCGGCCGGACAGCCACGCCCACGCCTTCGCCGTCGCGAGCAGCGCGGTGGCGCCGCGCGGCGATGCGCCGAGAGAGAGCGAGGGGGACTGGCGGGTCGCCCGGCAGAGGTCGACGACATACGTCAACACCTCGGACGCCGCCTGGACCGACCGCACGGCGACCCTGCCGGCGCCGAGCTCCTCCGATCCCGCGACCGCCGCCACGCCGGCGCTGCGGAGATCCCGCGGGTCGAACCCGCGGTGGTGCGCGTTCAGCACGCGGAACTCCTCGTCGCGGCTGGGCAACGGCACCGTCAGCTTGAGCAGGAAGCGGTCGAGCTGCGCCTCGGGAAGCGGGTACGTCCCCTCGTACTCGATCGGGTTCTGGGTGGCGACCACGACGAACGGGTCCGGCAGCGGCCGGGGCATTCCCTCCACCGAGACCTGCCGCTCCTCCATCGCTTCCAGCAGCGACGCCTGGGTCTTCGGCGGCGTCCGGTTGATCTCGTCGGCGAGCAGCAGGTTGGTGAAGACCGGTCCGTCCCGGAACGAGAACTCCGCCGTACGGGCGTCGTAGACCAGCGAGCCGGTGACATCGCCCGGCATGAGGTCCGGCGTGAACTGCAACCGCTTGTGATCCAGCGACAGCGCGGCCGCGAGCGCCCGGACCATCAGGGTCTTGGCGACGCCGGGCACCCCCTCCAGCAGCACGTGCCCGCGGCAGAGCAGGGCGATGACCAGGCCGGTCACGGCGGAGTCCTGGCCGATGACGACCTTGCCCACCTCCGCGCGCAGCCGGTTGAGCGCGGACCGCACCCGCTCGGATTCCGGTGTGGACAGTGGCGACACCATCGGCGCCGTCCCGGGGGGCTGGCCGGCCGGCGGGGCTGGTGCGCCCACGTGGCCGGACTGCTGCGGCTGGGCCGAAGGCTGCGGCTGGCCGGCATGGGGCTGGCCGGGTGCGTGCGGCTGGCCGGGTGCGTGCGGCTGGCCGGGTGCGTGCGGCGAGCCGGCCGGCGGCGGGGGTGCCTGGGGGTAGGGCGGGGCCGGCTGGCTGCCCGGAGGAGGCGGGTTGGCGGGCGCGGTCACGGGCGGCGGACCTCCGGATTCAGCGTCGTGCGAACGAGCGAGTCGAGGGTGTCGGCGAGCCGCACGAGCTCGGCATCGTCGGCGGGCGGGGGCCCGTACAGCGCGGCGTGCACGTCGGCGGCCGGTTGTCCGGTACGAGCCGCGACCGCCGCCACGACGGCGTCGGGGCTCGGCTCCCCGCCGGCCTGGCGGCCAAGGCCGAGTCGCGGCACGAGGCGGGCCAGCGCACCGGACCGAAGCGCCTCGCCGGCACGATCGTGCGCCCGCGCCCGCCGGTACAGGCGGGCCCGCCCCTCGACGGCCTCGGCCGCTCGCACGACCACCGGCAGCGGCTCGGTCACCGGCGGACCGAGCCGCCGCCCCCGCCACAGTGCCGCGAGCAGCGCCGCGACGAGTAGCTGCGCGGCCGCCGGGCCGGCCCAGGAGGGCGCGATGTCGGACAGCGACAGGTCGTCACCGTCGTCGGCGGCCGCGCCGGGCCCCGGCACCAGCCAGCGAACCTCGTCGGCGCTGCCGTCGGCGCCCAGCAGGTTGAGCATCAGGGCGGCGTTGCCACGCTCGTCCAGCCGGTCGTTGGTGAGCGGGTCGCCGCTGCCGAGGACGACCATCGGGCTGCCGCCGGTGGTGCGGCCGACGACCAGCGTCGCGCCGTCGTCGGCCGGATAGCACCGCGTCGTGCCCAGGTCGCCTCGGTAGGTCTGGCCGCCGAGCTCGGCGTCGCCCGCCGCGAGCGCGGCGGCCTCGCCGCAGTCCGGCTCGCGCGTCTGCACAGGCGCGGCGCCGGCAACGTCGACCTCGTCGCTGAGCGCGTCGAGCGCGTCCTGGAGCGGCGCGACGAGGAGCACCCGCGCCGCCGGCACGTCGGCGAACCGCTCCAGCGACTCGGGCGGGAGTCGCCCGGGGAAGGCGACGAGGACGATGTCGCGCGCGGACAGGCCGGCGCCGGCTTCCGCAACCGTGGTGACGCGGCGGACGTGGACGCCGCGCTCGTCGAGCAGGGTGGCCAGCGCGCGACTCCCCGAGGGGTCCACGGCGCGCGGGTCGAACGCCCCGCGATCCGTCCGCGCCTGCACCACGCCGATCGCGACGGCGACGACCAGGATCGCGAGCGCGATGCCGAGCAGCACCCGGTAGCGCCGCCACAACGAGCGAGCGCCAGGTCCGACCACCGTGGCTGCCGGGCTTTCGGTCACCGCGGCACCCGGTACCCGGTCGCGCCGTCGGTCGCGCCCGATGCCGACGCAATGGCGAGCTGCGCGGTGCGGACGCGCTGGTCGGCCTCGCGCAGCGCCGCGTCGGCGCCGGGCGTGGCGGGCCGACCGCCGAACCACACCTCGTCGAAGATCCGGGCCGCCGTGCGCAGCTCCGCGGCGATCGTGGGTATGAGGTCACCGGCCTCTCGCGCGACCTCGTCCGCCGTGCGTCCGGGGCGCGGCTCGAGCACGCCGCGCGTCTCCAGCTCCCGCACGATCGCGCGCATCCGCTCGCGTACCGCCTCGGCGTACCTGCCATTGGCGGCGTGGGCATCGGCCAGCCGGCGATGGTCGTCGGCGGTGAGCGACCCGGAGAGCTCGGTCTCGGCCGCCGGCAGCCTGGCCGTGCGGCGCAGCGGGCCGAACCGCCACAGCACGAGAGCGACGATCGCGGCGGCGAGCACCACTCCGGCGAGCAACCCGACCGGGCCGCCGGGGGACAGGCCGGCCGCGTCGTCGAGCCGGTCACCCAGCCAGCGAAGGACCGATTCGATTGCACGCTCCACGAAGTTGGGGTCGTCGGCGTGGTACATGCCCTTGGACAGCTCGCGCTCGGCCGCCTCCCGGGCCTCGTCGCGGTCGACCGGCGCGGCGAACGCCCCCGACAGCAAGGCCAAGGACGACGCGTGGCCAGCGCTCACGTCGCACCGCCTGGGCGCGCCGGCACGCCCAGCACCGGGCCGGGCGACGAGGACGCCGCGACCATCGGCGTCCGGCGGGCTGCCCGGACCTGCTGCTGCAGCACGATGTCCAGGCCCTCCGCCCGCATCCGGCGATCCACATACAACAGGGCCACCACGCCCGCCAGGAACGGCTCGGCGATCATGCCGCCGAGGATGGTCCCCAGGATGACGAAGACAATCGCGATGAGCGGCAGGGCATCGCCGTCGTCCGAGCCGAGCGCCGTGGCCACGAGGATGCCGAGGAACACGAATGGGATGACGAACAGGTTCTGCACCAGCCAGCCGAGCAGCACCGACAGCGCGCGGATGCCCCACACCCGCCAGAAGTCCGGTCGGACGAGCCGCCACGACCTGCGCACCGCCTGGATCGGGCCGAGGCGCTCGAGTATCAGCGCGGGCGTCGTCAACGCCCAGACACCCCACAGGTAGACGCCCGGCACGACCAGGAACAGCAGCCCGATGAAGGGCAGCACGCCGGCGATCACCGACGCGCCGAGCAAGGCCCAGATCCGGGGCCGGACCCTGGCCCAGACATCAGCGATCGAGGTGCGCCGGCCGAGGACGTCCTCGGAGACGACCACGACGATCATGCCGGTGAGGATGGCTCCGACGACCGCGGCGAGGACAAAGCTCAGGATCGTGCCGATTCCGCCGATGAGGTCGACCGTCGCGCCCGTGGCAAAGCCGCCCGCCGTGGGAATCCCGCCGGTCGCCAGGTCCGTGCCGAGCACCAGCACCTGCTGCACCGCGACCAGCAGCGCGGACAGGCCGATGGTGGCCCGCGGATTGCGGCGGATCGTGCCGAAGGTTCCGTCCAGGATGTCCCCGGCGTCCAGCGGCCGGAGCGGGATACCGCCGGGCTGTGGCGTGTACGGGGCGGATTGCGCACGGTTGTCCTCCGACCCACCGGCCCGGGGCTGCGCGACGCCACCGACGGCGGACTCATCCGCGTTGGCGCGCTGCCCGCTCCCCGCTGGCTCGGCCAGCCCCGCCGGCGCAGCCAACCCGGCCGCGTCCGGCCGGGCCCAGGCCGGTGGGCCGGGCCGTTCCGGCGTCGCCGCCGGTCCGGCCGATCCGTGGCCGGGCCACGCAGGACCTGCCGGGCCACCGGTTGACGGCGGCGCTGCACCACCGTCCGACCCTCGGTCCTGGCTCACGGTGGCCAATCGTGCCACGCAGCGCACGCCCGCCATGCCGGCCCCGTGCTCACTGCGTGACCAGTGGTCCGATCGGTGGTCCGGCCGGCCCCTACCGCGATATCCGCCTCTTCGCCGTTCGGCGTGGGCTGGTGACACCATGTAGGCATGAAGGGACGCGTCCTCGTGGTCGACGACGACCCCGCGCTGGCCGAGATGCTCGGCATCGTGCTGCGGGGTGAGGGCTTCGATCCGTCGTTCGTCGCCGACGGAGCGCGTGCCATGACAATCTTTCGCGAACTCCGGCCCGACCTGGTGCTGCTCGACCTGATGCTGCCGGGGATGAGCGGTATCGACGTGTGCAAGGCGATACGCGCCGAGTCGGGCGTGCCGATCATCATGCTCACCGCGAAGACCGACACCGTCGATGTGGTGCTCGGCCTGGAGTCCGGCGCAGACGACTACGTCGTCAAGCCGTTCAAGCCGAAGGAGCTCGTCGCCCGGCTGCGTGCCCGGCTTCGGCGGACCGACGAACCGCCCGCCGAGACGCTGACCATCGGTGACGTCGTGATCGACGTTCCCGGCCACTCCGTCGCCCGGAACGGGACCTCGATCCCGCTGACGCCGCTGGAGTTCGACCTGCTGGTCGCGTTGGCCCGCAAGCCACGTCAGGTCTTCACCCGCGAGGTGCTGCTCGAGCAGGTGTGGGGCTACCGTCACGCGGCCGACACCCGCCTGGTCAACGTCCATGTTCAGCGGCTCCGCTCGAAGGTCGAGCGAGACCCGGAGCATCCGGAGATCGTGCTGACCGTGCGCGGCGTGGGATACAAGGCAGGACCGCCCTGACGATGGTCGACCTCCCCACGGTGCGCAACGGGCGCCACGACGCTGCGCCGCCCGCCGGGTCGGCCCGGGATCGGCCCGCGGTGGCCGACGGTCGGCCGGGTCCCACCGGGTCCGGCCGCAGGTGGCCTCCCCGCTGGACCCGCGCGGCGGTCGGCCACGCGGCGGCCCGGCTGCTCCGCTCCGCTCGTGCCGAGGCGGCGCGGCTGGCGCACGCGGCATCGGAACGCTGGCACCGGTCCCTCCAGCTGCGGGTCGCGGCGACGACCATGCTGGCGTCGGGCCTGGTCGTGCTCGTGCTCGGCGTCCTGCTGCTGAACGTCTTCACCGCCGGGCTGCTGGATGCCAAGCGCAAGGCCGCGCACGCGGAGGCGAACAACGGCCTTCGCATCGCCCGTACTCAGCTGTCGGTCGTCACCGAGGCCGAGGGCGACAACCTGATCCGCGCCCTCGACGCGCTGACCGGCGGGCTGGCTAGCCGGGGCGCCCAGGCCGGGCTGTTCTACGTGGTGGTGCTCCCGGCGGGCGACGTACCGCAGGCGATCTCGTCCGGCAACGTGGACGCCGAGAGCATCCCCGGCGATCTTCGCCGGCTGGTCCGGGCCGGCAACCTGGCCGACGCGTACGCGCCGATCCGGCTGCAGGGCGGCAACGCGATCAAGGGTCTGATGGTCGGGGCGCCCGTGTCGGGGCCGTCCGGGTCGTTCGAGCTGTACTACCTCTTCCCGCTCGAGGACGAGGAGCGGACCATCGCGCTGGTCCGCCGGGCCGTCCTGGTCACCGGGTTTCTCCTGGTCGTGCTCGTCGCGGGTATCGCCGTGCTCGTGACCCGGCAGGTGGTGCGCCCGGTCCGGGTCGCCGCGAAGACCGCCGAGCGGTTCGCAGCCGGCCGGCTCGAGGAGCGCATGCAGGTGCACGGCAAGGACGATCTTGCGCTGCTCGCCTCGGCATTCAACGACATGGCCGACAGCCTGCAGCGGCAGATCTCGAAGCTGGAGGCGTTGTCGCGGCTGCAACGACGGTTCACCAGCGACGTCTCGCACGAGCTGCGCACGCCGCTGACCACCGTGCGGATGGCGGCCGACGTCTTGCACTCCGCCCGCGACGGCTTCCCGCCCGAGGTCAGCCGCTCGGCCGAGCTGCTGCAGGCCGAGCTCGACCGGTTCGAGTCGCTGCTCGCGGACCTGCTCGAGATCAGCCGCTACGACGCGCACGTCGCCGTTCTCGAGGCGGAACCGGTCGACCTGCGCGGCCTCGTGCGCCGCGCCGTCGACACCACGTCCGCCATCGCGGAACGCCAGGGCAGCGTCATCCACGCCGACCTGCCGGCGGAGCCGGTCGTGGCCGACGTGGACACCCGCCGGGTGGAACGCATCCTGCGCAACCTGCTGGTCAACGCGGTCGAGCACGGCGAGGGGCGACCGATCGAGGTCTACCTGCAGGGTGACCCGACGGCGGTAGCGATCACGGTGCGCGATCATGGCATCGGCCTCCGTCCGGGCGAGGCGGCACTGGTCTTCGACCGCTTCTGGCGGGCCGACCTGTCCCGCGACCGGCGGACCGGTGGCACCGGACTCGGCCTGGCGATCAGCATCGAGGACGCGCGCCTGCACGGTGGCTGGCTGCATGCGTGGGGGCGGCCGGGCCAGGGCGCCCAGTTCCGCCTGACGCTTCCGGTGCACGGCGGCGACGTCCTGGTCAGCTCGCCGCTGCCGATCGAGCCGCCGGACGCGCTGCCGCCCCGCGCCCGGATCTCGCCGACGGGCCCTATCGCCGGCACCACGATCACCCGCGTGGGACGCGACGGGCTCGCTCCCCGCGCCCAGGTCGCGCACCCGCCGGCCGCCACCGGCCGGGTGGCGGACCGCGCCGAGGAGCCGTCGTGATCGCCCGCCGCGGCCTCCCGCTCGCAGTCGGCGCGCTGGTGGTCGCCATGCTCGCGGGCTGTGCAGGGGTGCCGGCCGCGTCCGCGCCGCGGCCCGTCGAGCGGATCTCGGAGGCGGGGTCGGACATCGTCGAGCCCGACATCCGCTACCGGCTGTCCCCGCGGCCCGGCGAGTCGCCGTACGAGATCGTGCAGGACTTCCTGACCGCCGCCGGCAGCCCCGAGGCGGGCCATCGGGTGGCCCGGCAGTTCCTGACGCCCGAGGCCGCCGACACGTGGGCGGACCAGGCGGGCGGGATCGTGCTGCAGAAGACCCCGTACATCGCGGTCGAGTCCGGCGGCACCGCAGCCCTCCTCCGGGGCGAGCTGGCCGCGGTCGTCGACCCGGAGGGCTCCTACTCGCCGGCCCGCAGGGCGTACTCGTACCGCTTCCGGCTGGAGAAGGTCAGCGGCGAGTGGAGGGTGGCCAACCCGCCGGACGGTCTGCTGGTCACCGCGGCGGACTTCCGCCAGTTCTTCCGGCGGCTGAACGCCTACTACCTGGACCCGACCGAGACCCGGGTGGTGCCCGATCCGCGCTGGTTCGCCGCGCCGAAGGAGGCGCTGCCGAACGCGCTGCTGAACGCGCTGCTCGACGGGCCGTCCGCGGAGCTGCGCGGTGCCGTGCTCACTGAACTCGGCGCGAGCGTGGCGCTGACCAGCAACGTGGTGCCCGCCGGCGACCGGGCCAGAGTCTCGCTCCGCGGGCTCGGCGACCTCGGCGCACCCTCGCGGGAGGCCGCGATCGCGCAGATCGTCTGGACGCTGACGCAGCTGGGATTCAGCGGCGTCGAGATCTACGACAACGGTCAGCTCGTCGGCGAGGCGACCGGCGACGGCGTCCAGCGGATCGGCGACTGGCGCTCGTACGACCCGGACACGCTGCGGGTGCCGACGCCGGGCTTCTTCATCCATGACGGCACCGTCTGGACGACCGACGAGAAGCCGGTCCGCGGCGACGCCGGGCGTCCCGGCCTCTCGCTCACCTCCGTGGGCGTCTCCCGTGACATGCGGCAGATCGCCGTGGTGGGCGCGCGCGGTCGCGGCGCGCGGCTCTACGTCGGCAGCGTCGGTGGGTCGCTCGCCAGCCGGCTGAACGCGACGTCGCTCACGGCGCCGACCTGGGGAGCGGCCGTCGACGAGGTGTGGACCGTCCAGAACGGCTCGACGATCATCCGGGTGCCGAGGCGCGGCGAGCCGGCGGAGGTCAGCGCGCCAGACCTGGACCCGCTCGGCCCGGTGCGGGTCATGCGCGTCTCGCGGGACGGCTGCCGCGTGGCGTTCGTCGCCGGGCCGAGTGGACGCGCCATCGTCTACGTCGGCATCGTCACGCGCGGCCAGGGGACCGTCTCGGTGGCCGAAGTCCGGCAGGTGGCGCCCCGGCTCGCCGAGGTGGTCGATGTCGCGTGGTCCAGCGCCGACACGCTGACGGTCATCGCCGGCGGCGGGTCCGACGCCGCGCCGTGGTCGATCGGCATCGACGGATCGATCCCGACCGCCATCCCCACCTCGGGCCTCCCCGGACCGCCGGCGAGCATCGCCGCCGCGCGGGACCGCCCCGCACTCGCCGTAGCGAACGGCAGCATCTGGCGCAGGGAGGACGACTGGGTCAGCGTCAGCCCGAACCGGCCGATCAGCGGAACCGCCCCGGCCTACCCCGGTTGACTCCGGCCGGCCGCGGCGCCTGCGGCAGGCACGGCTCCCGATCCGGCGGATGAGCCCTCTGATGGACATGGCACCCATCAGTACTGACGCCGTGCGATCCGTGCAAACGGCTATCCACAGGCGAAACCGTTGTCCACAGATTGCGCTCGGGGCTAGCGCGGCGGCGCCGGCGTCCCCAAGGGTCGAACGCATGTTCGTCTACCTTGCCGATCTCGTCCTGCCGAGCCGGTGCGCCGGCTGCGCCGCGGCGTCCCACCGACTCTGTCCGGGGTGTGCGGCCGCGTTCGGGCGCCCGTTCGTCCATCGCCCCGTGCCCAGTCCGGTCGGCCTGCCGTCGGTCTGGGCCTGCGCGGCGTACGCCGGCCCGATCCAGGCGGCGATCCTGCACTACAAGGAGCGCGGGCGCCGCGACCTCGCGCCGATCCTCGCCGCCGCGCTGGCGGTGGCCGTCCGAGGGCTGCTCCGGGACCGGCGCCTCGGCCCGCCGATCCTTGTCCCGGTGCCGTCCCGCCGCTCGGCGTCCCGCCGGCGTGGCGGAGATCATCTCCGCCGACTGTGCCGGCTGGCGACCACCTTTCTCGCGGCGTCGCCCGGGGCCGGACCCGCGGCGATCGTCGCGCCCGCGCTGCGCCTGGCCCGCGACCCGCGCGACGCGACGGGCCTGTCCGCGGATGAGCGCGCGGACAACCTGCGCGGCGCGTTCGCGCCGGTGCGATCGGTCGTCGCCGCGATCGCGCAGCGGCCTGCCCGTCCGGTGATCATCGTCGACGACGTCATCACGACGGGGACCACGCTGGCCGAAGCCACGCGCGCGCTGCGGGAGGCCGGAGTGCCCGTCGCCGGCGCGGCGGTGGTCGCCGCGACGCAGCGGCGAGGCCGCCCACCGAGGGCCTGCCCGCGGCCGGCGGTCGAGGAGAGGCTGCGCGATCGGGCATGCGCGAGAGCCGGCGCGGCCTTACGCTGCACATCCGGACGCTGTCGATCCGCGCACAGTGGTCCCGACGGACCTGTCGGGAACCCCGACGCTCGGCTAGCGTCGGAGGGCACCCAGGGAGAGGAGGCGCTCAGGCAGCACCGCCCTGGACCGGGGGCGACATCCAGCGCCGCGAGGGCGCCGTCTGCGGGCCGTTGCTCGCCGGCCGGTCGGGGGCTGTCGAGCGCCGATCACCGCTAGGGAGGTCGCGTGGACATTCTGGTGCGAGGGCGCAATGTCGAGGTTCCGGACCACTATCGGCAGCACGTCGCGGACAAGCTCCAGCGAGTCGAGCGGTACGACCACAAGATCATCAGGATGGACGTCGAGCTGTATCACGAGCCGAACCGACGCCAGTCCAACTCCTGCCAGCGGGTAGAGATCACGTGCACGTCACGTGGCCCGGTCGTGCGCTCGGAAGCGTGCGCCGCAGACTTTTACAGCGCCCTCGACGCCTGCGTGGCGAAGCTCGAGCGACGGCTCCGCCGGTTGGCCGACCGGCGCAGGGTCCACCACGGCGTGCGGACTCCGACCTCGGTCGCGGTCGCGACGGGGGCCGCCGTCGCGGCCAACGGCAGCGGGGCGGCGGACACCGCGGCCGCGTGGGAACCCGCGCCGCTCGGGATCGTCAACGGCGAGGCCATACCCGTCGCACAGCCCACGTCGGCGGCGGCCGACGGGTTACTCGAGCCGGACGAGGGACCGGGCCGCATCGTCCGCGAGAAGGAACATCCGGCCAAGCCGATGAGCATCGACCAGGCGCTGTTCGAGATGGAGCTCGTCGGGCACGACTTCTTCCTCTTCGCCGACGCGGAGACCGGCCAGCCGAGCGTCGTCTACCGGCGCCGGGGCTACGACTACGGGGTGATCAGGCTCGTCTCCTGACCGGCCCCGAGACGACCGGTCCCGCCACGGCGACTCTGGCAGACTCCCGCATGCCGGCTGCGACGAGCCGGCACGACGGGGCTGCGCGCGGGGGAGTCGGGTGTGACCGAGGATGTGATCGGCCGGGCCGGGGACGACGAGTCCATTCGGGTCCTGCTCGTCGACGACCACGCCCTGTTCCGGCGCGGGCTGCGGGTCACGCTGGACCTGGAGCCGGACATCGAGGTCGTCGGCGAGTGTGGCGATGGCGCGGCGGCGCTGGAGAGGGCCGCCGAGACGTTGCCGGACCTCGTCCTGATGGACGTTCAAATGCCCCGCCACGGCGGCATCGAGGCGTGCTCGGCGATCAAGGAGACGGTCCCCTCCGCGAAGATCCTCATGCTCACCGTCAGCGACGACGAGGCCGATCTCTACGAGGCCATCAAGGCCGGAGCCAATGGATACCTGTTGAAGGACCTGCCCATCGACGATGTGGCGTCCTCGATCCGAGCGGTCCGTGCGGGCCAGTCCTTGATCAGTCCCGCGCTGGCGTCCAAGCTGCTGAACGAGTTCGCCGCGATGGTCAAGCGGGGCGAGTCGGCACACGCGGTGCCGACGCCGCGGCTCACCAACCGCGAGATGGACGTGCTGCGGCTGGTCGCCCGTGGCATGAACAACCGCGACATCGCCGGGCAGCTGTTCATCAGCGAGCACACGGTGAAGAACCACGTTCGCAACATCCTGGAGAAGCTGCAGCTGCACTCGCGGATGGAGGCCGTGATGTACGCGGTGCGCGAGAGGCTGCTCGACATCACCAAGTGAGCCGGTGTGCGGATCTGTCCGTTGCCCTCAGTAGGGTGTGCCCGCCACTAAGGCCCGGGGAGGTGCCAGCGCATGTCGGGGGCGCGACGCCGTACCAGAGTCGCCGTCGCCGGTATCGTGCTAGCCGGCCTCAGCGTCTCCGGTTGCTCGGACTCCGGATCCGATGCGGCGCCACTGCCCGGCGGGTCCGGGGCGTCCGGGTCGGCGGCGTCCTCCGAGACGTCGGCGGCTCCCTCTCCGGGGTGGGAGACGCTCAAGTCGGGCGACGTCACACTCTTCATGCCGGCCCGCGCGGACGCGGCGACCGAGCGGCTGCTGCGCGACTACCTGGCCTTCTGGGTGGCGTACGCGGAGGCGGCGGCCATCCCCGACCCGCAGTACGCGAAGCTGCGGGCGCGGAGCGACAGCAGCGCGTTCGCCGCCTTCTCCCGGGGGATCGAGAGCGCGCTCGTTCGCCAGCACCGCACCCTGCGCGGTCCGCTGATGCTGACCCCCACCGTGCGCACGTCGCTGGGCCAGGTCCGCACGATCGACGACTGCGTGGACGCCTCCCAGCAGCGCTACCACGACGGGTCTGGCGCGAAGACGGACGAGGCCGGCGAGCAGAACTCCTTCACCATCACGCTGAGACCCGCTAATGTCGGCTTTGTCGTGACAGGCATCGCCGAAGCCCGGACACCCCAATGTGGAGGGTCGTAACGATGAGACGTGGCAGGCTGGCCTCATCGTTGACCGGAGTCCTGCTCTTCGCCGGCCTCCTTACCGTTCCCGCCACGTCGGCTTCGGCGGCGGGCGGTGACCCGTACAGCACGACAGGCGGTTCGGAGACCAACGACGGATACCGGGTCATCGCGTCCATGATCCAATACACTGGTAACGCGACCGGTGGTGGCGGTTCGGCGAGCACGTCCGTGCCGGCGCCATATATCCCGTGCTACTGGCAGACGTCGGACTGGTCCAACGGGCAGTGGGCGTACGACGAGATCATGGAGGACATCGGTCCGGACGGTAGGTACCGCGACCGGTTCGGCGGTCCCAATGGCTCCGAGCCGATTGCCGCACCACCGGTCGCCGAGATCGAGGCCCACCGCAACGACACGTCCGGCCTGTGGGCGTACCGCACCTGCTCGTACGGCCCGGACGATCCGATCACGGCCGACGAGTTCTACGACATCAGCGACGCGTTCTTCGACCCGACCACGCCGTTCCTGGTGTGGGTGCCGAACGGGACGAACCCGCCGGCTCCGCCCATCCCGGCCGCCACGCTGCTCTACTTCGCCGAGCGCGAGCTGACGCTGCGCATGCCGGACATCAGCCGAAGCCCGACCGCGGAGTCGATCGTCAACCTGAGCACCTGGTTCTGGGGCAGCGACTACGCCTTCGAGGACCCGCAGTGGGCTCGCGCCACGATCCCGGGTGTCGCCTGGGCGCAGGTGGACGCGCATCCCGCCCGGATGGACGTGCGGTCCAGCGGCGGCCTGTCGGCGAGCTGCGTCGCGCCGCCCAAGGGCACCCGGTGGACGCCGGCGGCGGGTTCGGGCGCGTCCGAGTGCAGCATCACGTTCCGCAGGTCGGGGCACTACCAGCTGACCGCGCAGACGACGTACACCGCCGAGTGGGAGGGTGACGGCGCCGGCGGACCGGACGGTGGCTCGCTGCCCGACAAGGTCGGCCCGCAGTACCAGGGCGCGGTGACAGCGCTGGAGACGCAGACGGTCGGCAGCGGCCGCGGGCGCTGACCCGGCGCTGATCCGGCACGGGGCGGCACCGCCGACCTCGGATCCGGCCGGCCGGGCACACCGCGCAGCCTCCGTGCGTTCAACGAGCGTTGCCTGCGCCACCTACGATGGCCGGGGAGCCGTCTGAGGGAGCTGAATTCACGCCGTGGTACTCGACAAGATCCTGCGCGCCGGTGAGGGCAAGATCCTCCGCCGGCTCAAGGCGATCGCCGACCACATCAACACGCTTGAGCCCGACTACGTCGAGATGACCGACGCGGAGCTCCGCGCGCAGACGGACGCGTTCCGCGAGCGGCTGGCCGACGGCAAGACGCTGGACGACCTGCTGCCGGAGGCGTTCGCCGTCGTCCGCGAGGCCGCGAAGCGGACGCTCGGCCAGCGGCACTACGACGTCCAGCTCATGGGTGGCGCGGCGATGCATATGGGCAACATCGCCGAGATGAAGACCGGTGAGGGCAAGACGCTGGTCAGCACGCTCCCCGCGTACCTCAACGCGCTCGCCGGCAAGGGCGTGCACATCGTCACGGTCAACGACTACCTGGCCAAGCGCGACGCCGAGTGGATGGGGCGGGTGCACCACTTCCTCGGCCTCGAGGTCGCCGTGATCCTCTCCCAGATGCGCCCCGACGACCGGCGGCGGGCGTACGCGGCCGACATCACCCACGGCACGAACAACGAGTTCGGCTTCGACTACCTGCGCGACAACATGGCGTGGAGCCGGGACGAGCTGGTCCAGCGCGGCCATTCGTTCGCGATCGTCGACGAGGTCGACTCCATCCTCATCGACGAGGCGCGCACGCCGCTGATCATCAGCGGCCCGGCCGAGCAGAGCGCGCGGTGGTACCAGGAGTTCGCCCGGATCGCCCCCATGCTCCGGCGGGACGCCGACTACGAGGTCGAGGAGGGCAAGCGCACCGTCGCGATCACCGAGGACGGGGTCGCCAAGGTCGAGGACCAGCTCGGCATCGAAAACCTGTACGAGGCGGTGAACACCCCGCTCGTCGGCTACCTCAACAACGCCCTGAAGGCGAAGGAGCTGTACAAGCGGGATCGCGACTACATCGTGACGAACGGCGAGGTGCTGATCGTCGACGAGTTCACCGGCCGGGTCCTGCACGGCCGGCGCTACAACGAGGGCATGCACCAGGCCATCGAGGCCAAGGAGGGCGTGCCGATCAAGGACGAGAACCAGACGCTCGCCACGATCACCCTGCAGAACTATTTCCGCCTCTACGAGAAGCTCGCCGGGATGACCGGCACCGCGCAGACGGAGGCCGCCGAGCTGCACCAGATCTACAAGCTCGGTGTGGTGTCGATCCCGACGAACATGCCGATGATCCGCAATGACCAGCCGGACGTCGTCTACAAGACCGAGCCGGCGAAGTTCGCGGCCGTCGTGGAGGACATCGCCGATCGGCACCACGCCGGCCAGCCGGTGCTCGTGGGCACGGCGAGCGTGGCCAAGTCCGAGCTGCTGTCCGCGATGCTGCTCCGCCGGGGGGTCCCGCACGAGGTTCTCAACGCGAAGTACCACGAGAAGGAGGCGGCCATCGTCGCGCACGCCGGCCGCAGCGGCGCGGTCACGGTCGCGACGAACATGGCCGGCCGCGGTACGGACATCATGCTGGGCGGCAACCCGGAGTTCATGGCGGACGTCGAGCTGCGCAACCGGGGCCTATCCCCGACCGAGACACCCGAGGAGTACGAGGCGGCGTGGGATGGCACGGTCGAGGCCTTGAAGCGGCAGGTGGCCAGGGAGCACGACGACGTGGTCGGAGCCGGCGGGCTGTACGTGCTCGGCACCGAGCGGCACGAGTCGCGCCGGATCGACAACCAGCTGCGCGGCCGGTCGGGCCGGCAGGGTGACCCGGGCGAGTCGCGCTTCTACCTCTCGCTCGGCGACGACCTGATGAAGCGCTTCAACGCCAACGCCGTCGAGGCGATCATGACCCGGCTCAACATGCCCGAGGACGAGCCGATCGAGTCGAAGATGGTGTCCCGGGCGATCAAGTCCGCGCAGACCCAGGTCGAGCAGCAGAACTTCGAGATCCGCAAGAACGTCCTCAAGTACGACGAGGTGCTCAACAAGCAGCGCGAGGTCATCTACGCCGAGCGCCGCAAGGTGCTCGATGGCGCCGACCTGCACGAGCAGGTGCGGCACATGCTCGACGACGTGATCACCGCGTACGTCGAGGGCGCGACCGCCGAGGGTTACCCGGAGGACTGGGATCTCGACCAGCTGTGGACCGCGCTGAAGACGCTCTACCCGATCTCGGTGACGGTCGACGACGTGCTCGCTCAGGTCGGCGGCGAGGTCAACGCGCTGTCGGGCGAGCTCCTCCTGGAGGAGATCAGGGCGGACGCGCAGGCAGCCTACGACGCGCGGGAGGCCGAGCTCGGCTCGCAGGTCATGCGCGAGCTGGAGCGCCGGGTCGTGCTGTCGGTGCTCGACCGAAAGTGGCGTGAGCACCTCTACGAGATGGACTACCTGCAGGAGGGCATCGGCCTGCGGGCGATGGCCCAGCGCGACCCGCTGGTGGAGTACCAGCGCGAGGGCTTCAACATGTTCGCGGCGATGCTCGACGCGATCAAGGAGGAGTCGGTCGGGTACCTGTTCAACGTCGAGGTGCAGGTCCAGGCGCCGGAGCCGGAGCCGGGTCCCGTCGAGGACCAGGTCGTCGCCGCGCCCCCCGCGGCGCAGGCGCGCCGTGCGCCCGCGCTGGCGGCGAAGGGGCTGGACGGGCATCGCCGCGCGGACAACCTGCAGTACTCCGCGCCGACTCTCGACTCTGCCGAACCCGAGCGGTCGCGATCCGGTGGGCCGGCGACCGCCGGGGCCACCGTCACGGGCAGCGAACCGGGCCGGAACGCGCCCTGCCCCTGCGGTTCGGGCAAGAAGTACAAGCGCTGCCACGGCGCACCGGCCGGCGCCCGCTGACAGCGTCCGCGCCGCGGGCCGTTGCCCGCGCGGAGCGCGGCGGGTCAGCCCACCCGGAGCGCGACGCACCGCCAGCGCCCGTCGAGTCCTTCCAGACGGGCCGCGATCGCCAGGTAACGCTGGCCGCGCTGGATCACGGCCGAGACCTCGGCGACCCCGTCTGCCGGCTCGCCGATCCTGATCGAGTGCACGGTCGGCGGCGGAGACCCGGGATGCGCCCAGCGCCGACGCCCGACCTGCTGGTTGACGCTCGCGAGCACCGCCGCGGTCGTCCACTCCTGCAGCTGCGCCGGCGGCCGCCGCCCGACCAGCGTCTCCAGCAGCGCCTGGATGAAGCGGGTCGCGAACACCTCCGGCTCCGGGAGCATCCGGCGCGACGTGGGCTGGCGGTCGAAGAAGTCGATGGGTCGGGCGAACCGGCGAGGCGGGGGCTCCTCGAACGGCAGCTCGTCGGACGGCACCAGGTACAGGTGCGGCGCGGCGATCTCGTCGTCGTAGGGCGGCTCCAGCGGTGGCACGGGGCGTACGCGCAGGCGGCCCCGGTCGGATGGTCCGGGCGGGCTCGGGCGACGCCGGCCCGCTCTACCGGAACGGTCGAGGACGGGAGCGCTCATCACGGCCCTCCAGGCGGGACGGTCGGCGAGTCGTGGCCCGAGCGGGTTTCGGCTGGCGCCACCAGCCGCTGCCCGGGGTGGATGAGGTCCGGGTCCGGGCCGATCAGTTCCGTGTTCGCGGCGTACCAGCGGGGCCACTCGGCGGCGATCGCCGCGTCGTCGACGTCGGTGCCGGTCGCGGCGAGCCGGCGCGCGGCGATGAGCCACAGGCTGTCGCCGGTGGCGACCACATGGCCGTCCGCCTCGGCAGACCGACCCGGTCGCCGCTCGGGCCCGGCCGGCCCGGACTGCCGGTCGGCCTCGTTCGCGCCCTGACCGGTCCGGCGCGGGCCGGCCGGATCGGCGCCGCTCGGAGGCTCCGCCGGCTTCGGGCGCGACGGGGGTTGCGGAGCGGCGGAGGGCGACGGCGCGTGCGAATGCCCCGGCCGCGCAGTCCGGCCGGCCGCGCCTGACGGCCCGGGCGTCAGCG
>JBKOXW010000229.1:0-5176 GCA_046744115.1 Actinomycetota bacterium | reverse complement strand
GAACGAGCGGGCGCGCAGCGCGAGCGCCGCGCGCGGACCCAGCGACGTGCACAGCCGCGGGCCGAGCGCGGCGCGGATGCGCGCCAGCCGCACATCGGAGAACGCGCCGACGCAGACGCGGTCGATCGCGCCGGCGCGGCGGATCGTGTCGACAAGTGGATCGATCGCCACGGAGACTTTCACGTCGAGGTTGATCCGCACGTCCGGCCACGCCCCGAGCAGGTCCTCGAGCAGCGGGATCGGCTCGCGACCGGCGATGCGTGCCGTGCGCAGCTGCGTCCACGCCTGGCCGCCGAGCCGTCCCCGTACGCCGGTGACCCGCCGGAGGGTGGCGTCGTGGAATGCCACCAGGACGCCGTCGCGGGTGCTCCGGACGTCGGTCTCCAGGTACCGGTAGCCGAGCCGGACCGCCGCCTCGAACGCGACCATCGAGTTCTCCAGGCCGTCCACCGACGCGCCACGGTGCGCGAACGCCAGGGGCGTCGGCGCGTCGAGGAACGGGAAGCGGGCGCGCACACGTCGAGCATCCCGCACGGTTTGCATCGGATGGTGCGGGGTAGCCACGTGCTGTGGCCCGGTGCCGGCGGCCACCGCCCGACCGCCGGCACCGGTCCTTCCTGTCGTGGCGGGTCCGGCCGTGGGGCAATGGCCGGGCCCGTCACCGCACGTCGACGCCCAGGCTGCCGGTGCTGCGCACGTACCTCGTCGATCCGGCGAACCGGACAATATAGCGCCCATCGACCGACGGCCGGTCGGACCGGATGGCCAGGCTGTTCGCGGCCGTCGTCCGGGTGCCGATCTGCCGCTCGGCCGTGGTGCCGGTCCGGCGGAGCGACAGCGCGAGTCGCTGCCCGCCGATGATCGACGCGCCGTTGTCCGCGCGCACGAGCGCAGCGTCAGAATCCGGCAACGTTCACCGACGTTGCCGGCACGTTGCCGATCTGGTCAGGCGCTGGCTGCGTTCTTCGCGACGTCGCCGATGATCGCGGCAAGCTCCTTGGGGCGCGACCACATCGGCCAGTGGCTCGTCGGCAGGTCGACCCACGTGACGTTCCGCAGCTCGGCGAAACCAGCGAGCCACGCGTAACCCTCCTTGACCGCGGCCTTGTACTGGTCGGACGAGTAGCCCGTGCAGATGGCCGTGGTCGGCACGTCGAGGCGCGCGTCGTTGGTCAGCTCCGCTTCCTCGCGCAGGACGCCACCCGGCTCCGGGACCGCCCACTGCCGGAAGGTCTCGAGCTGCTCCTCGCTGAGCCCGTCGAGGTTCTCTTCCTCCTTGAGCTCCTCCCGCGAGGGCATGGGCCTCTCGACGCCGGCGAAGCTCGGGTCGCCCGCGCCCTTGCCCGGGCCGGAGTCGACGTAGACCATCGCCGCGATCCGCTCGGGGATCCGGTCGCTCGCGGCGTAGCCGGAGAACCCGGCTCCGCTGTGCACGGCGAGCACGACGGGACGGCCCGCCGCCGTCACCGCATCGCAGATCGCGTCGACATGGTCGGCGAAGGTAATCGAGGACCGGTCGGCGTCGGCCGACTCGAGACCGGGCAGCGTCAGCGCCGTGACGTCATGCCCATCGGCGCGCAAGGCGGCTGCGACCTCGTCCCACGCCCACGCACCGAGCCAGAATCCGGGTACCAGGACTATCGGTGTGGTGGTCATGCGCCGGACCCTAGGGTGAGACACCGACACTCCGCGGCCGAACGCGTCCTCGCTTCGTGGTTACTCGCGGGTCAGCCCGTCCATCGATTCGCGGAGCAGGTCGGCATGGCCGTTGTGCCGCGCGTACTCCTCGATCATGTGGACCAGGATCCAGCGCAGGCTCAACGCGCGACCGTCGGGCCGTCGTCCACGTCGGTCATGGTCGGTGACTCTAACCACGGGGCCCACCGCAGGTCCCACGCTTGGATGCCAGTGGCGCTGGGCGACCCGGCGCGACGTACGATCTCGCAGGTGACCAGCAGACCCGCCGCAGAGCAGCACCTGCGCGACCTCACGCGTCTGCGCCGCGTCCGCGACCGGATCGACCGGGAGTACGCACAGCCGCTGGACGTCGAGAAGCTCGCCCGCGGCGCGCATATGTCGGCCGGGTACCTCAGCCGCGAGTTCCGGCTCGCCTACGGCGAGTCGCCGTACAGCTACTTGATGACGCGGCGCATCGAGCGCGCGATGGCGCTGCTGCGCCGTGGCGACCTCAGCGTCACCGAGGTCTGCTTCGCGGTCGGCTGCTCGTCGCTGGGCACGTTCAGCACCCGCTTCACCGAGCTGGTCGGTGTGCCGCCCAGCACCTACCGGCGCCACGGGGGGCGCGTGACGGCGGGGATGCCACCGTGCATAGCGAAACAGGTGACCAGACCGATCAGGAATCGAGAAGCGCTGGTCGTCGAGCCGCAGCTAGCGTGACCGCCATGGATCTCACCATTCACACCAGCTACCTCCCGCACGACGACCCGGACGCCTCCCTGGCCTTCTACCGCGACACCCTCGGCTTCGAGGTCCGCAGCGACGTCGGCGAGGGCAAGATGCGCTGGATCGCGGTCGGCCCCGCCGGGCAGCCCGGCACGTCCATCCTCCTGGCGCCACCGGCCGCCGACCCCGGCATCACCGACGACGAGCGCCGCACCATCGTCGAGATGATGGCCAAGGGCACCTACGGCTGGATCCTCCTGGCCACCAAGGACCTCGACGGTACCTTCGAGCGGCTGCAGGCCAGCGACGCCGAGGTCGTCCAGGAGCCGACCGAGCAGCCGTACGGGGTCCGCGACTGCGCCTTCCGCGATCCCGCGGGCAACCAGATCCGCATCCAAGAGCTGCGCTGAGCCGTCCGGCGATCGCAGGCCTGACTGACAGCTGAGACGAGATCGATCTCAGGTGCACCTTCGTGAGGTGTCCCATGGTGCTCCGACGCCTCGTCCCCTCTGCGTACCGGCCGGTGCTCGCCAACCCGGTATTCCGGCGACTGAACCTCGGCTTCGCGGTCTCGTACCTCGGGGACGGGATGAGCTTCGTCGCGGTGGCGTGGCTCGCCATCGAGCTCGCGCCGCAGGAGACCGCGGGGCTGTGGGTCGGCGGCGCGGTGGCCGCGTACACGTTGCCGGGCGTCGTCGGCGCGCTGGTGTTCGGTCGCCGTCTGCGCCGGATGCCGGCTAGGCGGCTGCTGCTCGCCGACAACGTGGTGCGCGGCGTGTTTCTCGGTGCCGTACCCCTCGCCTGGCTCGCCGGGCTGCTGACGCCGCCGCTGTACGTCGTGCTGCTCGCGGTCTCGTCGCTGCTACACGCGTGGGGCAGCGCGGGCAAGTACACCCTGCTGGCCGAGCTGCTGCCCGACGAGCAGCGGCTCGCCGCGAACACCCTCGTCAGCTCGCTCAGCTTCGCCGCCACCATCGCCGGGCCCGCGATCGCCGGCGTGCTCGTGACGTACGTCAGCTCCGCGCTCGTGCTCGGCCTGGACGCGCTCACCTACGTGTTCCTCGCCGTGCTTGTCGCACGCACCCGGCTGCCGGCAGTGACGGCTGGCCGGCTCGCAAGCTCGCCGGGCGAGGGGCACGTCTCGCCCGTCGACCAGGCGGCCGCGCGCGGCGGGTTCGCACTGCTGCGCACGCATCCCGAGTTGCTCGGGCTGCTGACGCTCACCTGGTTCTTCAACCTGTTGTACGGACCCGTGGAGGTCGCGCTGCCGCTGCACGTTACCGATGACCTGCACGCGCCGGGCACGCTGCTCGGCCTCTACTGGACCCTGTTCGGCGTCGGTGCGGTGGTCGGCGGGCTGGCGGTGGGCACGCTGCGGCGGCTGCCGCTCTGGCCGGTGACGGTCGCCATCGTGGTCGGCTGGGGGCTCGCGCTGCTGCCGTTCGGGCTCGCCGCGCCGACGGCCGTCACCGTCGCGTCCTTCACGCTCGGCGGCGCGATCTACGGGCCGTTCGTCGCGCTCTCGGTGACGCTGATGCAGGCCAAGTCGCCGCCGCGGCACCTTGCAGCGATGCTCGCGGCCCGCAGCGCGGCGCTGCTCACTGCCTCCCCGCTCGGCACCGCGCTCGGCGGACCGCTCACCACGGCGCTCGGCCCGCGCGCGACGCTCGGCGGCTCAGCACTTGCCACCGTGGCGCTCGGCGCCGTCGCGTGCTTCCTGCTGCTGGCCCAGCGCAGGAACCAGTGGGCGCGTGAGCCTGGCGCGCCACTGGCACAGCAGGGCGGCCTCGCCGACGCCCGCGTCGGTCCGCATCCGGCGTCGGCTCGGCAGTCCCCGGCTTGGTAAGCAGCGTCACCGCGAGCACCGTCGCGTGCCCGGCGGAGCAGGTGACCAGACCGATCAGGAATCGAGAAGCGCAGGTCACGGAGCGGCAGCTAGCTTGAGCGTCAAGGACGTCACCATCGTCACACTTAAGGCGTCGCGAATCGGGAAGTCGATCGAGCCAGGCGACGCCGACGGAGACCGCGAAGGCGGTCGCGCCGCACAAATGGAGACACCATGAAGATGGCCACGAGGACGGACCCGCAGTCGCCTGCGCTGCACGCTGCCGACAGCCACGAACTGATCCGCGTGCAGGGCGCGCGCCAGAACAATCTCAAGGACGTCAGCGTCGAGCTCCCGAAGCGCCGCCTGACGGTCTTCACCGGCGTCTCCGGCTCGGGCAAGAGCTCGCTGGTGTTCGGCACGATCGCCGCGGAGTCGCAGCGGATGATCAACGAGACCTACAGCGCCTTCGTGCAGGGCTTCATGCCGACGCTGTCGCGGCCGGAGGTCGACGTACTGGATGGCCTGACGACGGCGATCATCCTGGACCAGGAGCGGATGGGCTCCAACCCCCGCTCCACCGTCGGCACCGCCACCGACGCCAACGCGATGCTGCGCATCCTCTTCAGCAGGCTCGGGAGGCCGCACATCGGCTCGCCCAACGCGTACTCGTTCAACGTCCCCTCGGTGAAGGGCAGCGGTGCGATCACCATCGAGCGCGGTCCCGGCAAGACGAAGGCCGAGCAGGCGACCTTCACCCGTCTCGGCGGCATGTGCCCGCGCTGCGAGGGCATGGGTTCGGTCACCGACTTCGACCTGTCTGCGCTCTACGACGACAGCTTGTCGCTCAACGAGGGCGCGCTCACGATCCCCGGCTACAGCATGGACGGCTGGTACGGCCGCATCTTCCGCGGCTGCGGCTTCTTCGACCCGGACAAGCCGATCCGC
>JBKOXW010000040.1:0-11202 GCA_046744115.1 Actinomycetota bacterium | reverse complement strand
GGTGTGGGAACGCGGTGGCGTTCGCAGGCACGCGGTTATAGGCGCCGCCCCAGGGCATGAAGTCGAGCTTCCGCGCCTCCCCGGGCCGGCGTCCCCGGACGAAAAGATCCACCAGCGCCTCGACCGCGCCGGCCGGCAGCGGCTCGCGGAAGAACTCCGACTTCATGTACGGGCGGCCGTGCTCGTCCTCCTGGTCGCCCGGGCCTCGCCCCGCGAGGTAGTTCTTCAGCGAGCCGTAGCGCATCTGCGCGCGCTCGGAGGAGGCGGGGTCCGTGCCGGCGGCCGACACGAACTCGTCGAGCAGCGCCGCGGTCTCGGTCTGGCTGCCGATCATCGAGCCGAACAGGTGAACCACAGGGTCGGCGCCGGCCTCCCCGCCGACGGTGACAAGCAGGCTCGCCGCGAGTCCGTCGGGCCCCGTCGGCGACCACTCCTGCCAGGCGGCGATCAGCGCCGATGCGAACTCGTAGGGCCACCTGAGGTGGAACGAGGTGGCGGCGGGCTCGGCCACGGTGCGGAGCGTGAGGCGCGTGACCACGCCGAGGCCCTGGGCGCCCGCGCCGCGCAGCGCCCAAAACAGGTCCTCGTGGCGCTGCTCGTCGCACTCCACCACCCGTCCGTCGGCCAGCACCACTTCTGCCGCGACTAGCTGGTCCGACGTGAGCCCTCGACTGCGACCCAGCAGGCCAAGCCCGCCACCGAGCGCCTGGCCGCCGATCCCGACCGTGGCGCCGCAGCCGCCCGGGATCGTGACTTCGTACTGAGCCAGGGCGGCGTAGAGGTCGCCGAGCCGGGAGCCGGGCCCCACGATGGCCAGGCCGTCGGAGACCTCCAGGGAATGCATCAGCGTGAGGTCCAGCACCATCCCGGGTCCAGACGAGCGCCCAGCGAAGTCGTGCCCTCCGCTCCGCACCGCGACCTCGATGCCCGAGCGACGCGCGAACGCGATCGCCTCGGCCACGTCCTCGGGCGTCCGGCACAGCACCACGGCCTGCGGACGCACGTCGTGGAAACGCGGGATCTGCGGCCTGCGAACCTCGTCGTATCGCGGGGAGCCGGGAAGGACGGCCTCGCCCTCCAGAGCCGCCGTCAGGTCCCGCCAAGCGGCCTCGATGGTGGCCATGTCACGCCCCCTGCGCAGCGATCACGAGCTGGCTCACCGTGAACGGGCGCGCCCTGCGGGTCGGCCAGGACGGCTTGGCGGAGGCCCGGCACGTCGTATGGGCCGGCCACCACGCTACGGCCCCTGGCGGCGGCGTGCTCCGCGGCCGGGTCGGCGTCGGCGATCCAGAAGTCGACCCCCCAGTGCGGCGCGAGCGCCCAGTCGGCCCCCCCGGGGTCGGGCTGAGCCGCGGCCACTACCCTGCGCGGGACGCCCGGCTCATAGCCGTCACGCTCGCTCATCTCGTCTCCTCTCCGTCGTCTACAGAGTGTGACCGACTGGCACCGCCAGACTAATCGTCGGCGGTACGGTGCGCGCATGCGGGCGCGGGGATCGGTGATCGCGCGGGCGGGTGTCGTCGTGCTGGCGCTGCTCGCGGCCGGGTGCGGGTCGGGCGAGTCCGGGTCCGCGCCCGCTGCGTCGGCCACCGGCACGCCGAGCGGCACGCTCACGGTCTTCGCCGCCGCCTCGCTCACCGAGACGTTCACCGAGCTGGGCGAGCGGTTCGAGGCCGACCATCCGGGCGCCACCGTGCGCTTCAGCTTCGGCCCCAGCTCGGGCCTCGCCGAGCAGATCGTCAACGGCGCGCCGGCCGACGTCTTCGCCTCGGCCAGCCCGGCGAACATGGCCACGGTCGTCGACGCCGGCGAGGCCAGCGAGCCGCGCACGTTCGGCACGAACTCGCTGCAGATCGCGGTGCCGCCGGACAACCCGGCGACGATCGACTCGCTGGACGACCTCGCCCGGGCCGACGTCAAGGTCGCGCTCTGCCAGCCGCAGGTGCCGTGCGGACGGGTCGCCGCGGAGGTGTTCGCCAACGCCGGGCTCACCGTCCGGCCGGTCACCGAGGCGCAGGACGTCAAGGCGGTCCTCACGCTGGTCGAGATCGGCGAGATCGACGCCGGGCTGGTGTACATCACCGACGTGCGCGCGGCCGGCGACCGGGTGCGTGGCATCGAGATCCCGGCGGTGGTGAACGCGTCGACGGCGTACCCGATCGCGGTGACCAAGGGCAGCACGAACGCCGTGACCGCGCGTGCGTTCGTCGATTTCGTGCTCTCGCCGGCCGGGCGGAGCGTGCTGGCCGCTGCCGGGTTCGCGCAGCCGTGACGGGTCGTTCTGGCGGCGGCGAGCGGGCACCGTGACCCGACGGGCGTTCACCTCGACCGGTGGCGATCGGCTGACCGACGAGGACCGGCGGGCCCGCCGCCCACGACCGTCCGGAGTGGACGATGTGCGGGCCGGCGTGCCGGCCGTGCTGGTCGTCCCGGCCGCCATCGGAGTCGCGTTCCTGCTGCTGCCGCTCGCCGGCCTGCTGGTCCGGGCGCCGTGGCGCGGGCTGCCCGGCCTGCTCGCCGACGAGGCGGTCCGCGAGGCGCTGCGGCTGTCGCTGGTCACCGCGACCGTGGCGACCGCCATCTCGCTCGTCCTCGGCGTGCCGCTGGCCTGGGTGCTGGCCCGGCTGCGGTTCCCCGGCCGCGGGCTGCTGCGCGCGCTGGTGATGCTGCCGCTGGTGCTGCCGCCGGTGGTCGGCGGCGTCGCGCTGTTGCTCGCGTTCGGCAGGCGCGGGATCGTCGGGCGGCACGTCGAGGAGTGGTTCACCCTGCCGTTCAGCGCCGCCGGGGTGGTGGTCGCCGAGACGTTCGTCGCGATGCCGTTCCTCGTCATCGCGGTGGAGGGGGCGCTGCGGTCGATGGACCGGCGGTACGAGCAGGCAGCGGCGACGCTCGGCGCGAGCCGGTGGACCACGTTCCGGCGGGTCACCCTGCCGCTGGTGGCGCCGTCGGTGACGGCCGGCGCGGTGCTGTGCTGGGCGCGGGCGCTCGGCGAGTTCGGCGCCACCATCACGTTCGCGGGCAACCTGCCGGGCGTCACCCAGACGATGCCGCTGGCCGTCTACATCGCACTGGAGCGGGACCCGGAGGCCGCGATCGCGCTGTCGCTGGTGCTGCTCGCCGTCTCGGTCACGGTCCTCGTCGTGCTGCGGGAGCGCTGGCTGCGCGCGATCCCCGGCGGGTGAGCGATGACCCTGATGGCGGACGTGCGGGTCGATCGGGACTCGTTCGTGCTCGACGTGTCGCTCGGGGCGGAGCCGGGCGAGGTGGTCGGTGTGCTCGGCCCGAACGGCGCGGGCAAGTCGACCCTGCTGCGCGCGCTCGCCGGCCTGGTATCGCTGTCCGCCGGACGGATCCAGCTAGACGGCACCGTGCTGGACGATCCGGCCGCGGGCACGTTCGTGCCCGCCGACGCGCGGCCGGTCGGCCTGGTCTTCCAGGACTACCTGCTCTTCCCGCACCTGTCGGTCCGGGAGAACGTGGCGTTCGCGCCGCGCTGCGCCGGGGCCGGCCGGGCGGAGGCCCGCCGCATCGCCGACGAGTGGCTCGCCCGGTTCGAGCTCGGCGCGCTGGCCCAGCGGCGACCCGGGACGCTGTCCGGTGGCCAGGCGCAGCGGGTGGCGCTGGCCCGCACCCTGGCCGCCCACCCGAGCCTGCTGCTGCTTGACGAGCCGCTCGCCGCGCTGGACGCGGGCAGCCGGCTGGCGGTCCGGACCTGGCTGCGTGAGCACCTCACCGCGTTCGGCGGACCGTCGCTGGTGGTCACGCACGACCCGGTCGAGGCGATGGTGCTCGCCGACCGGCTAGTGGTCGTCGAGGACGGCCGGGTCGCGCAGGACGGCAGGCCGGCCGAGGTGGCCCGCCGCCCCCGCACCGACTACGTCGCCCGGCTGGTCGGGCTGAACCTGCACCGCGGCACGGCCGCCGACGGCGTCATCGAGCTGGACGGCGGTGGCCGGCTGCGGACGGCGGACACGGCCGCCCGCGGCCCGGTGCTCGCCGCGGTTCGCCCGTCGGCGGTCGGCGTGTACGTCGAGCCGCCGCACGGCGCCAGCCCCCGCAACGCCTGGCAGGGCACGGTGACATCGGTCGAGCAGCTCGGCGACCGGGTGCGGCTGGCGATCCACGGCCGGCCGGAGATCCTCGCCGACGTCACCGCGGCCGCGGTGGCTGAGCTGCGGCTGGCGCCCGGGCGTCCGGTATGGACGGTGGTGAAGGCGACCGAGGTCGAGGTATACCCGGCCGGTCCGACGGGACCGTCAGCCGCGGCGGCGGTTGCGGACCCGGCGGGCCACGAACAGCGCGGTGAGCAGCGCGACGCCGCCGAGCACGGCGATCCCGGGCGGTGAGGTGGCCGCAGCGAGCAACCGCTCGCGACCCACGCTCGCCAGGCGCCGCGGGCTGACCCGCTCGGCGATGTCGTCGAACGTCTCGGCCAGCGCGTCGCGGGTCCGCTCGATCTCCCGCTGGATCGTCTCGGGGTCACGGGTCATGCCGGCCAGCCTGCCACGGACGGAGGGTGGTCGATAACCCGGGCACGGCCGGACGGGTGAACTCGCTACTGTGGAGGCGGACCCTGGGGTCGTAGCCCAAAGGCAGAGGCACGTCGCTTAGGACGACGAAAGTGTGAGTTCGACTCTCACCGACCCCACCGCCTGCGGCTCAGCGACGTCAGTCAGCGAGCCAGCGTGGCGGCGATGATCGGGGCGAGCTCGCGGAACGCGCGGCCGCGGTGGCTGATCGCGTCCTTCTCCGCAGGCGGCATCTCGGCGGTGGTCCGGGTGTCGCCGTGCGGCTGGAAGATCGGGTCGTAGCCGAAGCCGCCGGTGCCACGCGGCTCGCGCACCAGCACGCCGTCGACGCGGCCCTCGACCACCCGCTCCTCCCCGTCCGGGGTGACCAGCGCGGCGGCGCAGACGAACGCCGCCCCGCGCCGCTCGTCGGGCACGTCCGCGACCTGTGCGAGCACGAGCCGGAGGTTGGCGAGGTCGTCATGCCCGGGCCCGGCCCAGCGCGCGGACAACACGCCCGGCATGCCGTTCAACGCGTCGACGGTGAGCCCGGAGTCCTCGGCCACCGCGGGCAGGCCGGTGTACCGCACCGCGTCGCGCGCCTTGGCCAGCGCGTTCTCCGCGAACGTCGCGCCGGTCTCCGGCGCCTCCGGGTACGGCGGCACGTCGGCCAGGCCGAGGATCCGCACGTCCAGCGCCGGTGGCGCGGCGATGATCCGGCGCAGCTCGGCGAGCTTCTTCGCATTGCGGGTCGCGAGCAGCACCCGCGGCCCGGCGGCGCTCATCCGGCCCTCATCCGGCGCTCACCCGGCCAGCGCCTCGCGCTGCAGCCGGGTGAGCTCGGCGCACCCGCCGACGGCGAGGTCGAGCAGCAGGTCGAGCGTGGCCCGGTCGAACGGGGCGGTCTCGGCCGTGCCCTGCACCTCGACGAACTCCCCCGCGCCGGTGCACACGACGTTCATGTCCGTGCCGGCGGCGACGTCCTCCTCGTAGCACAGGTCCAGGCGGGGCTCGTCCTCGACGATGCCGACGCTGACCGCTGCGACGGAGGTGTGCAGCGGCGCCGGCTTGGCCAGCGCGCGCCGCGCCTGCAGCCAGGTGACCGCGTCGGCGAGCGCCACGTACGCGCCCGTGATCGCGGCCGTCCGGGTGCCGCCGTCGGCCTGCAGGACATCGCAGTCGACCGCGATCGTGTTCTCGCCCAGCGCGGCGAGGTCGATGCAGGCCCGCAGCGACCGGCCCACCAGCCGGCTGATCTCGTGGGTGCGCCCGCCGATGCGGCCCCTGACCGACTCCCGGTCCGAGCGGGTGTGGGTGGACCGCGGGAGCATCGCGTACTCGGCGGTGACCCAGCCCAGGCCACTGCCCTTCCGCCAGCGCGGCACGGTGTCGGTCACGCTCGCTGCGCACAGCACCCTGGTGTCCCCGAAGTCCACCAGCGCCGAACCCTCGGCCCAGCGCTGCCAGCCGCGGGTGATCGTCACCGGGCGGAGCGCGTCCGCCGCTCGCCCGTCCGGTCGCGTCATGCCGGCAACCCTAGGCGAGCCCGAGCGCCCGCAGCGCGAGCGGGCAGCGCGGCGTGGTGGCCGCGCGGGCAGACTGCGGAGCATGCAGACCGAGACGATCACCGTCCGGACCGGCGCGCGCCCGGTCGTTGCGGACATCACCGGCGAGTGCGCCCGGTTCGCCGCCGGCCACGGCGGGGACGGCCTGCTGCACGTGTTTGTGCCGCATGCCACCGCCGGGGTGGCAATCCTGGAGACCGGCGCGGGCAGCGACGACGACCTGCTCGCGGCGCTGGATGCGCTGCTTCCGGCCGACGGCCGGTGGCGGCACCGGCACGGGAGCGCGGGTCACGGCCGGGACCACGTCATGCCTGCCTTGGTGCCGCCGTACGCCACGGTCCCGGTGCTCGACGGCCGGCTGGGGCTCGGCACCTGGCAGAGCATCTGCCTCGTCGACCTCAACGTGGATAACCCCGAGCGAACGGTGCGGCTCGCCTTGCTATCCGGATAAGTGGCGGGCATGGCGCACCGCGCGGGCAGCCCTCCGGGGGTCAGATGTCGTAGGTCGCTCCGGCGGAGACCAGCTCCGTCGGGCCGGTGAAGGCGGCGGTGGCCTCCTCGCGGACCCGCTCGGCGTCGGTCCACGGCGGGATGTGCGTCACGAGCAGCCGGCCGACGGCGGCCTTCTCGGCGTGCTCGCCGGCCTCGCGTCCGGTCAGGTGCAGGTTCGGCGGCAGGTCGGGCGCGTCGGTGAACGACGCCTCGCAGAGCAGCGCGTCGCCGCCCTCGGCGAGTCGCACCAGCGCGTCGCTGACGCCGGTGTCCCCGGAGTAGGTGAGCACGCCGCCGCCGGCCTCGACCCGCGCCCCGTATGTCTCGACCGGGTGGTTGACCCGGTCGAAGCGCAGCCGGAACGGGCCGAGCTCCCGCTCGCCCGGCCGCAGCGCGCCGAACTCGAACACATCGTGCAGGCCGCCGCGGGCCGACGGGTCGTAGGACATCGCCAGCCGGTCGTGGGTCCCCGGCGGGCCGAGCACGGGGATCCGCGGCGGCCGGCCGGCCGGGTGGTAGCGGCGGAGCACCACGTACGGGCAGAGGTCCAGGCAGTGGTCCGGGTGCAGGTGCGAGAGCACGACCGCATCGACCGCGAGCGGGTCGACGTGGCGCTGCAGCGGGCCGAGCGCCCCGCTGCCGAGGTCGAGCAGCAGCCGGAAGCCCTCGTGCTCGACCAGGTAACAGGACGCGGCCGAGTCCGGACCTGGGTAGCTGCCCGAGCAGCCGACGACGGTGAGTCTCACGCGATTCCCTTCTGTCCCGTGGTCTGTGCCGTGGCAGCGGGTCCGGTCGACTCGACGGTGTCGATCTCCGGTCCGAGGAAGCGGCGGCCCAGCCGGCGGAACGGGGCGGGGTCGCCGGTCGCGACGAAGCGGTGCCGGGGCGGCGGCGCGTCATCGTCGCGTAGCAGGTCCGAGCGAACGAGCACCCGGTAGACGTCCTTGGCGGTCTCCTCCGCGCTGGACACCAGGGTCACCGACTCCCCCATCACGAGCCCGATGACGCCGGTGAGCAGCGGGTAGTGGGTGCAGCCGAGGATGAGGGTGTCGACGTCCGCGGCGGCCAGCGGCGCGAGGTACGACTCGGCCAGCCCGAGCACCTGGCGGCCACTGGTCATGCCCCGCTCGACGAAGTCGACGAACCGCGGACAGGCGGCCGCGGTCACGGTGACGTGCGGGGCGGCCGCGAACGCGTCGGTGTACGCCCCGCTGCCGATCGTGGCCGCGGTGCCGATGACGCCGACCCGCCCGGAGCGGGTGGCCGCGACCGCGCGCCGGACGGCCGGCCGGATCACCTCGACCACCGGCACGTCGTACCGCTCGCGCGCATCGGCCAGGCAGGCGGCGCTGGCCGTGTTACACGCGATCACGAGCAGCTTGACGCCCGAGTCGACCATCCCGTCGAGGACCTGCAGCGCGTTGCGGCGAACCTCGGCGATCGGCAGCGGACCGTACGGCCCGCGCGCGGTGTCGCCGACGTACCGCACCGGCTCGTGCGGCAGCTGGTCGAGGATCGCCCGGGCCACGGTCAGCCCGCCCACCCCGGAGTCGAAGATGCCGATCGGCGCGTCGGTCACGAGTCGCCAGACTAGTGTGCGTCTATCCGGAGGACGGCCGGCGAGACCGACCGGCTCAGCGCTCCGGCGCCCAATGAGAGGTCAGCGTCGGGTCCTCGCGGAGCATCTGCGCCAGCCGCGTCACCACCTGCCGGGTGTCGGCCGGCAGCCTGACCAGCCCCGCAACGCCCGGCACGCCGGGACCGGGCGCCGTCGAACTGGGCACGGTCTCGGACCGAGGCGGCGCCTCGTCCACGCTGGTTCCGTCCGGCGGCCCGGCGGCGTCGGGCGGTACCGCATGCCGGCCCCGGTCCGCGGCGACCGCGCCGGCCGGCTGCGCCAGCGGCTGGGCGGCCGGCCCGGGTGCCGGTACGGATCGCGGCGGCGGGACGACCGCTGTTTCCACGAACCCGTCCCGCTCGGTGACGCGGATGACCGTCCGGCCGGGCCGGCCGTCGGCCGGTGCGACCATCACCGACAGGCCAGGGAACCGTCGCACCGTCCGTGCCACCGCGTCGACCACCTCGCGGAAGTCCTCGTCCAGCCCTGCCGGCGGCTCCGCGATCGGGCGCCGGAGGACGCGACGCGTCAGCTCCTCGCGCCGGTTCAGCCGGTCCAGGCGGTCGTTGATGTCAGCCATGCCATCCCCCGCGTCACTCAGTCCCCCGCATGGCCAGGGTCCCGGACATGATCAGGACCCTGTCCTCGTCTGCACGCTGCGACGCGCCCGCTCGAGCGCCCGGTCGAGGACCGCGAGCAGGGCATCGCGTACGGACAGCTTGTCACGCGCGTCGAAGGTGAGAAGCGGAGTGCTGGCCTCGATCGCGAGCGCCCACCGAATCGTCGCCAGATCGTGCGCGATCACGCCGTCGAACCGGTTCACCGCGACGACGAACGGCAGCCGCAACTTCTCGAAGTAGTCGACCGCCGGATAGCAGTCGTCCAGCCGCCGGCTGTCCACGATGACCAGCGCTCCCAGCGCGCCGTGAGCCAGGTCGTTCCACATGAACCCGAAGCGGTCCTGGCCGGGCGTGCCGAACAGGTACAACTTCAGGCTCTCGTCGATCGTGATGCAGCCGAAGTCCATCGCCACGGTTGTCGTCCGCTTGCCGGGCACCTGGCTAGGGTCGTCGATGCCGGCCGCCGCCGCCGTCATGGCCTCTTCCGTGGTCAGCGGCCTGATCTCGGAGATGGAGCCGACCGCGGTCGTCTTGCCGACCCCGAACCCCCCAGCGATCACGATCTTCACCGGCAGCGGCGGGCGGCGACGCCCGTTGGCGCGGTTCGCGTTCGCGGGCGACGGCGCGACGCCGACCCCCGGCGCGCGCGGCGGCTTAGGAGATGGCTCGAAGACCACGGATCACTCGCAACAGCGTGTCGACATCGGAGGGAGCATCGGCGTTCGGCAGGTAGACGGCCAGGAGCCCGGCGGCGCTGAGATCGCCGACGAGGACCCGGACAACGCCGAGGTGCAGCCGCAGCCGCGCCGCTATCTCGGCGATCGACAAGGGGTCCTCGCACAGCGCGACGATGTGCCGACGCTCGAACGTGAGCCTGGGCCGGGCGACGTGCCCGGCGTCGGTCGCGATCACCTGGGTCTCGACGGTGACGGCTAGGTCCGGCGCGACCCGACCGCTGGTCAGCAGGTAGGGGCGCAGCGCCGGCCCCGGCGCCGCCCTGTCCACCAAGCCGTGATCGGCCACCCCGGAGTCGAGGAACGGCCGGATCAGCGCGCCCGACGCGCGCGGCGGCTCGGCGAACAGGTCCCTGTCCATCAGTCCAGGGAATTCTTCAACTCGTTGATCAGCTGGGGGGTGAGCGCCAGGCCGGCGCGGTTGGCGAACAGCGTCATCTCGTAGGCGACGTTGCCGAGGTTCGCGCTCTTTGCCGCGATCACCCCGAGCACCGACCCGCTGCTGATCGCGGAGACGAGAAGGTAGCCGTGCGCCATGTCGACGATCACCTTGTTCAGCGACCCGAGCTGGTAGCAGCGGGCGGCGCCGCCGGCGAGGCTGGTGATGCCCGAGGTGATCGCGGCGAGCCGGTCGGCGCTGGCCCGATCCTGGCCGGCCGACATCGCCATGAGCAGCCCGTCCGAGGACACCGCGATCGCCTCGATCACCCCGGCGGTCTCCGACGCGAAGCGGCCAAGCAGCCAGTTGAAGTTCTGTGCCTCCGCGCTCAGACCGTAGGTGGTGTTGCTCATTCGCCGTCCTCCACGGGGGTCACGGTGGGTTCGGTGGTCGTCGTCTCGCCGCCGTCGGTGGCCGAGCGCCGCGCGCGGGCGACGCCGGCCTCGAACTCCTCGACGAGCGTTCTGGCCGCCTCCGGATCCATCGTCGGCTCCGGTCCTGGCGTGTCCGGCGTGCCGGCCGGGGCGTCCTCGTCCGGCAGCTGGGCGCCGGGTACCCGCCGCGACAGCGGCCGCGGGCCGTTCGCCGCGGCCTGCGGCCGGCTCCGGGCGGTCACCGCGGCAAGGTTGGCCAGCGCCCGGCGTACGCCGCTCTCGAACTCCTCCACCATCTCTCGCGCGGTCTGCGATACGACCGGCCGGCCGGGTGGCGGTGGCGGCGGTGGCTCGGCGATCTCATCCGGAAGGCCGGCCCCGGGGATGCGGCGCTGCAGGCGCTCCCAGCGGTCCAGCAGCGGCGGTTCGTCCGGGGGCCGCAGGTCGGCATCGGCACGCAGCCGGGCCGGCGGCAGGATCGCCGGGTCGACGTCGGCCGGCGGTCCCGGATCGGCCGCGGCTGCCGGCTCGGCCCCCGGCGGGTGCGGCAGGCGGGTGACCTCCTTCGCCCGGCGCACGCCGGCCTCGAACTGCTCGACCAGCGCCCGCACGGCGTCGGGGTCTTGTGCAACCGCTAGAGCCGGCGGCTCCTCCTCCACGCCGGTGTCTGGGAGCTGAGCTCCGCGGACGCGGCGGACGATCTCGTGCACCGGGGACGTCGTGGGCGGCGGATCGTCGGCCGCCGCGGACCGCGCGGGCGGCGGCACGGAGTGCGGCCTCGGCGACGGCACGACCGGCGGCGGGGTCCGGCCGTTCTGCCCGCCGGGAACCTCCGGCGACGCGGGCCGGGCC
>JBKOXW010000003.1:0-8134 GCA_046744115.1 Actinomycetota bacterium | reverse complement strand
CCGACAGACACGCGGTGGGCGGGTGGCGTAGGCAGTGCCAAGCCGACACGGTCTCGGTAGCCCGAGGGGATCGGCGGTGAGCACAGGGCAAGCGGGCTGCCGTGGCGGGGGTCAGCGGCGGCTGATCCTGCGGTTACCGGCTGCCGTGCGGTAGATCAGTGGCGCGGTGGCCGCCCCAGTCATTATGCGGAGATGATCTGATCACCTCTGGCGGCGTGCGCCTGGAGTGTCTGCGCTGCCAGGCCGACGATGCGTCCTGGGGAATGCATGGTGGGTCGGCCCGGAGGGCGCCGGGGCCCTGGCCGGTGCCGGGCCGTGGATGTCTGTGGATGTCGCCGGCCGGCGGTGCCGGGCTGCCGGCTCGTCGTTGGGTCGGTTGGGTTCTTGGCTTGGGCTGGTGGGCTGGTTGGGTGGTGCCGCTGCGCTGCAGCTCAGCGCACTGCCGCCGCTCGAGGGCTCGCCCTGCCCTGCGGACTGCGCCGCCTCGAAGCAAGGTCGGTACTGGCTGGCCGCCCACGCTCGATGCCGGCGTCGGCCGGCTCCTCGGCGTCACGGCGCTGGCGCGCTGGCAGCCAGCGGAGACAGCGGATGGAGCGGCCGCTCGGATCGGTCGGGACCCGGCACCAGCCGGGTGGCATCGGCTTGGACCTGCGGCAGGTCGGCGGGTGCGCGCCGTAACATGCCGCGGCTGCGGTCGACCGCTACGACCAGTCCGTTCGGGCCGGCCACCCTGCGCAGGGCCGGTGCCAGGGTGCCTGCTCCGGCCGCCACGTCGACCACGGTGCGGGAAGGTCCGGCTCGCCGGTCGGTGAGTGCTTTCGCGTGCCGATGGAGCGCCGGCGTCCAGTGCCTGTCGTAGGCTTCCGCGCCCTGGTTGTAGACCGCGGCCAGCGTCTGCTCGGGGCTTTGGGTTGTGGTCACGTGGGCTCGGCGGATGCGGCGACTGGCTCGGCGGTGGGAAGATCGGGCCGCGGGCGCGCGTGTGTGGACGCGGCGGTGACAAGGGCAGCCGCGGCCCGGTCGACGTCGGCGTGGGTGGTCCAGCGGCCCAACGACAGGCGGATCGCCGCCAGCGCAACGTCATCCATGAGGTTCATCGCGCGGAGCACCGGCGATGGCTCGGTTGCGCCGGCGTGGCAGGCGGACCCGGTGGACGCGGCGACGGCCGGGCAGTCGGCGAGCACCTGGTGGCCGCGTGTTCCGGCGATGCCGAGGTTCAGCGTGTTCGGCAGCCGGCGGACGGGGTGCCCGTTGAGCCGGGCTCGACCCGGCAGCCGCTGCGCCAGGGTGTGGTGCAGCCGGTCCCGCAGCTTCTCCAGCCGGGCCGGCGCACCGTCCGCGAGCTCCTCGCCGGCCAGCTCGGCGGCCGCGCCCAGGGCCACGGCGTCGGCGACGCTCTCGGTGCCGGCGCGCAGGCCGCGTTCCTGCCCACCGCCGTCGACCAGCGGGCTGAGCCGGACGCCGGGGCGGATGTAGAGGGCGGCGATTCCCTTGGGGGCGTACATCTTGTGCCCCACCAGGGTGAGCAGGTCCACGTCGAGGGTTGCCACGTCGACCGGGATCTTGCCCACGGCCTGCGCGGCGTCGGTGTGGAACAGCGCGCCGTGCCGCCGGGTGAGCGCGGCCAGCTCGGCGATCGGCTGGACGGTGCCGGTCTCGTTGTTGGCGTACATCACCGAGACCAGCACCGTGCGCGGGGTCAGCGCCGCCGCCAGTACGGCCGGGTCGAGCAGACCGGTCTCGTCTACCGGCAGCACGGTGACCTCCGCGCCGTGCTCGCGTTGCAGCGCGCGGCAGGCGGCCAGCACCGCGGGATGCTCGGTGGCCTGAGTGATGACATGGGCCGGCGGGTTGGTTCTGCTCGCGGCCAGGACGGCGCCGCGGATGGCCAGTGCATCGGCCTCGGACCCGCTGCCGGTGAACACGATCTCTTCCGGCTGGGCGCTGATCAGCGCGGCCACCTGCCGGCGTGCGATGCCGAGCCCGCGTGCGGGTGCGGTGGCGTATCCATGGGCGCTGGAGGGGTTTCCGAAGTGCACGCTCAGGTAGGGCAGCATCGCCTCCACCACCCGCGGGTCGACGGGCGTGGTGGCGTTATAGTCCAGGTAGACCACATCTGGGGTCAGCCCGGGGTGGGTAACCGGCATGCCTGGCCGCCTTTCACACCTATTCAAGCGAAGTCTTGACGATGGTCTCGGCTGGCCGGTGCCGCGTCTCGTACATCCGCGCGGCCACCACCAGCCCGGAGGCGGCGGTGAGCCCGGCGACGGCCCAGATCGCGGCGCGTAGTCCGAAGGCGTCGGCCAGCACCCCGGACAGCAGCGCGCCGGCGGCGAACCCGAGGTCCCGCCACAGCCGGTACACCCCGACCGAACGCGCCCGCCAGGCCGGGTGGGCGACATCTCCCACCGCGGCCAGCAACGTCGGGTACACCAGCGCGGTGCCCGCGCCGAGCAGGACCGCCGCGGCCGCCCACACGTCGAACGAGTCGGCGGCGGCGACCAGCGCGAGCGCGGCGGCCTGGGCGAGCATGCCGGTCACGATCAGCGGTTTGCGTCCGACCCGGTCCGACCATGCTCCGGTGAGGAGTTGTCCTGCGCCCCAGACGGCCGGGTACAACGCGGCGAGCACGCCGATCCGGCCCACGGACAGTCCGGCGGCCGCGAACAGGACCGGGAACAGCCCCCAGGCCAGGCCGTCGTTGAGGTTGCTCACCAGTCCGGCCTGGCTGGCGGCGGACAGCGCGGGCTCGCGTAGGCTTGTCTGGGCGAACACGGCGCGGGTGTCCAGGTCGGCGTGGAGGTGGTCGTGCCGGCCGTCCGGGCGGGCGGCATGGGAGCCGGCTTCCATCCGCGCGTGATCCCGGGTCTCGTGCACGGCGAGGGTGGACAGGCCCAGGCCGAGGGCGGCGTAGGCGACGCCGAGGTAGAACGGTTCTGGACGCAGCCCGTACCGGGCGGCGAGGTAGCCGGTGGCCAGCGCGGTGACCGCGACGGCGCCGTATCCGGCGGCCTCGTTCAGTCCCATCGCCAGACCCCGGCGGGCTGGCCCGACGAGGTCGATCTTCATGATGACGGTGGTCGACCAGGTCAGCCCCTGGCTGATGCCGAGCAGCAGGTTGGCGGCGACGACCCACCCCCAGCCGGGCGCCCAGATCAGCAGCACCGGGATCGGCAGCGCGACCAGCCACCCAGCGACCAGCACCGGCTTGCGCCCGAACCGGTCTGACCAGGTGCCGGCCAGGTAGTTGGTGGCGGCCTTGGCGACGCCGAAGGCCAGGATGAACGTCAGTGCCGCGGTGTACGCGGCGAGGTGGAACTCGCGCTGCGCGAGCAGCGGCAGCACCGTCCGTTCCTGACCGAGCATGCCACCGACGAGGGCGTTCACCGCGACCAGCAGGGTGAACTGGGCCGCGTTGGCGCGCAGCCCCAGCCGCACGGGACTGCGACCGCGCCGCACGCCCGCGTCGGTCGGCGGCTGTCTCACCCGCCGGTCTCCAGCGGGAGGCCGTGCGCGGCGGCCCAGTCGTCCGGACCGCCGACGAGCACGGACACGTCGTCCCGGCCGGCGCGCTCGAGCACGCTGGCGCCGGTCGCCGCCCGTTCCCCGTGCGAGCACATGACGACAACCGGGTGGTCCGGCCGGTGTGCGGCGCGGGCGGGAAGCGCGCCGAGTTCGATGTGCCGGGCGCCCGGAAGGTGGCCGGCCACGTACTCGGCGCGCTGCCGGACGTCGAGCGTCTCCGGACCCACCACGGCCTGCGGTCCCACCAGTCCTGTCGCGGTGACCGGCAGGCTCGCGGCAGTCCAGGCCGCGATGCCGCCGGCGAGCTCGCCGACCAGGTTGTCGTAGCCGATCTTCGCCGCCTGCCAGGCGAGCTCACCCGGGTCCTGGTCGGCGGAGCGCAGCACCAGCAGCGGCTGGTCGTGTGGGGCGAGCCAGCCCAGCCAGGTCGCGAACGCATCGCGCAGCGGGATGCACAGCGACCCCGGCGGGTGCCCGGCCGCGTACTCGGCGACCGGGCGGACGTCGACCAGGATGGCGCCGCCGTGCAGCAGTCGTGACGCGGTCGCGGGGCTGAGCGGGTCGAGGCTCGGCGTGCCGCGGAGGACCGCCGGGCCGCGCCGGTTGACCTCGGCGAGTCGCAGGAAGTAGGGCGGGAACGAGCCAAGCGAGCCGATCAGTTGTGCGACGAACGCGTCCTCGTCGGCGGCCTGCAGCAGCGGGTTGGTGGCCTTCTCCCGGCCGATGCTGCTGGTCCGGTCCGCGCCGGGCGGGGCCGAGCAGAACGAGCCCGCGCCGTGCGTCGGCCACACGCCGACCTCATCGGGAAGCGTGAGGAGCCGGTGCAGGGATCGGTACTGGGCCCGGGCAAGCTCCTCGGTGCGGTCCGGGTCGACCAGGTCGGTCCGCGCCGCGGCCGCCACGAGCAGTGAGCCGCCGGTGAAGACCCCCACCGGCCGGTTGCCGTCCAGCAGCAGCAACGCCAGGTGCTCGTCGGTGTGCCCGGGTGTGGTGAGGACGCGCAGCCGGAGCCCGCCGAGGTCGACCTCGTCTCCGTCGTCGAGGCGAGTGTGCCCGAACTCCCTCCGACTGGCCGCCGAGGCGAGCACGGTGGCCCCGTCGGTCGCGGCGAGCTGGATCGCGCCAGAGAGGAAGTCGGCGTGCAGGTGGGTGTCCGCGGCGAAGGCGATCCGCAGCCCCCGCCGCTGCGCCGCCCGCCGCACCGCCCGCAGGTCCCGGCTCGCGTCCACCACCAGCGCGCTGCCGTCGCCCAGGTCCACCAGGTATGCGCTGTTGCCCAGCCCGGCATCGACCAGCGGCACGACTGTCGGCTCTGACACTACGCTGTCCCGCCTCACGACGTGTTCAATCGAATGCTTGAATAGTCCTTGAACGAGAGTAGGCTTGTCAAACGAATCCTTGAACAGTCGGCGGGTGGGGTGAGTGCATGGGTGACCGGGCGGCGAAGGACGCCCTGTACGACGGGCTGGCCAGTGTCGCGAAGGCGCTGGGCAACGGCCGCCGAGCCGAGATCGTCGACCTGCTCGCCCAAGGGGAGCGGTCGGTGGAGGAGGTCGCCGGCGAGCTCGGTCAGAGCGTTGCGAACACCTCCCAACACCTGCAGCACCTGCTGCGCGGCGGACTCGTCCGCACCCGCCGCGCCGGCAACCGCATCTACTACTCGCTGGCCAGCCGCCGCGTCGGCGAACTGTGGGCCGCCGTGCGGGACGTCGCCGCCGACCACGTCGCCGAGCTCGACCGGCTCGCCGCCGCCTACCTCGGCGACCGCTCCAAGCTGGACACCGTCACCCGAGCCCAGCTCGCCGAGCGGATACGCGACGGCGACGTGGTCGTCCTCGACGTCCGGCCCGAGCCGGAATACCACGCCGGGCACATCACCGGCGCGATCTCCCTGCCCGTCGACGAGCTGACCCGGCGACTGCGCGACGTGCCGAAGGACCGCGACGTCGTCGCCTACTGCCGGGGGCCGTACTGCGTCTACGCCGACGACGCCGTCCGCACCCTCCGCCGGCGCGGCTACCACGCCGCCCGGCTGCAAGACGGATTCCCCGAATGGGCCGCCGCCGGCCTGCCCGTCGCGGCAGCAGGCGCCTGACCGGCGCTCGAGAACCCGAGACTTCGCCCGGCGTGATCAGGCCAAAGGCGAAGCCGCACTCGCGAGCCCGCCTACGACCAACGCTGCAGGGGCTCATCCCCTGACCTAGGCGCAGCCGAACGGACTACCCCTCGTTCGCTACCGCCTTGGCGAACAGCTCCAGGATCACTGCCCAGCCACCGCCGCCGCCGATCCGCCGCCACCGCCGCACCGGCGAGCCATCGTCTATCGCGCCTTCTCCCCGACCCGGTCCCCGCCCGCCACGATGGTCCGCACTGGCGCAGGCGGATCTCCATGACGTTCCCTTACCCGGCGCTTCCGGCGTCGCAGACGCAGAACTCGTTGCCCTCAGGATCGACCATGATCACCCAGCGCCTGCCGTGCTCAGTCCGGGCCTGTTCTTCGAGGCGGTGGGCACCGATCCCCTCGAGCCTTTCGACCTCCGCATCGACATCGGGGACCTCGATATCGAGGTGCATGCGGTTCTTGGCGACTCGGGGTTCGCTGACCCTTGGAGCAGGAGGTTGGGCAGCGCGCCTGACGGCGATGTCAGCAGCACGTAGTTGCCCGCGGCTCCAAGCCGCTTGACACCGAGCGCCTGCTCCCAGAACTCGGCGAGGGCCCCGGGGTCGGCACAGTCAAGCACGAGACCGATCTTCGCTGCCGGGTGTTGGCCCGGGTCAGGAAGCCGGCGAGCTGGGTGTTGAAGTCCGCCGGCGAGGCGAAGCTGCGACCGGGCAGGAACGACCGCTGCAGGTAGTCGTGCAGCCGCTCCACCAGACCCTTGGCCTGCGGATCGGCAGGGCGGCAGATCAGCACCCTCGTGGCAAGCGTGCCGCGGAACGCCTGGCATTCGGCGGTGAGCTCCGGCCGGCAAGCCCGCCACCGGCCGATCGCCGACTCACCGTCCCAAACCAGCACCCGCGGCACCGCCCCCAGCCCCTCGATCGGCTGCCACCAGCCGGCATACAGGTCCTTCGCCCGCCGTGACCGAATCAGCAGCCCCGCAGCCCAGCGGGAGTAGCCGGACACCATCGTCGGCACCGGCGATGCACAGCAGCCGCGCGATCTGCGAGATCGACACCCGCTCCGCACGATGCAGCCGCCGGATCTCCGCCCAGTCCTCCACGCCCAACACCCGCTTCCTCCCCAGCTCGGCTGCAGCCAGGGTCTCCGGGAAGCTGGTCAAGATTCGGTTGACGTGCGCTGATCAGTTTCAGTTGCCGCCGACAAGAGGGCAAGGGTAGCGTTGCGGGCTGAAGAGGGGGTGCACCGACTGGTGACTATCAAGTCTACCCAGAAGCTATGCTGTAAGATGTGGCCACTCCGTCACATTCAGCCAGGTGTATACGGCTGGTCAGGCAATACTCCCCTTTCCCTGGACAGACCATTTTGATGGCCAAAGGGGACGTTCGAGTCGAGCGAGCCACAGCGCAGTTTCGGTAGTCCGGTGCCGCGCCAATGAGCGGCATCGGCAGTCTAGTCGCCGCCTTCGCAGCATTAGCGGTGGCTGTCGGTGGCTACGTGCAGTTCGTCCTGCGACGCTCCATCTTTCCCTGCATCGAGTTCGATGTCGATCTTGTCACTTTGGGCCATTCGGGCTCAGACCGTGAGTTAGTCGAAGAAGTGGTCCTCTCCATAGATAATGTAGGGCCCGGTGTCGGGTTTGTTGCGAACGTTCAGTGTCGAGTCAGATACAGCCAGCTAGGCGAGTCGGGGCTTGGACCGGACGGAGTGGAGCCGAACTTCGCGCACTCGCTGACACCCGACCTCGGGCAGGCTCGATCGCCCGGCCACGCCCAGGACCAGCAGGCTTTGTCGGAATCTGTTCGCATTCTGGGTGGCGAGGCGTTCGCTTTGGCATCCGGGGCTCCTCGCAACTTCATCCAACCGGGAGTCACTCAGCGATACCGAAAGCCGCTGGCATTCCCTCAGGACACTCGGCTCATTCATGTGTGGGGAGCCTTCGAGTACCACATCGAGGTCGGGCGGATAACTTGGGCTCTGGCGCGGGTTCTCAGCCAGCGGCCCGATCGAAGGTCTGTCACGTACACGGTACGTCGGACCTTCAGGGTCGCCGATCGTCAGGCAATGGGCGGGAACGACAGGGCGGGGCAGTTGTCGGCGGGTGACGGTACCGTGACGCCAGCCGAGTAAGTCCACAACCGCCGGGGGTGCTCGAATTCTACCGACGGCCGGAAGAGCGGGGTCCAGCGCGGAGTCGGCCCCTCGCGGCGCCAGGCTTTGTTCGTGCCGAGCCTCAATTGCTGCCTGTCGATGATCACCTCCTCATCTGGGATTGGGAACGAAGAGTCTCGGCGTGTCTTGGGACAGGCTGCAGGATTCATACCCGGCGAATACACCATGACTCTCGGCCCAACGCCTTCGGCGATTCACATCGACGGTCCCAATAGGGCTGTCACTAGCTGGTGCTTTATCGGGAGTCGACCGCTACTGAGCCGCAAACGGCTGGTCGAGCTGGACGCCAGGGCGGCGATGACAGAGGTAAGGAAG
>JBKOXW010000330.1:0-20156 GCA_046744115.1 Actinomycetota bacterium | reverse complement strand
CCCGGCCTGGGCGGGACCACCCCGACGCCGATCCCGTCGCCGACACCATCGCCGACGGGATCCCCAACCGGGTCTCCGTCGCCGTCCGAGACGCCATCGCCGTCGCCATCCGAGACGCCGTCGCAGTCACCGTCGGCGTCGCCGAGCCCGTCGCCGTCCGAGTCGCCGAGCCCGTCCCCGGCCTGCACGCCGACGCCCTCGCCCTCGCCGACCCCGACACCGACGCCGGAGTCGGCGGCGCCCGCCTCGACACCCACACCGACACCGAGCGCCGCACCGGCGATCGAGGAGACCGACGCGGCCACCCCGACACCCACGTCGAGCCCGTCGCCGAGCGCCACCTGCCCGTAAGGGCTCTGGCGGCGGCGGCAGCCTAGCGGAGGGTGTGGGCGACCTCGGCCGCCCAGTAGGTCAGGATGATGTCCGCGCCCGCCCGGCGGATCGCGGTCAGCGTCTCCCGGACCACCCGGTCCCGGTCCAGCCAGCCGTGCTGCGCCGCGGCCTCGACCATCGCGTACTCGCCGCTGACCTGATACGCGGCGACCGGCACGTCGACCACCGCGCGGACGGCCGCGATCACGTCCAGGTACGCCAGCGCTGGTTTGACCATGACGGCGTCGGCGCCCTCGGCCACGTCCAGCGCCACCTCGCGCAGCGCCTCGCCGGCGGAGCGGGCCGGGTCCTGCTGGTAGCCGGCCCGGTCGCCGAACCGGGGCGCGCACTCGGCGGCGTCCCGGAACGGTCCGTACAGCGCGGACGCGTACTTCGCCGAGTAGGCCAGGATCGCCACGTCGGCGAAGCCGGCCGCGTCGAGCGCCGAGCGGATCGCGCCGACCTGGCCGTCCATCATCCCGCTCGGCGCGACGACCTGGGCGCCGGCGGTGGCCTGCGCCACCGCGATCGAGGCGTACCGCTGCAGGGTCGCGTCGTTGTCCACGACCCAGTCGGCGCCGTCGCCGGGCCGGCCGGGTGCGAGCACCCCGCAGTGCCCGTGGTCGGTGTACTCGTCCAGGCATAGGTCGGCCATGATCGCCGTGGCGTCGCCGAGCTCGGTGCTCAGCCGTCGCAGCGCGACCTGGACGACCCCGTCCGGGTCGTCGGCCGCCGAGCCGACCGCGTCCTTCACCGCGGGCACGCCGAACACGATCAGCCCGCCGACGCCCGCCTCGACCGCCTCGTGCGCGGCCTTGACCAGCGACTCCTGGGTGTGCTGCACGACACCGGGCATCGAGGGCACGGGTGCCGGCTCGGCGATGCCCTCCTTCACGAACAGCGGCAGCACGAGGTCGGCTGGACGCAGGTGGACGTCGGAGACCAGCCGGCGTAGCGCGGCGCTGCGGCGCAGCCGCCGCGGCCGGACGGTCGGGAAGCCGGCTCGACCGTGGCCCGCGGCCGTCATCGGGTCCGGCCCGTCGCCCGCCGGGTCTTCTTCGGCGGCGGCGTCGCGTCGCCGCTGTGCCGCCGCTCCACCGCGTACGCGGCGAGCGCGTCCACCAGCGCCGGCACCTGCGCGGTGTCCGGCTCCACGTCCGCCCGCAGCCCGAACTCGCGCGCCGTCGCCGCGGTCTGCGGGCCGATGCAGGCCACGACCGTGCGGGCGTGCGGCTTGCCGGCGATGCCGACGAGGTTGCGCACCGTCGAGGACGAGGTGAAGCAGACCGCGTCGAACCCGCCGGTCTTGATCGCGTCCCGGATCTCGGCCGCCGGCGGCGCCGCCCGGACGGTCCGATACGCGGTCACGTCGTCGATCTCCCACCCTCGCTCGCGCAGCCCGGCGGCGAGTGTCTCGGTGGCGATGTCGGCGCGCGGGAGCAGCACCCGGTCGATCGGGTCCAGCACGTCGTCGTATGGCGGGAAGTCGGCGAGCAGGCCCTCCGAGGACTGTTCCCCGGACGGGGTCAGTTCCGGCTCGATGCCGAACGCGCGGACCGCCGTCGCGCTCGCCTCCCCGACGCAGGCGATCTTCACCCCGGCGAAGGCGCGGGCGTCGAGCCCGAACTCGGCGAACTTCTCCCGTACCGCGCGGACCGCGTTCGTCGAGGTGAACACGATCCACTCGTACCGCCCGGTGACCAGGCCCTTGATCGCCCGCTCCATCTGCGCCGGGGTCCGCGGCGGCTCCACCGCGATCGTCGGCACCTCGACCGGGATCGCACCGTAGCGGCGCAGCCGCTCGCTCATCGCGCCGGCCTGCTCCTTGGTCCGCGGCACCAGCACCTTCCAGCCGTACAGCGGCCGGCTCTCCCACCAGGACAGCCGCTCCCGCTGCGGCACCCCCGCGCCGACGGTGACCACCAGCGGGCCGGCGAGGTCGGCGGCGTCGCGCTCGAGGTCGGCCAGCGTCGTGCCGACCGTGCGCTGGGTCGCCCCGGTGCCGTCGGCGGTCACGCTGACCGCCTCGTCCGCCGGCCGGCCGTGCCCGATCAGGCCGGCCGACAAGGCGCCGAGGTGCGCGCCGGTCGCGGTGATGACGAGCGTGCCGGCGGCGCCGGCGAGGGCGGCCCAGTCCACGTCGCCGCGGGCGTCCGCGGTGGCGTGCGCGGACCCGAGCGGCACGCCCGCGTACGCCGGTACGCCGATCGCGGTGGGCACGCCGGGGACGATGTCGAACGGCACGGACGTGCGCGCGACCGCGGACGCCTCCTTCACCACCGCGTCGGCCGACAGTGGGTCGCCGGCGACCAGCCGGACGACGCCGTGCCCGGCGCGGGCCTCGGCGACCAGGGTCTTGGCGACCTCGGCCGGCTCGCCGACGGCCGGGCGTACCTCCGCCGACGGTCCGGCGAGCGCGGTGACCGCGGCCGGGACGTCGGGGTCGACGACCACGAGGTGGGCGGAGCGGAGCGCGCCGGCGGCCCGGACCGTGAGCAGGCCCGGGTCGCCGGGACCGGCCCCGACGAAGGTGATGTGGCCGACGGCCTTACGCGCGCGGGTCATCGCGTGCTCCCATGAGTTCGCTTGCGCCGGCGGCGAGCAGGTCGGCGGCGAGCCGCCGCCCGATCACCTCGGCTTCGGTGACAGGTCCGGTGGCCGAGAGCCGAACGGCGGCAGAGCCGTCGGCCGCGGTCACCGCTCCGCGGAGGAAGAGTTCGTCTCGGTCGTCATCGCCGGCCGCGACCTCGGCGAGCGCGCCGACCGGAGCGGTGCAGCCGGCCTCGAGTGCGGCCAGCAGCGCCCGCTCGGCGGCCGCGGTCGCGCGGGTGTCCGGGTCGTCCAGCCGGCCGAGCAGCTCGCGCAGGTTGTGGTCGTTCGCCCGGCACTCCACGGCGAGCGCTCCCTGCGCCGGGGCGGGCAGCATCTGCAGCGCGTCCAGCACCTCGGTGATCGCATCCAGCCGGTCCAGCCGGGCCAGCCCGGCCCGGGCGACGACGACCGCGTCCACCTCGCCGGCGGCGACCTTGGCCAGCCGGGTGTCGACATTGCCGCGCACCGGGACCGGTCGGACGCCAAGCCCGAGCGCGAGCAGCTGCGCGATCCGCCGGGGCGAGCCGGTGCCGATCGTGGCCCCGGTTGGCAGCTCGACCAGGGTCAGCCCGTCCCGGGCCACCAGCGCATCGCGCGGGTCCTCCCGGCCGGGCACCGCGGCGAGGACGAGGCCGTCGGCCGGCGCCGTCGGTAGGTCCTTGTACGAGTGGACGGCCAGGTCGATCTCGCCCGCGAGCAGCGCGTCCCGCAGCGCGGAGACGAACACGCCGGTGCCGCCCAGCTGCGCGATCGCCGCCGAGGACCGGTCGCCTGCGGTACTGATGTCCACCAGCTCGACCTTCCGGTCGAGCCGGCCGGTGATGCTCGCGGCCACCCCGCTGGACTGGGCGCGGGCCAGCGCGCTCGCTCGGGTGCCGAGCCGCAGCGTGGCCGTCATCGGTTCGCCCCGTCCGGGTCGGTCGGCCGTACCGTGCTCGGCGGGACGTCGCTCGGCAGCGAGACCGCGCTGACCGCGGCAGTCGCTGCGGGGTCGAGGTCGAACAGCTCCCGCAGAGCGGCCGCGTAGGCGTCCCCGCCGGGCTGCTCGGCCAGCTCCTTGACGCGCACGGTCGGGGCGTGCAACAGGCTCTGCACCGCGCGGTGCACGGCGTGCGCAACCTCGGCTCGGACGTGCGGGTCGAGGCCGGGGAGCCGAGCGTCCAGCCGGCCCAGCTCGGTCTCCACCACGCGGGCCGCCCGGGCGCGCAGCGCCGCAACGGTCGGGGTGACCGCGGTGGCCCGCTGCCCGGCCAGGTGACCGGCGACCTCGGCGGCGACGATCTCCCGGGCCCGGTCGATGTCCTCGGCGGTCACCGAGTCGGCCGTGCCCTGCAGCGACTCCAGGTCCACGTAGTGCACGCCCTGCAGCGTGTCGACGCTCGCGTCGATGTCGCGGGGCAGCGCCAGGTCGAGCAGCGCCAGCGGCCGGCCGCCGCGAGCGGCCACCGCCCGCTGCACGGCCTCGTATGTGATCACCGGGCCGACCGCGCCGGTGGCGGCGAGGACCACGTCCGCGCGGGCGAGCTCGCCGGGGAGGTCGTCGAGGCTCGCAACGCGTGCCACCGGGGGCCCGGCTGGCGCCACTGCGGAATCGGTCGCGGCCAGGCTCGCGGCCAGCCGCTGGGCGCGCTGCGCCGACCGGTTCGCCACCACGATCTCGGCGACACCGGCGCGGCGCAGCGTGCTGCCCGACAGCGCACCCATCGAGCCGGCGCCGACCACCAGCGCTCGCCGGCCGGCCAGGCCGCCCAGCGCCCGCCCGGCCTCGGCCAGGGCGACGGAGACGATCGACGCACCGGCCCGGTCGATGCCGGTCTCGGCCTGCACCCGCTTGCCGACGCGTAGCGCTTGCTGGCTGAGCTCGTGCAGGCTGCGGCCGATCGCGTCTTGCTCGGTGGCGACGGCGTACGCGGTCCGCACCTGGCCGAGGATCTGCGACTCGCCGACGACCATCGAGTCGAGGCCGGCCGCGACCGAGAACAGGTGCAGCACGGCGGCGTCCTCGTAGTGCACGTACAGGTGCTCGCCCAGCTCGGGGACCTCGACCCCGACCCGCTGCGCGAGCACCGTGGACAGGTCGTGCACCCCGCCGTGGAACCTGTCGACGTCGGCGTAGATCTCCACCCGGTTGCAGGTGGAGACGACCATCGCCTCGGAGACGTGGCCGCTGCGGAGCAGCACGTGCAGCGTCTTCGGCAGCTCCTCCGGCGCGACGGCGGCACGCTCCAGCATCGACACCGGCGCCGTGCGGAAGGACACCCCGACCACGAGCAGGCTCATCCGACGCCCTCCAGCGGCCGGTGCAGGCGCAGCGCCTTGCGCTGCTCGTGGAAGGACAGGATCTGCAGCTCCACGGCCAGGTCGACCCTGCGGACGTCCACGTCCGGCGGGACCGCCAGCACCACCGGGGCGAAGTTGAGGATGCTGGTCACGCCGGCCGCGACCAGCCGGTCGCACACCTCCTGGGCGGCGTGGCCAGGGGTGGCGATGACCGCGATCGTGACGCCCTCGGCCCGCACGACCTCGGCCAGGTCGTCGATGTGGCGCACCCGGAGTCCGGCGATCGGCTCGCCCACCCTGGCCGCGTCGGCATCGAGGAGCGCGGCGATCCGGAAGCCTCGGCTGGCGAAGCCGCCGTAACCCGCCAGCGCGTGCCCGAGGTTGCCGACGCCGACCAGCGCCACCGCTCTCGGCCCGGTCAGTCCGAGCGCCCACGCGATCCGGTCCACGAGCAGGGCAACGTCGTAACCCACCCCGCGAGTGCCGAACGAGCCGAGGTAGGACAGGTCCTTGCGCAACTTGGCCGAGTTGACCCCGGCCGCGGCGGACAGCTCGTCCGAGGACACCGTGACGGTGCCCTGCTCGGTCAGGGCGGTGAGCACGCGCAGGTAGAGGGCGAGCCTGGCCACGGTCGCCTCCGGGATCGTCCGGCCCTCGGCACGGCCGTCATTCGGGGCGGCGGCTCTCGGGTGCGACCCGTCGGTGCGCTGGTCGGTCATCGGCTTCCTGCTCGCAGCGCACCGGCCCCGTGCCGGGGCCGTGATTGCGCTGTGCTATGGGCACTGTCCGGACCACCGTAACGGCTTGTGAACGCCTTCACAAAATCCGCGATCTTGCCGATCCGACCCCTGTGGATAACCCCGAACCCTCCGGCGAAGTCGATAGTCTGTTGCCGTGACATACATCGCCGACGTACCTTCGTACACCGTGCGGCGCACGCAGATCTACCTCGACCAGGAGCAGGACCGACGGCTCGCCGAGCAGGCGCGCCGGCTCGGCCGGACCAAGTCGGCCCTGATCCGGGAGGCGATCGACGCCTACCTGGCCGGCGACACGAAGGAGGCCAGGCTCGCCCGGTTCAAGGCCGCCGCGGACGCCGCGTTCGGCATCGCGCCGTACCTGCCGGAGGACTACGTCGAACAGCTGCGCGCGGCAAGCGTGCGGGCTTCCGACGAGCTGATGCGCCGCTGGCATGGCGACGACTACCAGGCGGTGTGGGCAGCCGACGATGCAGAGCAGGCGGAGGCCCCCGAGTGAGCGCAGTACTCGATACGAGTGTGCTCGTGGACATCGTGCGGGGACGGCCAGCTGCGCGGTCTTTGTACGGGTCGCTCTCGGCGACCCCGCGGTGCTCCGAGGTCAGCCGAGCTGAGGTGCTGCGCGGGATGCGCTCCGCCGAGCGGGCGGCTACCTATCGCCTCTTCGAGGCGATCGACTGGCATCCGGTCGACAACGAGGTGAGCGCGCTCGCCGGTCAACTCGGGCGCGAGTACCGCCGCAGCCACGGCCTCATCGAGATCGCCGACCTGTGCATCGCCGCGACCGCGCTCGTCACCGGCCTGCCGCTGGTGACCAGCAACCGCAAGCACTTCCCGATGTTCCCCGGGCTGGCGCGGGCGTACTGACCGGTCAGCCGATCAGGGCGCGGCGGAGGCGGTCCTCGTCGATCCGCCAGTGGCCGTGCTCCCGGCCGTCGACGAGCACGACCGGCACGAGGTCGCCGTACCGCGCGCGCAGGTCGGGGTCGCCGTCGATGTCCACCTCGTCCCAGCGGGTGTCGAGCTCCGCAGCGACCCGGGCCACCACGCCGCGAGCGTCGTCGCACAGGTGGCAGCCGGCGCGGGTCAGCAGCCTGATCCGAGAGTCGGCGGGTGGCACCGGCCGAGCGTAGCTAGGCCGAGGCCTGTGACGCCTCGCGCAGCCGCGCCTTGCTCACCTTGCCGGTCGCCGAGTGCGGCAGCTCGTCCAGGAACCGCACCGCCACCGGCAGCTTGAACCTGGCCAGCGAGCGCGATGCCCAGGCCGTCAGGTCCTCCGCCGTGACCGCGGCGCCTGCGTGCAGCACGACGTACGCGTGCACCGCCTCGCCGGTCTGCTCGTCGGCGGACCCGATCACCGCCGCCTCGGCCACCGCCGGGTGTGCCTCCAGCACGGCCTCCACCTCGGCCGGGTAGACGTTGAACCCGCTGACCAGGATCAGCTCCTTCCGCCGGTCCACCAGGTGCAGGTCGCCGTCGTCGTCGGCGTACGCCACGTCGCCGGTGCCGAACCAGCCGTCCGCGTCAGGCCCCTCATGACCGTCCGGCCAGTAGCCGGAGAACAGGTTCGGCCCGCGGACGACGATCTCGCCGGGGTCGTCGTCCTCGACCTCCTCGCCGTCCTCGTCGCGGAGCTGAAGGTCCACGCCGGGGATGGGGCGGCCGACCGAGCCCGGCTTGGCCACCCCGCCGACGAGCGTGCTCGTCAGCACCGGCGCCGCCTCGGTCAGCCCGTACCCCTCGTAGATCCGCACGCCATGCTCGGCGAACCGGCGCAGCGTCGCGGCCGGCAGCGGGGCCGCGCCGGACAGCGCCAGCCGGACGGTGGCAAACGCCTCGGCGGTGTCCGGCTCCCGCGCCCAGGCCTGGTACATCGCCGGCGCGCCCGGCACGTTCGTGACGCGGTGCCGAATCATCAGCGACAGCGTCTCGGCCGGGTCGAAGCGCTCGACCAGCACCGCCGTCGCGCCGGCCCAGGCGAGCATGCCCAGCCCGGGGTTGAGCCCGTACACGTGGAAGAGGGGCAGCACGAGCAGCATGACGTCGGAGGGGGTGAGCACGCTCGGCCGGATCTCGCCGCACTGGTCCAGGTTCGCCAGCAGGGCGCGGTGGCTGAGCATGGCCCCGCGCGGCCGGCCGCTGGTGCCGCTCGTGTAGAGCAGCACCGCGAGGTCCTCGCCGCCGCGCTCGACGTCGAGGGCCTGCGCGGCGCCGGTGTCGGCCAGCAGCGTCGGCAGCGGCACGGTGCCGTCCGGGCCGGACGGCGCGGCCACCAGCATGTGGTCCAGGCCGGGCGCGGCCGCCCGCAGCCGGCCGGCGGCCCCGATCGCCGCGACCGACGAGGTGACCAGGACGCGGGCGCCGGAGTCGGACAGCAGGTGGGCCAGCTCGGGCTCGGTGTAGCCGGTGTTGACCGGCACCGCGACCAGCCCGGCCCGGAGCGTTCCGAAGTAGAGGGTCGCGAAGTCGACGGTGGTGCCGAGCTGTATCGCGACCCGGTCGCCCTCCTGCAGGCCCAGCCGGGCGAGAGCGCCCGCGGCGCGGTCCACCAGGGCGTCCAGCTCTGCCCAGCTCACCGTGCCCGCGCCGGAGATCAGCGCGGGACGAGCAGGATCGCGCCGGGGGGCGCGGCGAACCAGATCCGCGACGTTCCACATGGTGTCCCGGCTCTGCCGACCGCCCACCGCGACGCCCTCCACGTCCGTGATCCGCGCCCTCGCGCATCCAGAGCGGGCAGTCTCGCATACCCGGCGACGGGTGTCGCGCGATCTTCACCCCGCGGGCGGCGGGGATGATCGCGCCCGTGCGGAGCCGCGGATTAGGCTGGTTCCGGACGCCGACGCCGGACCAGGGAGGGGACTGCGCAGTGCGCCGTCTGCCCATGCTCCGCAGGCCGGACAGCCGGGAGGCCCGCGCGGTCCTCGCCGGTACCGCCTCCGCCGCCGCGGCGGAGGTGGAGGCCGCGCTCGCGGTGCCGCCCGACCCGACCGCCGCCGCCTTCTTCGACGTGGACAACACGATGATGATGGGCGCGTCGATCTTCCACTTCGCCCGCGGCCTGGCGGCCCGGGACTTCTTCAGCTGGCAGGACCTGGCCGCGTTCGGCTGGCAGCAGGTGAAGTTCCGGGTGGGCGGCAAGGAGAGCCGGGAGGGCATGGTGGCCGCCCGGGAGGCCGCGCTGGCGTTCGTGGCGGACAAGTCCGTCGCCGAGATGGTGGCGCTGGGCGAGGACATCTTCGACGCGGACATCGGCGAGCGCATCTGGTCCGGCACCCGGGCGCTCGCCCAGATGCACCTCGACGCCGGGCAGCGGGTGTGGCTGGTGACCGCGACCCCGGTCGAGCTGGCCTCGATCATCGCCCGCCGGCTCGGCCTCACCGGCGCGCTCGGCACGGTGTCCGAGGTGCACGACGGGAAGTACACCGGCCGGCTGGTCGGCGAGCCGCTGCACGGGCCGGCCAAGGCAGAGGCGGTACGGGCGCTGGCCGCGCGGGAGGGGCTCGACCTGCAGCGCTGCACCGCGTACAGCGACTCGATCAATGACATGCCGATGCTCACCCTGGTCGGCCGCGCGGTCGCGGTGAACCCCGACTCCGGCCTCAAGCTGGAGGCGCGCAGCCGGGGTTGGGAGATCCGCGACTTCCGCACCGGCCGCAAGGCCGCCCGCATCGGCGTGCCGACCGCGCTCGGCCTCGGCGCCGCCGCCGGCGGGGTCGCCGCCGGCATCGCCCTGCGGCGCCGGTACCAGGACCGCCAGGACCGCCGCGACCTGGACCGCCGCCCCGCCGCCTGATCCCATCCGGGTTCGTACCAGGAATTGGGGTGGGTGACCCCAGAAGTCGGTACGAACCCGGTGAGCGGTCAGCCGAAGGCGGACTTTCGCTGCATGAGGAGGCGGTAGAGGGTCTGCTGGATGGTCTCGCGGACCTGGTCGGTGAGGTTGAACACGACCATCGGGTCGTCGGCGGCGGCCGGGCCGTACACCTCGGTGTCGATCGGCGTGCCGAACTCGATCAGCCACTTCGACGGCAGCGGGATCAGGCCGAGCGGGCCGAGCCAGGGGAACGTCGGCGTGATCGGGAAGTACGGCAGGCCGAGCAGCCGCGCGAGCGTCTTCGCGTTCCCGATCATCGGGTAGATCTCCTCGGCGCCGACGATCGAGCAGGGAACGATCGGCTTGCCGGTCCGCAGCGCCGCGGAGACGAACCCGCCCCGGCCGAAGCGCTGCAGCTTGTACCGCTCGCTGAACGGCTTGCCGATCCCCTTGAAGCCCTCCGGCCACACGCCGACCAGCTCACCGGCCGAGAGCAGGCGCTCGGCGTCGGCGTTGCACGCCAGAGTGCTGCCGGACTTGCGGGCGACCGGCGCCAGCAGCGGTGTCCGGAAGACAAGGTCGGCGCCGAGCAGGCGCAGGTGCCGGTGCGCCGGATGGTGGTCGAGCAGGGCCAGCGACGTCATCGCGGAGTCGATCGCGATCGTGCCGGAGTGGTTGGCCACGACGAGCGCGCCACCGGCGTCCGGCACCTTGTCCATGCCCTGCGTCTCGACCCGGAACCAGTGCTCGTACAGCGGGCGGAACAGCGGGGCCAGCACGTGCTCGGACAGGTCCCGGTCGAATCCGAAGTCGTCCACCTCGTACTCGCCGGTCAGCCGGCGGCGCAGGAACGCGAGCGTGCCGGTGATCGCGCGCTCCCATTCGGCCGGCTTCCAGTCGGCGGGGGCGGCAGGGCCACCATCGGCCGGCGCGCCCGGCCCGTCCGGCCGAGGCGAGGACTCCGGTCCGGGCGGTGCCTCGGACTGAGCCGAGGGCCCTCCGCGCAACGGGATCACGCGGGCGTCACCCATCGCGATCACCCGCGAGCGCCGCCCCACCGGCCCGGGCCAGGTCGGCCACCCGGGCGACCGCGTCCAGCGTGGCGCGTTCGGCCCGTCCGATCAGGCCGGGATCGATCACCGGACGCAAGCCGCGGCTGTGGACGAAGTCGTCGAACGCCTCCACGGTGGTGTACCGGGGGGTGTAGCCGAACTCCTTCCGCAGCACGGTCGTGTCGACCACCCGCCCGAACTCCAGCAGGCGCAGCTGCTCCGGCGACACGTCCACCGTGCCCGCTCGCCGGAACAGCTGGGCGACGAGCGCGACCGCCGGCGACGGGACCGGGATCGGGATCCGGCCGGCGCGGCGCACGGCCTGGGAGAGCAGCAGGATGCCGCTGCCGCCGACGTTCACCGTGCCGGCCCAATCCTCGACGGTGGCCAGCCGGAGCACCTCCAGCGCGTCGTCCTCGTGCACCAGCTGCACACGCGGGTCGTAGCCCAGCACGGTGGGTACGGTCGGCAGCGCGAAGTAGCGGGTCAGCGGCGTGTCCACCCGCGGCCCGATGAAGTTGGTGAACCGGAGCACGGCCAGCGAGACGTCCGGCCGGCGCCGGCCGAAGCCGCGCACATACCCCTCGACCTCGACTGCGTCCTTGGCGTACCCGCTGCGCGGCAGCGCCTTCGGCTCCATCTCCTCGGTGAACAGCGCCGGGTCCCGGGGCGAGGACCCGTACACCGCCGTGGTCGACTTCACCACCAGCCGCCGGACCCGCTCCGCCTTCTGGCACGCGGCGAGCAGCTGCATGGTGCCGATGACGTTCATTTCCTTCATCGACGTCCGGCCGCCGGCCCGGCGCGGGGTGGCCGCGATGGACAGGTGCACCACCGTGTCCACCTCGGCCGCCGCGACCACCTTGGCGATCAGCGGGTTGCGGATGTCCGCGCGGATGAACTCGGTACGCCCGAGCAGGGTGGTCAGCTCACGGCTGGGCGGCACGGTGTCGACCCCGATCACCCTGGCGATACTCGGATCGGCGGCCAGCCGGGCGGCCAGCCGGCCGCCGAAGTAGCGACTGACCCCGGTGATGAGGACGACGGTGGGTGGCATCGCGACTCCCCGGTGTCCGGCGCTCGACCCCGAATGCTACCCGCGCGCCGGGTGCCGGGCTCAGGCGACTGGATCAGGCCACCGGGCTGGGCGGGGCGTCGATGACGGCGAGCTTGCCGCCCGCCGACGCGGTGTGCCGCGGCACCCGGCTCAGCACGATCGCGTCGCCCGGGTTGGCCCGCAGCGCCTGGTCCGCCCGGCCCATGTTCACCGCCACCGTGATCGCCCGGAACGAGTCCTCGCAGACCACCGTGCGACCCGGCTGCACCTCGCCGAACGCCAGCGTGAACGGCACCTCGCGCACCTTGCTGCCGCAGCGCAGCTCGACCAGGTCGCCGAGCTGGATGCCGGCCGCCTCGAGGTCCGACCGGCGCACGTTCAGCGCGAGGTTGCCGAAGTGGTCCACCATCCGGACGTTGCCGTGCACGTGGTCGCCGTGCACGTACGGCTTGGTGACCTCGATCGCCACCAGCGAGCGCGCGTCGATCTCGGGGCCGACCTCGGCGAGCGGCACCCCGTTCGCCAGGTGCGCGACGACCGGCGCGAAGACGTCCCGGCCGCGGAAGCTGCGCGCCGGCCGGGGATGCCACAGGTCAGGGTTGGTCAGCTCCCGGGCCTCGACGACGCCGCCGGCGGCCGGCCAGGCGAGCGAGGTGATGCCGTTGTCGGGCCCGAGGAAGATCGACCCGTCGCGGCAGCGGACGGCCAGGCCGCGGGTCGCGGTCGCCCGGTACGGGTCGACCAGGGCCAGGTGCAGCCCGACCGGCAGGTACGGCGCCGCCTCGCCGAGCATGGTCGCGCCGATCAGCACGTTCTGCGGCTTGACCTCGTGGCAGATGTCGATGATCCGGACGTGCGGCGCGATCTGGGCCATGACGCCCTTGCACACGCCGACGAGATGGTCGACGAGGCCGTAGTCGGACAGGAAGGTGACCCAGTCTCTGCGGACCCCGGTGTCCTCACGCACGACCGTCAGGTTACTTCTTGTTGCGGCGCTGGACCCGGGTCCGCTTGAGCAGCTTGCGGTGCTTCTTCTTGGCCATGCGCTTGCGGCGCTTCTTGATGACCGAACCCATGAGGCTGCCCCTACGGCTGGTGAGGTGACGGCGGCGGAGAGACGACGGCGACGCGCCAGGGTACCCGCACCCGATGACGGAGCGGCCGGCGCCGGTGCGCAGCCGGTGTTCGGCCGGTGATCCGGGCGGTGCGCAGCCGGTGTTCAGCCGGTGTTCAGCCGGTGTTCAGCCGGCTTCGATGAAGGCGTCGCGCAGGTAGTCGTGCACCGCCTTCTCCGGGACCCGGAACGACCGCCCGACCCGGACCGCGGTGAGCTCGCCGGAGTGAACGAGCCGGTACACGGTCATCTTGGACACCCGCATCAGCGCCGCGACCTCGGCGACGGTCAGGAACCTCACCTCGGCGAGCGGATCCGCGGCCCGCGCCTCCGGGCCCACCGCGGACGCGGGCTTCGTGCGCTCCGAGTCCCCCGACTTCCGCGCTCGCGCGGGCGGGTCCGTGGAGGGCATGACGTCACCAGACCTCTGCACGTGTCGGGCCGCCGGCTTCCCCACCGGCGGGCAACAGACACGCACGTGCTGCGATGAGGGTAGCGGTACGGATGTGGCTGGTGCGATCCCCTGGACGATCATTGCGCCGGACGGTCGCGCCGCGCTGACTATTCGGTACGGAGAGCAACCACCGGATCGAGCCGGCCGGCCCGGCGAGCGGGCGCGACGCCGAAGAAGACTCCCACCGCCGCCGCGACGCCGAACGCCAGCACCGGCGACCACCAGGCGATCTCCGCCGGCAGCGGCGAGAGCCGGTCGACCAGCACCGCGCCAGCCACGCCGACCGCGATGCCGATGACCCCGCCCACCGTGGTCAGCAGCACCGCCTCGATCAGGAACTGCACGAGGATGTCCCGCTGCCGCGCGCCGACCGCCTTGCGCAGGCCGATCTCCCGGGTCCGCTCCCGGACGCTGACCAGCATGATGTTCGTGATCCCGACCCCGCCCACGAGCAGGCTGATGCTCGCGATCGCGGTCAGCACGAGGGTGAGCAGGCTCAGGATCTCGCCGACCACGCCGAGGATCTGCTCCTGGGTGACCGCGGAGAACCGCTCGCCGGGGTAACGACCCTGCAGCACCGCGACAATGCGATCACCGAGCGCCTCGATGCCTTCGACCGTCGGCGCCTTCACCGCAAGGCCGTCCACCCGCTCGGTCGCGAGCAGCCGCTGCGCCGCCGTGATCGGGATGTGCGCGTCCAGATCCCGGTCCGCGCCGCCGAGCGCGGACGTCCCGGTCTCGGCGAGCACGCCGATCACCCGGAACCGCACCCCGGCGATGGTCACCTGCCGGCCGATCGGGTCGACGTCGCCGAACAGCCGCGCGGCCGTGGTGGCGCCGAGCACGGCGACGCGTCGCCGCGTGTCCACGTCGCTGCGGCTGAGGTACTCGCCCCGGGCGAGCGGCCGGACGAACACGTTCGGCACCGTCTCGGTCGTCCCCTGCACCGTGACGAAGACCTCCCGGCTGCCGGCGCGTACGGCCTCGCCGCTGGTCACCGTCGCCGCCACCCGGCCTCGGTCGCCTACCACCCGGCCCACGGCGTCCACATCGGACAGCGTCAGCCGGCTCACCGTCGGGGCGCTGCCGAACTGGAGTTCGCCCGGCACGACCAGCAGCAGGTTGCTGCCCAGGCCCTGCACCTGCCGCTCGACCTCGGTCTTGGCGCCGGTGCCGATGCCGACCAGCATGACCACCGCGGACACGCCGATGATCACGCCGAGCATGGTGAGCAGGCTGCGCAGCCGGTTCGCCCGCAGGGCGGTCAGCGCCACCCGGAACGCCTCGGCGAGCCTCACGGTGCCCGCTCCCCGGGCGCGCTCACGGTGCCCGCTCCTCGGTCCGATCCACGAGGCCGTCGAGCATGTGCACCTGGCGGCTGGCGCGGGCGGCGATTCCAGGGTCGTGGGTGACGACCACGACCGCCATGCCCCGCTCCGCGTTCAGCCGCTCCAGCAGGCCGATCACCTCGGCGCCGGTACGGGTGTCCAGGTTGCCGGTCGGCTCGTCGGCGAGGATCACCTGCGGCCCGCCGACGAGGGCGCGGGCGATCGCGACCCGCTGCTGCTCGCCGCCGGACAGCTGTCCCGGCCGGTGGCCCAGCCGATGCGCCATGCCGACCGCGTCCAGCGCGGCGGCGGCCAGCCGCCGCCGCTCCCCCCGGCGCAGGCCGCGGTAGACCAGCGGCAGCGCCACGTTGTCCAGCGCCGAGGTCCGGCCGAGCAGCTGGAACGTCTGGAACACGAAGCCGATCGTCCGGTTCCGCACCCGGGCCAGCTCGTTGCGGCCCATCGCCGAGACGTCGACGCCGCCGATGCGGACGATGCCGGCGCTCGGGCTGTCCAGGCCGCCGAGCAGGTGCATCAGCGTCGACTTGCCCGAGCCGGACGGCCCGACGATGGCCAGGAAGTCGCCCGGCTCGACGGCGAGGGACACGCCGCGCAGCGCGTCGACCGACACGCCCTCCATCCGGTAGGTCCGGCTGACGTCGACGGTCTCCACCGCCGCGACGGTCGCCGGGGTCCGCTCCGCGGGCGCGCTCAAGGGAGGTCTTGGCCGTCCCGCACCCGGTCGGCGCCGCGGACCACGACCCGCTCGCCCTCGCGCAGCCCGTCGGTGACCTCGACCAGGTCGGCGCCCTGCGTGCCAACCGTGACCGGTCGACGCCGGGCCGTACCGTCGGAGTCGACCCAGACGGCGTCCCGGTCCTCGGCGCGTACCACGGCCGCTGCGGGCACGGCGAGCACCCCGCGGGCCGTGCGCACCTGCAGGTCGGCGACGGCGCTCATGCCCGGCCGGGGCTGGGGGGCCCGGTGCCCATCCGGCATCCGGCCACGTCCCAGGTCGAGCCGGACCCGGTAGCTCACGCCGCCCCGGGCCGACCGGGTCGGCGAGAGGTCGATGGCCGCGACCGTGGCGGCGTACCGGGCGCCCGGCACCGCGTCGAGCTCGGCGGTGGCCTTGACCCCTGGCCGGACCAGGAAGACGTCGGTCTCGTCCACCTCGGCGATGAGCGACAGCACGGCGGTGTCCACAATGGTCGCAATCGGCGTGCCGGTGCTGACCGGCATGCCCACGGTGACCGGGCCGGCGGTGCGCACCGGCGGCGACCCTCCACCCGGGACGGTGCCGAGCGCGGCACCGGCCTGGTCGCGCACCTCCGGGGGGAGCTGCTCGAGCGCGTCGTCCAGCGAGCCGGCGCCGGCCTGGCCCGCAGCCGCTCCGCTGCTGGCGGTGCCGCCGAGCTGGACCACGCCGGAGATCGGCGCCCGGATCGTCAACGCCGCCACGGCCCGCTCGGCCGCGTCGACCGCGGCCTGGGCCTGGATGCGCTGCGCCTGGGTCAGCGAGTCGAGCGCGGCCGACAGGTTGCCGATGCCGGCGTTGACCGCGCCGACCGCCGCCTCGGCCTGCGCGCGGGCGAGCGCGTACTGCCGCCGCGCCTGGGCGACCTGGGCCAGCGCCGCGGACCGCAACCGCGGATCCGGGATCTGCTCGGCCGCCTGCCGCGCCGCCTCGAACGCGGCCCGCGCCGCCGCATCGGCCTGCGCCTGCGAGGCGGACAGATCGATCTGCGCCGGGGCGCTCGGCGCGGCCTGCTCGATCTCGACGAGCTGGGCACGTGCATCCTCGAGCCGGGTCTCGGCGGCCGGGGACGCGATGCGGGCGACGAGCGAGCCGGCGCTGATCCGCTGGCCGTCGTCCACGAACACGGCCTCCAACCGGCCGTCGCCGGTCGCGGTCAGGATGGCGCTCGCCCGGGCCTCGACGCTGGCCGGCGCCTCCACGACCTCGGTCACGGTCGCCCGGCCCACGCGCGCCACGCTGATCCCCTCGGTGTCGTCGCCGCTGCAGCCGCCCGCCAGGACGAGCGTCGCCGCCGCCCCAGCCACCAGCGTCGATCTCACGCCGCCATGGTAGGTACGCGCGTCCCCGCCGCCTCGCCGGACTCTTACCCGCCTCTCAGCGCACGTGGGACCGCTACTCGTGGAGGCGGCCGAGCTCGCGGCTGCGGTCGCGGGCGGCCTCGATCGCGGCGAGCAGGGCGGCTCGGACCGCGTGGTTCTCCAGCTCGCGGATCGCGTTGATGGTGGTGCCGCCGGGCGAGGTCACCGCCTCGCGCAGCTGGACCGGATGCTCGCCTGAGTCGCGGAGCATGACCGCGGCCCCGAGCGCCGTCTGCACCAGCAGGTCCGCGGCCACCGTCCGGGGCAGGCCGAGCAGGATGCCCGCGTCGATCATCGCCTCGACCAGGTAGAAGAAGTACGCCGGGCCGCTGCCGGAGAGCGCGGTCACGGCGTCCTGCTGCGACTCCGGCACCCGGATCACCTTGCCGACCGGGCGGAGCAGCTCCTCGGCCAGCGTCAGGTGCCGTTCCTGCGCGTGCGAGCCGGCGCTGATCACGCTCATCGCCTCGTCCACCAGCACGGGCGTGTTCGTCATCACGCGCACCACCGGGACGCCCTCGGCGAGCCGCTTGCCGTAGTAGGCCGTCGGGATGCCGGCGGCGAGGGAGACGACGAGCGTGTCGGCGGTGACGTGCGGGGCGAGCTCGTCGGCCAGCGCGTCGATGTCCTGCGGCTTGACGGTGATCAGAAGCGCGTCCGAGGTCGCGACCGCTTCTGCGGTGGACACCGCCCGCACCCCGTAGCGCTCCTCCAGCAGCTTGCCGCGCTCGGCCCGGCGCACCGTGACGCAGACGTCGGCGGGCGAGCGGCCGGCCCGCAGCATCCCGGACAGCAGCGCCTCGCCGATCTTGCCGGCGCCCACGACCGCAAGGCGCGTCATGACCGGGAGAGCAGGGAGCGGAGGAAAAACGTCGCGTTGGCCGGACGCTCGGCGAGCCGGCGCATGAGGTAGCCGTACCACTGCGCGCCATACGGCACGTACGTCCGTACGGTCTCGCCCCCGGCCACGAGCCGACGCTGCTCCTCCGTCCGGACCCCGTGCAGCATCTGGAACTCGTAGGCGTCCCGGTCGCGCCGGTACCAGCGGGCCCGCTCCTGCGCGATCGCCACCAGCCGCGGGTCGTGCGTGGCCACCATCGGGTAACCCTCGCCGGCCATCAGGATGTTGAGGCAGCGGACGTAGCTGAGGTCGACGTCGCGCCGGTGGGTGTAAGCGACCGAGGCCGGCTCGTCGTACGCGCCCTTGACCAGCCGCACCCGTGAGCCGGCGTGCGCCAGATCGCGGCAGTCCGCCTCGGTCCGGCGCAGGTAGGACTGCAGGACCGCCCCGGTGGTCGGGAAGTCGTCGCGCAGCTCGCGCAGGATCGACAGGGTCGAGTCGGTGGTGGTGTGGTCCTCCATGTCCAGCGTCACAGTCGTGCCGTGCCGCGCGGCCGCGGCGCAGATCTCGCGAGCGTGTTCCAGCGCGATCTTCTCCCCGTCACCCGGGAGCGCCTGACCCACCGCGGACAGCTTCACGCTCACCTCTGCGGCGGGCATCAGCCCCTCGCCGGCCAGCCGGTCGAGCAGCGTCAGGTAGCCGGCCGCTGTCTCGGCGGCCTGGGCCGGTTCGGTGACGTCCTCGCCGAGCAGGTCGATGCTGACGGTCAGGCCGTCGGCGATCAGGTCGCGGGCGACCCGAACGGCGTCCTCGGTGTCGGTGCCGGCCACGTAGCGCCGCACCACGCTCCGGCTGATCGGCGCGGTCTCGATCAGGCGCTCGATGCGGGGGTTACGGGCGGCGGCCAGGATCACCGAGCGATACATGCCCGCAGCCTACGACGCACCGCCGCGATCTTGGCTGACGATGCCTAGACGGGTTGGGGGGCGACGGCGAGGTTGAGCCTAGTGAAGGCGAGGGCCTCGGCGAGGTCGGCCTCCCGCTCGGCACGGCCGCCGGCCCGGCGCGTGTTCACCTCCACGATCACCGCGCCCGTGAACTCGCGCTGGGCGAGCAGCTCGAGCACCTCGACGCAGGGCTGGTTGCCCCGGCCCGGCACCAGGTGCTCGTCCCGGCCAGCGCCGCTGCCGTCGGTCATGTGCACGTGCGCCAGCCGGTCGCCCATCTCGTCGAGCATGTCCACCGCGTCGGAGCGGGAGACCGCGGTGTGCGATAGGTCCAGCGTGTAGTGCCGGTGTGAGTCCGCCGTCGGATCCCAGTCCGGCGCGTACGCGGAGACCTCTGCGCCGCGCATCCGCAGCGGGAACATGTTCTCGACCGCGAACCGGACGTCGCTCTCCTCGGCCATCCGCTCGGTGCCCTGCCGGAACGTGCGCGCGTACTCGCGCTGCCACCGAAACGGAGGGTGCACCACCACCGTCCCGGCCCCGAGCCGCTCGGCGGCGGCACGCGCCCGCTGCAGCTTCTGCCACGGGTCCGTGGTCCACACCCGTTGCGTGATCACCAGGCACGGGGCGTGCACGGCGAGGATCGGCACGCCGTGGTAGTCGGAGAGTCGCCGCAGCGCCTCCGCGTCCTGGCTGACCGGATCGGTCCAGACCATGACCTCGATGCCGTCGTACCCGAGTCGCGCCGCGATCTCGAACGCGCTGGCCGTCGACTCCGGGTACACCGACGCGGTCGACAGGCCGACGCGCGCGGCCGGCACGCTGACCGTACGGGCGGGCAGGTCGGGCGGTCGCGTCGTCACGGCACCCAGGCTACGCGGGCCGTTTTGCGGGCTGATCAAACGTCGCGGCGCGCGCGCCGATCACCCGTTCTGCAGGAGAAACGCGGCCGGTAACACCGTGAGGACCACTCCGACGCCGGTCGTGAGCACGGCAGTGACCAGGTCGAGTTCGTGCCCGTACCGGCGGCGCAGCGTGCGGGCTATGATCAGCATGATGCCCATCACCACGCCGACCGCCGGCACCGTGTAGAGCGGCCACCTGGCCCACAGCTGGTAGAAGCCGAGCCAGACGCCGAGCCCGCAGGCCGCGCCGACAATCGTCTGGATGACGAACACACCCCACTGCAGCCACAGCGACGGCTCGTCCTCGAAGCCGTAGTGGATGCCGCTGCTCGCGGCCTCCGCCGCGGGTGGCGTGTCGACCGAGCGCAGGGTGCGGGTGCCGGTTTCCTGCTCGGCGTCGTCCGGACGTGGAGTTGGCCGGTCGCCGCGGCGGCGGCTGCGCTCGGTCGGGTCGGGACGGTCGGGACGGTCGGGACGGTCTGGCGGAGCGGGGACGCGGTCGCGGTCGGCGGGCCGCTCGCGGC
>JBKOXW010000104.1:0-25007 GCA_046744115.1 Actinomycetota bacterium | reverse complement strand
CTTGACGTTCGACGTTCATCGGATGATGATATCAAGATTCGTCGAACGTTATGGGAGGCCACGCCATGCGTTACCGACTGCTCGGCCGGACCGGCCTGCGCGTCTCGGAGGTCGCGCTCGGCACGATGACGTTCGGCGAGGACTGGGGCTGGGGCGCCTCACGCGAGGAGAGCGGGCGGATCTTCACCGCGTTCGCCGAGGCCGGTGGCACGTTCGTGGACACGGCGTGCAACTACACCGACGGGACCAGCGAGAGGTTCGTCGGCGAGCTCGTCGGCGCGGACCGGGACCACTTCGTCGTGGCGACGAAGTACGCGCTGACCGAGCGCAGGGACGACCCGAATGCGGGCGGCAACCACCGGAAGAACCTGGTCCGCAGCCTCGACGGCAGTCTGCGCCGCCTCGGCACCGACCACGTCGACCTGCTCTGGCTGCACATGTGGGACGGCACCGTCGACCTCGCCGAGCTGCTCCGCGCGCTCGACGACCAGGTGCGGGCGGGCAAGGTGCTGCATGTCGGCATGTCCGACACCCCGGCGTGGGTTGTCGCCGCCGCCGTGACCCTCGCCGCCGAGCGGGGGTGGACGCCGCCGGCCGCCGTGCAGGGCGAGTACAACCTGATGCTTCGGGACGCCCAGCGCGACCTGCTGCCGATGTGCGCCGGCCTCGGGCTCACGTTCACGCCGTGGGGTGTGCTCAGCGGTGGCGTCCTCACCGGCCGCTACAACGACCCGGGCGTCGAGGCGCCACGCCGGTACGACACGGTCGGACCCCGCTCGCTCGATCATGGCGCCCGGATCCGCGACCTGGCCGCGCGCTCCGGCATTTCCGCCGCCCGGCTCGCCGTCGCCTGGATGCTCGCGCAGCGCGCCCGCTGGCCGATCGTCCCGGTGCTCGGCGCGCGGACCGTGGCCCAGCTCGCCGACACGATGGCCGCGCTGGAGGTCACCCTCTCCGCCGCCGATCTCGCCGAGCTCGACAAGGCGTTCCCGGTCGACCTCGGCTTCCCGCACGACTTCCTGGACAGCGATCACGTCCGCGGCCTGATCTTCGGCGACACGTACGCGCTGATCGACCGCTAACGGTCGGACAAGCCCGCAGCGCGGTCGAGCTCACGGTCGAGGCTCATCGCGGCGTTGATCAGCGCCAGGTGGCTGAACGCCTGCGGGAAGTTGCCGAGCTGCTCGCCGGTGGGGCCGATCTCCTCGGCGTACAGGCCGAGACGGTTCGCGTAGGTGAGCATCTTCTCGAACGTCAGCCGCGCGTCGTCCAGCCGCCCCGACCGGACGAGCGCCTCGACGTACCAGAACGTGCACATCGAGAACGTGCCCTCCGAGCCGCGCAGCCCGTCCGGTGACGCGGCCGGGTCGTACCGGTAGACCAGGCTGTCCGAGACGAGCTCGCCGTCCATCGCGCGCAGGGTCGACTGCCACATCGGATCGGTCGGCGAGATGAACCCGACCAGCGGCATGTAGAGCAGCGAGGCGTCGAGCACGTCGGTGTCGTAATGCTGGACGAACGCCTCCCGCGTGGGATGCCAGCCGCGCTCGATGACCTGCTGGTAAATGGCGTCGCGGGTGGCCGTCCACCGCCCGAGGTCGGCCGGCCAGGGTCGCTCGCGCGCCAGCCGGATCGCCCGGTCGAACGCGACCCAGGACATGAGCCTGCCGTAGACGAACGGCTGCCGCCCGCCGCGGGTCTCCCAGATGCCGTCGTCCGGCTCGTCCCAGTGATCGTCCAGCCAGTCGATCACCCGAGCAAGGTTGCGCCACCCCTGGTCACCGCCGCTGAAGCCGCTGCGATCGGCGAGGTAGATCGAATCCACGGCCTCGCCGACGATGTCCAGCTGCAGCTGGGTGGCCGCGTCGTTGCCGACCCGAACGGGACGCGAGCCGCGGTATCCGTCGAGGTGGTCGAGCTCGTATTCGTCCAGGTCGGGCGATCCGTCCACTCGGTACATGATCTGGAGCGGAACGGCCTGCTCGCCGGCCTCGCGCACGCGCGCGCCGAGCCAGCCGATGAATGCCGTTGCCTCGTCGGTGAAGCCGAGCCCGAGGAGCGCATGCACGGAGAACGACCCGTCGCGCACCCACGTGTAGCGGTAGTCCCAGTTGCGCTCGCCGCCGACCTGCTCCGGCAGGCCGGCCGTGGGCGCGGCGACGAGACCGCCGGACGGCGCGTACGTCATGAGCTTGAGCGTGATCGCGGCCCGTTCGACCATCTCCCGCCACCGGCCCCGGTACCGCGACTGCCCGACCCAGCGCCGCCAGAACTCCCTCGTGCTCTCGAACGCCGCCAGGACCTCGCCCTCAGACAGCTCGTGCGGCGGCCCGTCGGGCGAGGACTCGAGCACGACGCCGCCCACCTGTCCGGCCGAGACAGTCACCGCCGCCCGCACGCCGCCGTCGAGGCGCTCGACGGTGGGTCGCTCCTCGTCGGACACGCCGCGCCGCCGCAGGACCGAGAGGTTCACCGCCATCGCATCGGCACGGAACGCCACGCCGCTCTCGGTGATCTCGGTTTTGTGTTCGGCCCGCCCGTAGTCGAACGCCGGCCGGCACTCGAGGACGAACCGCATCCGGCCCCGTACCACGCGGATCAGCCTCATCAGCCGGTGCCGGTCCGTTGCCTGGTCGCCGGCGATCGGCATGAAGTCGGCGACCTCGCCGACGCCCTCGGCGGTCAGGAACCGGGTGAGGAGGATGGCGGTGCCCGGCAGGTAGAGCTGGCGGGTCACGTAGTCGTCGGTCGCCGGCGCGATCCGGAAGTGGCCGCCCCGCTCGTGGTCGAGCAGGGACGCGAACATGCTGGGCGAGTCGAATCGCGGACAGCAGAACCAGTCGATGGTCCCGTCGTTCGACACCAGCGCGGCGGTCTGCAGGTCGCCGATGAGCCCGTGGTCCTCGATGGCCGGGTATGCGCCCATGGCTCGCCCCTCCGCTGTCGACGGCACGAACCAGGATGGCTCCCGCCCGACTCGCACGGTTCACCCGCAGCGGGTGAATTTCACGCCCCCTGCACTTGCCCGACACGTGAACGTCACGAGATTCACGATGCGAGCGCAGCACCGCTCGGTCGCCCGTCATGGCGCGAGCGCCCGGCCCCGAGCGACTGCCCGGGGCCGGGTGCGTCTGGTGCGATTCCCGCTGGCCACCAGCGCGGCGCCGAACACGGCGGCGCCAACCCGCTCCGCCGTCGTCCTTGCCGTCCAGATCCGTCCCATCTCGTCCCCCGTGACTCCGCGGCAGCCCTGGATACCGCACTCGTTCCCCCTGCACCGGGCAGCGGGGTGATGACGCAGACAAGACGCCGGCCGACTGGCCGCCGGGCTACCGCCGCGCGCAGGTATGCCCAAACGGGCAGACGAGAGGGTCGTCACATCGTTCCGCCGCCGCGTCACGCCTTCCGGGTCTCCGCATCGCCGGTCCCGGTGAACCTGCACGTCGAGCGATCCGTGTTCGGTAGTCCAGGCACATCGGACTCGGAGCGGGGGAAAGCTCATGTTCAGGGCTCGGAAGCTCAACACGCGGCGGGCGCGACCGTCGGCCGTAGCAGCGCGCCGGCGGCGGCGCAGCATCGGGGTCGTCGTGGCCGCCGTAGCGGTCGTGGCATCGGTGGCCGGCATCCAGCCGTCGGCGATCGCCCAGGAGGGTCAGATCCGGCACGCCGGTGCGCCCGGGGCCATCGACGGCAGCTACATCGTCGTCCTCAAGGACGCCGTCTCATCGAAGGGCGCCACCTCGGCAGGGACCGTCGACGCGACGATCGGTCGTCTGGTCGCCCGGCACGGCGGGAGGATCGCGGCCACCTACCGGTCGGCACTGGTGGGCTACTCGGCCAGGATGGGCGAGGAGCAGGCCAAGCGACTGGCCGCTGATCCCGAGGTGGCCTACGTCGAGCAGGACCGCATCGTGAAGGGCTCAGCCGACCAGCTGGACCCGCCGTCGTGGGGGCTGGACCGGATCGACCAGCAGAACCTGCCGTTGAACGACGTGTACAACTACGACGCGGTGGGCAGCGCCGTCCACGTCTATGTCATCGACACCGGTCTGCGGGTCACCCACGACGACTTCGGCAGCCGGGCCGAGCACGGCCGGGACACGGTGAACGAGGACAACGACGTCAGCGACTGCCACGGTCACGGCACCCATGTCGCCGGCACGGTCGGCGGGACCGAGCACGGCGTGGCGAAGGGTGTGACGCTGGTGGGGGTCAAGGTGCTCAACTGCCAGAACCAGGGCACCACGACCAACATCATCCAGGGTGTGGACTGGGTGACCAGCCATCACGTCAAGCCCGCAGTGGCCAACATGAGCATCACCGGAGGCGGCTCTGGCGCGATGGACGACGCTGTCCGCAGCTCCATCGCGGCGGGCATCACGTACGTGGTCGCGGCCGGCAACAACGACGACAACGCCTGCGACTACTCGCCGGCCCGCGTGTCGGAGGCGCTGACCGTGGGCGCTACCGACATCGCCGACGCCCGCGCCCAGTTCACCCCGCCCAAGGCCTCCAACTACGGCAGTTGCCTGGATCTGTTCGCGCCGGGCAAGAGCATCGTCTCGGCGGGGAGGGCGAGCGACACCGCCACGCTCACCATGAGCGGCACCTCCATGGCCTCGCCACATGTGGCCGGCGCCGCCGCGCTCTACCTGGCGAAGAACCCTGGCGCGGTTCCGTCCAGGGTGGCCATGGCGCTGAAGGGCGATGCCGCGCTGAACAAGGTGACCAACGCGGGCTCAGGGTCGCCGAACCGGCTGCTGATCAGAGTGAAAGGGCCGGTGATCAGCAACCTGGTGTGTGAGCAGGGCAACGCACAGTACAGCTGCGTCCGGTTCGTCAAGAGCGGCGTCGCGCCGATCAGCACCCGCTGGAACCGCAACGGGACGCACATCGCGGCGTGGGACAACAAGACCTCGATCTCCGGTGGCTGCCAGGTCGGGACCGCGGTGGCCATCGAGGCCGTAGTGACGGACGCGAACGGCGACAGCGATCGGGAGACGCGGTTCTTCGCCTGCACGAACGACCCGGTGCCCTAGCGCCCTGATGCGGTGCGGTAGTGCCGGGCCGGCCGGTGTCAGCGGCCCGGCACTGCGGCCTGCTCAGGGGCGGTGGAGGTGGGATTTGAACCCACGGAGGGGTTGCCCCCTCACACGCTTTCGAGGCGTGCGCCCTCGGCCACTAGGCGACTCCACCGCCGAACAGTGTACGGGAGCACCCCCACCCGGCCGTTGACCCGCCACCGCCGGCGTCTCATGATCACGGCATGGGGTTGCCGGGGGCGGTGATCGCCGTCGCGACCGCCGCTGCGCTGATCTCGGGCTTCGGCGGCGACGCCTCCGCGACGCGGGACCCCAGGACCGCCGCGCTGGCCACGGTCGCATACGACGTAGCCGCTATCTTGGGGGAGCCGAACCCGACCAGGCTCGAAGCCGTGCGCACGACACGAGCCGACGCACTCCGGCTGGCCTACTCTCCGAGTTCCACGGAGACCTCCACCGAGCAGATCGTCCTCGTCGTCGGCGACGGAGTATTCGTTCCGCCCAAAGCTCCGCCCCTCTTCGTGGTCGAACCGCACCGTGGCACGTTCTACGCGATAGTCGATCCCGTGACCCTCGCTGCCGACGTCATGGGTTTCCGGCCGACGAGGCCGGACCTGTCCGCGATCGGCGAGCCCTTCCGACTGCCGCCGCGGTAGGGGCTGTGCACGGTCAGGTGGTGGTCGAGGAAGCGGTGGAGCAGGGCAGCGCGCTCGCCGCGATGCGGCAGCCCGGCCCGCGTGCTCCGGTATGAGCACGGAACGCATGCCCTAGCCCCGGTCATTCATGAGTGATCTTGGCCTAGGTTTTTGATCTTGGTGGTGGGCTGCCGGGGTGTGGTCGTGCCGGTCCGTCCGGCCTGTTGGTGCCGGGTTTCCTGCTCCGGTTGTCGGGTTGGGTTCGGTGGTCAGTGGGCGGGTTGGGGTAGGGCGGCGCAGCGGCCGAAGGCGGCGGCGAGCTGTGCCGCCCAGGGCCACTGCCGGTCGAGGCGGAGTCGGAGGCGGCGTCCGCCGCGGGTGAGCCGGGCGGCGACGTGCAGCAGCCGGTAGCGCAGCGTCTTTGGTTCGGCCTTGGCCAGCGCGGGGGTGTCGTGCAGGAGCAGGGTTTGGGCCCAGCTGATGAGGTCGACGGCGAGCATGACGGCGGTCAGCCAGGCGGCGTTGAGGGCGAACTGGCGGGACGGGAACCGGCCCAGGCCGGTGTCCTTGCCGGTGCGGATGCGGTCTTCGACGCGGGCGTGGGCGCGGTGGCGGGCGTCGAGGAAGGCGAGCTGCCCGGCGCCGGTGTCGGTGGCCAGGCATTGGTAACGCCAGCCGTCGCGGTGTTCGAAGGCGTCGAGTTGGGCGCCGGGGTGCGGCCGTTCGCGGCGGACCAGCACCCTGGTGCCGGCCGGGTAGCCGTCCAGCGTGCCGGCCGGCAACAGGCCGGTGAGCTCGGCGACCGCGGCGCCGTCCCGATGCCCGCCGGCGGCGTCGACCGCCGCCGCCCACGCCATCGCGGGCAGCCGGCCGACGGCGGCGCGTTCCCGGTCGCCCACGGCCCAGCCGACGGTGAACTCGGTGGCCACACCGTGCTCGCGCCGGCTCCGGACGTGGGCGAGGAACGCCTTGGAGCAGCCGGCACCGTCGGCGCGGACCAGCACTGGAACCCCGTACCGGTGCGCGTCGGGGACCTGTGCGAGCGCCGCGTCCAACACGGCGATGTGGTCCGCGGCGGTGTTCGCGCCGGCGTTCCCCGGCCGCAGCAGCCCGGCCAGGAACTCCCCGCTGTTGTCCAGGAACGCCAGGATCGGGTGGTAGCCGAAGCTGTGCTTGAACGTGGGCGCGGCCTGCTCCTTCTCCGAGTGGGCGACCACGATCGAGCCGTCCAGGTCCAGCACCAGCCCGGGCAGGTCAACCCCGGCGGTCCGGGCCGCCGGCACCGGCGCGCCGGTCACCTCAGCCCGCTGCGCCCACACCACCTCCCGGGCCGCCGCCCGCGCCCCAGCCACCCCAGCCAGCTCAGGGTCGCCCAGAACGTCGAGCAGCCGCCACACCGTGGACTCCGACGCCACCGGACCGAACAGCCCGGGCTGATCGGCCAGCACGGCGATGTCCGAGATGCACTCCGCGCCGTCGGCCACCGCCACCGCCAGGTCGACCAACACCCGCCCCGGATCATGCACCGCCCGCGGCCGCGCCAACGACGCCAACGCCGCCGACAACTGCCCGGTCAGCGATGTCCGGTCGGCCAGATCGGCCAGCAGCCGAGACCCGGCATGCGAGACGACGCCCCGGCCGTCGGCGGACACGCTCATCGTCGGGCGAGCGGTAGTCTGCACGCAGAAAGTGCCTTCCCGTGCGGCGGATCAGGGACCTTCGACAAGCCCAGAATCCCCCACAGGCAGGCACTTTCTCCCATCCACACGCCGGACACCCCGACGAGATCACGAAGAGCCGGGGCTAGGCGTGCGATTGATGCGGAATCCGCCCACAAGCGATTGATGATGTGCTGGAGCTCCTCAACAGGCCATTCGTGATGACAAGATCTCCAGGCTCCTAACCGCACTATCCGACATATAGCCGTCGCGCCCTTGTGCTCGTAGCTACAGAGGGTGGACACTCCGCTGCAGCAGGCGCTCGGGGGGGCTGAACATAGATCAGCAATTGCGCTGTGGGGGAAGCAGGGATAAGGCGACTCGTCGAATTCACGCGCCCGCCGACGGGTGTCGGCTTTGCCGATGATCCAGAGGCAGCCCCGTGGCGCCCCTGCACGTACTCAAGCTGATGAAGGGGGAGCAGCGTGAGCGGTGGGCCAGAGCAGTTCGCACCGGAAATGCCGGAGGACACGAGCGCGCTCGTCGAGGACGACGACGACGAGACCGTGACAGAAGACGATGGTCTCGACGCCGGAGACGACACTGCCGAGGAGTCGGGCGATGAGTAGACAATCACTTCTCACGCATGCTCGGTCGCAGCTCGGGTATGTGGAGCAGCCCGTCAACCGCACCAAGTACGGGCGCCAGTTCGGCCAGGATGGCGTCTTTTGGTGCATGCAGTTCATCTGGGCCTGCTTCGAGAACAGCGGTAACCGCGGTCTTGTGCCAAAGACCGCCTCGACGCGCGCGCTCTTCGCTGCCGCCAAGCGCGGAGATATTGGCATGAAGTTCATGCCGGCCACCGCGACGCCGCTCCCCGGCGACCTCGTCGAATTCGACATGGGCGGTCCGGAGCCGGTGAACCATATCGGGATCGTGGAGCGTGTCCTCCCGGACGGCCGGATCGTCTGTATCGAGGGAAACACCGGCGGCCGCGGACCCGACGGTGAGCGGAACGGGGGCATGGTTGCACGGAAGAACCGCGGTCGTGGCCAGGTCGTGAACTTCGTGCGCCCGAGGTTCGCATCGGACGGTGGTGTCCCGTCGCCGGGACGCCCTCCATTCCCAGGCACGATCATCAAGCGCGGCGCTCAGGGCCCCACGGTCAAGCGGATCCAGGCCAGGCTGAACGCGTTCGGCAAGGGCAAGCACAGCGTTCTTGGCGGCAAGCCTCTCAAGGTCGGTGGACACTTCGGACCGAAAACCGAGAAGGTGGTCAAGGTCTTCCAGAAGAACCGGGGTCTCCTGGACGACGGTGAGGTGGGGCGGGACACCTGGGCGCGTCTCTTCGGGTAGGAGTGCGCCGGGCAACGCTCGGGTAGACCGCCGCCGCCGTAGGGTCCACAGGAGCTGTCAGGCGCGGTGGTCGAGGAAGAAGCGGCGGAGCAGGGCGGCGCAGTCGTCGGCGAGCACACCGCCGATCACCTCCGGACGGTGGTTGAGCCGGCGGTCGCGTACCACGTCCCAGAGCGAGCCGACGGCGCCGGCCTTCGGATCGTCGGCGCCGTAGACCAGCCGGTCGACGCGGGCCAGCACGAGGGCGCCGGCGCACATCGTGCACGGCTCCAGCGTCACGACCAGGGTGCAGCCGTCCAGCCGCCACGAGCGGCGGGCGGCGGCGGCCCGGCGAAGCGCGAGGATCTCCGCGTGCGCGGTCGGGTCGCCGGCGCGTTCCCGCTCGTTGCGGCCCTCCCCCAGCATCGACCCGACCGGATCCAGCACGACCGCGCCGACCGGCACGTCGCCGGAGTCGAGCGCGCTCGACGCGATGTCGAGCGCGCGGCGCATCGCGTCCTCGTACCGCCGGTCCGGCGAGGGCGAGCCACCTGTCATGGCAGGCCTGTCACGGCAGGCGCAGTGCCTCGAGCTCGTCGACGCAGCCGGCGCGCTCGCACACCTCGGTGATCACGTCCGACGGCAGGGTGCCCTCGTGCGCGCAGAGCGCGAGCAGGTCCGAGCCGGGCGTACCGAGGTCGGCCAGCAGGTCGGCGTCGCCGAGCGGCTCGGAGTCGCGGCCGGGCGGCGTCTCGTCCTCGTCGACCACCGAATCCTCGGCCTCGTCGTCGGCGTCCGAAGCGCCCAAGGCGTCCGAGGCCCCCGCAGCATCCGAGGCCGTCTCGACCGCGACGGCCAGCATCTCCACGATCGGGTAATGGTCGGCGGCGCGAGCGTTCGAGATGAACACCCGCGGATCGTCGCCAGCACTGTCGACGCGAACGACGACCACGTACTCGTCGTCCTCCTCGAGGAACAGCAGCGCGGTGTCGGCGTCCTCCTCGACCTCGCGGAGCATGTCGGCGACGCCGTCGACGTCCTCGACGCCGTCCAGGTCGATCTCCTCCGCGGTCCACCCACCGGATGTACGCGCGAGGGCTGCGGCGAAGTACGACACGTCCATCCTCCGAATCGGGCACGCTCGGTGCGTCAGCTCTGCATGGCGTCGAGGGCGAGGGCGTAGGCGTCTCCCACCCCGATCCTGCTCGCGATCATGCTCAGCATCTCGTCCGCGTACAGGTCGAGGTCGTCGAGGATGGTCCCGAGCTCGCGCTCGTCCAGGCCGAGGTCGCGGAAGATGGTGAGGTCGCCGGCCGGCCACACGTCGTCCAGCTCGTCGGTGGACGGTACGTCCTCGCCGAGCAACTCGGCCACCTGGCGGGCAAGGTCCCAGTCGGCGGCCGCGGACACGTCCGACAGCAACGCCCGGACCTCGCCGGACGGCCCCAGCCGCAGCGCGACGAAGAACTCGTCGTCCACGTCGACGAGCGCGATCGGACCTCCCTCGTGCGGCTGCTGGCGGAGCGCGGCGATGCAGTGGTCGAGCCCGTCGAGCACCGCAGGCGGAAGCAGCGCGCACTGCCAGGTCCCACCTTCGCGGTACACGGTCACCGCGAAGCCGTCCTCCGCCATCCGGCCTCCCCGCCGCGGCTGCCTCACCGGATCGTGGCAGAACGCGGTACGGCGGCAAACCCTCTGTTGGACCCATCGCCGACGCTCGGCCGACCGGCGTTGACAGCGAGGCCGTTCGTGTCAAGACTCGACCCGTGGCCGGTGCCAGGTCGGCGATCCTCGACAGCGCGTACGACATGGTTGTCGCGCGCGGATGGGGCGCGGCGCGGATGGCGGACATCGCGGCACGCGCGGGGGTCAGCCGGCAGACGCTGTACAACGAGTTCGGCTCCAAGGAAGGGCTGGCCCGGGCGGTGCTGCTGCGGGAGAGCGCACGCTTTCTGGACGGGGTCGCCGCGCTGCTGGACGAGCACCACGAGGACCCGCGCCGCGCGGTCGAGGCGGCGGCCTTCTTCACGCTGACCGAGGCGGCGGACAACCCGCTGCTCAAGGCCGTGCTCACGGCGAGCGGCGACGATGACCTGCTGCCGCTGCTCACGACCCGCTCGGAGTACCTGGTCGTGGCCGCGCGCGGGATGATCGCCGACTCGCTGCGCCGGCACTGGCCCGCGCTGGACGCGACCGAGGTCTCGCTCGTCGCCGAGACCGCGGTGCGGCTGACCGTGTCCCACCTCGTGCTGCCGACCGAGAGGCCCGAGGTGACCGCGCGTCACCTGGCCCGCCTCGTCACCAGCTACCTGTCCGCGAGCACACCCGGGGAGGGGACGTGAGTACTCAGGATCGATACGTGGTTCCGGTCGAGATGCGCACCTGGGATGTCCTCGCGTCCGGCGCGGCCCGGTTCAGCTGGGAGTACGACGACGGCCGGGAACGGCTGCTGTCCCTGTACCAGAAGGGCAAGGACAAGCAGTGGGACGCGATGCACCGCATCGATTGGGACCTCGACATCGACCCGACCAACCCGCTGGGTATGCCGCCGGCCGCCAACCCGATCGCCACCTCGCGGACCTGGGAGCGGATCCAGGACGATCCGCGTGCCGTCGGCGAGCTGCGCCAGCACCAGACGGCCTGGCAGTTCAGCCAGTTCCTGCACGGCGAGCAGGGCGCGATGATCTGCTCCGCCCGCATCGTGGCATCGGTGCCCGATCTGGACTCGAAGTTCTACGCATGCACGCAGACGATGGACGAGGCCCGGCACGCGGAGACGTACGCCCGGTTCCTGCAGGAGAAGGTGGGGCTGGTCTACCCGATCAACCCGCACCTGAAGTCCCTGCTGGACGACACGCTCACCGACCCCCGCTGGGACATGCCGTACCTGGGCATGCAGGTGCTCATCGAGGGCCTCGCGCTGGCGGCGTTCGGCGTCCTGCGCGACATGACGACGGTCCCGCTGCCGAAGCAGATCCTCGCGTACGTCATGCAGGACGAGGCCAGGCATGTCGCGTTTGGACGGATCGCGCTGCGCGATTACTACGCCCAGCTGACGTCGACCGAGCTGGCCGAGCGGGAGGAGTTCGTGGTCGAGGGCTGCTACCTGATGCGCGACCGGTTCCGCGGCCAGGAGATCTGGGAGCACCTCGGCTACGACCGGGCCGACTGCGAGGAGGCGGTGGCCACGTCGCCGTTCATGCAGGCATACCAGGCGTTGCTGTTCAGCCGGATCGTGCCGTGCGTGCGGGACATCGGGCTGTGGGGACCGCGGGTGCAGCAGGCGTACGCCGACATGGGCGTGCTCGACATGGCGGGCGTGAACCTGGAGGAGCTGATGCGGGCCGACGAGGACATCGCGGACGCCGTGGACGCCGAGAAGCGCGAGCTGGCCGAGCGCCGGCGGGAGATCGACAAGGTCATCGCGATCGGCGCCGACGCCGGCGACTGAGCGCGGGCACTGGACTGGACCGGCGACCGAGCCGCAAGCTCTGGACGCGACCGGCGGGCAGAGCGCATGCTCACCGCATGGGCGAGGTGCGCGTCCTTCCCACGGTCGGCGGTGTGTTCGCCGACATCCGCAACCAGGCGCGCGCCCTGCGCGTCAGCTGGCATACCGAAGCGGGGCTGGTCGTGCTCAGCCTCTGGGACGGCGGCCGCTGCACCGGCACCGCGCGCATCGCAGCCGCCGACGTGCCGGAGCTGATCCACGCGCTCGCGCTGCCGCTTGCTCCGGAGCAGCTGGGCCTGGTGCCCGAGCCAGCGCACGCGCCCGACCCACCGGAGCCCGAGTAGCCTCACGTCCACTGATCGACGCGTCAAATTCGGGCGGCGGGGAGGGGTCATGCGTCCGTGCTGCGCCGCGGCGGTGTCGGTGGTGGTGTGGTGTCGTGCTCGCGCTGACCGGTGTCACCCCGGCGCACGCGCTGGCCGCGCCGCCGAACGACAACTTCGCCAATGCCCAGGTGATCAGCGGCCCGTCCGGCAGCGTGGCGGGCAATCTCGCGGGCGCCACCGTTGAGTCGGGCGAGTCGACCCCAAACGGACAGCCATCCATCTGGTACCGGTGGACGGCCCCGCAGGCCGGCCTGTACCGCTTCGACACCTCGACCGGCGTGCTCCGGGCAGACCTGTGGCTCTACACGGGGCCCGCGCTGGGCCAGCTCACCCGGCCGACGTACGACCGGTGCCCACCGACCCCGTCCTACGACCTCACCACGAAGGTCCTGCACGCGACGGCCGGCACCACGTACTCCATCGCGCTCACCGGCTACGCCTCCAGCGCGGACTTCGGCCGCACGACTCTGGTCTGGGCGCCCTACTCGCGACCGGCGAACGACGGCTTCGCCTCCGCCAGCCCGGTGGGGACGCTCGAGCCCGTACTCACCGGCGACAACTGCGCCTCGACGGCCGAGCCCGGCTAGCCGCTGGACCAGTACACGAGCGGCCGCACGGTCTGGTACTCCTGGACCCCGACGATCACCGTCACCGAAGCGCTGCCGGCGGTCGCGCAACACCTGATCGTCACCGTCTACAAGGGCGGGACACTCGCCACGCTCACGCGGGTCGCGCGCAGCGCCGATGTGCACGGGGAGTACGGCGCGACGTTCACCGCGGTGGCCGGCACCACGTACCGCATCCAGGTGGACAGCCAGGGCAACCCTGCCCACGGCATCGTCGGTCCGCAGCCGCCGTTCACGGTCGCGCTGAGCAAGGCGGTGCCCTGCAACGACACATTCTCCTGTGCCCACGGCCTGGCCTACGACGTGCCCCTGCCGCTGACCGGATCCGTGTTGACCGACAACGTCGGTGCCACGGCGGAGGCGGGCGAGCCCGCACATGCCGGCTCAGCGGCGGCGCACTCCCTGTGGTGGCAGATCACCCCGCCGGTCGGCGCGAGCGTGACGCTGTCCACCGCCGGCTCCGGCATCGACACCGTCCTCGCCGTCTACACCGGCACCAGGGTGGACGCGCTGAGCCGGGTCGCCGCGGACGACGACACCGCCGGCGGTGGTGCCAGCCGCGTGACGTTCGCGGGCGCGGGTGGCACGTCGTACCGGGTCGCGGTGGACGGGAAGGCCGGCGCGACCGGCCAGCTGCAGCTGGCCTGGCGGCTGGACATCCCGGCGCCGCGCAACGACCTGTTCGCCAACGCGACCGTGCTGAGCGGCTCGCAGGGCAGCTCGCCGTCGTACACCTGGTCCGCCACGAAGGAGGCCGGCGAACCCGCGCACGAGGGCGTCGCGGGCGGCCGCTCGATCTGGTGGCGTTACACCCCCAGCGCCGCCGCCAGGCTGCGGCTGACGCTCACCACGGACTACACCGTCCTGTCGGTCTACCGCGGGTCGTCGGTGGGCGCGCTGACCAGGGTGACCGGTGCCCGGCAGATCGGGGTCCAGCCGATCGTGGTCGACGTCGACGTGGCCGCCGGTGTCACGTACCAGATCGCGGTGGACCTCAGTGACCTCGTCAACGGTCCGGACGTCGCGACGCTGGCCTGGACGCTCTACCCGACCCGACCGCCCAACGACGACATCGCGAACGCGGTGGCGATCAGTGGGTCGACCGGCTCCATCGACGGGCATGACGTGGGAGCGACCGCGAGCAACTCCGGCGAGCCGTACAACCGGTGGGGAGAGAACTCCACGGTCTTCTACCGGTGGACGGCCCCGTCCACCGGGCTGTTCGTGTTCGACACGCTGACCAGCGACTACGACACCTACCTGTGGCTCTACCGCGGGTGGGCAACGGCGCTGAACCCGCTGCCCGTGGTGGCGCACAACGATGACGCCACCAGCCTGCGGTTGGATCCGGACGACTTCCACAACGTCGTCGGCGCCGACCACACCAGCGCCGCCGCGGTCAACGCCGTGGCGGGGCAGGTGTACACGATCGTCGTCGACGGTCCGCCGCTCCAGCAGGGTCGGTTCACGTTGCACTGGGGGCCGGCGACGCCCTGGGCTGCGGGCAACGACAGGTTCGCCGCGGCCCAGCCGCTGTCCGGCGCCTCCGGCACGGTGACCGGCCGGCTCGCCGACACGACGGCCGAGCCGGGCGAGCCGGGCGACGTCTGCTGCTCGGTGTGGTTCAGCTGGACCGCGCCGTCGACCGGCCCGGTCCGGCTCTGGACCAGTGACGAGGGGATCAACCCGCTGCTGTCCGTCTACACGGGAAGCTCGCTGTCGACACTCGCCCTGGTCACCGAGAACGCCGTCGGCCTGGCGACCAGCGGCGCCCGAGTGGACCTCACCGCGACCGCGGGCACGACCTACCGGATCCGGCTGGCGGTCCGGACCGGCGAGGCCGCCTACTGGCCGGCCACGGTCCAGCTCCGCTGGGGCCCGCCGCCGGCACCGCCGGGCAACGACGCGTTCGCGGCGGCAGCCCCGTTATCCGGCACGGCGGGCAGCGTCACGGGCAGCGCGCAGTGGGCGACCCGCGAGCCGGGCGAGCCGACCCCACCGAACGAGCAGCCGGCCGCCACGGTCTGGTACCGGTGGTCCGCGCCGACGAGCGGGATCGCCTCGTTCTGGGTGCAGAGTCGCGCGTTGCTGCCGATCATCGGCGTTTACACCGGCAGCCGCGTCGACGCGCTGAGCCCGCTGGAGGGCATCGGCACGCCCGGCGTGGAACGGCTCTACGGCAGCGTCCGCATCACGTTCCCCGCGACGGCCGGCGTCACCTATTCGATCCAGGTACAGGGCACGGACTACCTGGGAGCCCCCTTCTTCATGCTCTGGTCGATGGCGCCTCCGCCACACGACAACATCGCGAACGCGCTGCCGCTGTCCGGGGCCAGGGGTTACTCACCCGGCTTCGAGGATTGGCGGGGGACGACCATCCGGGCCACCGCGGAGCCGGGCGAGCCGAACCACGCGCCGGGACGAAGCCCGGGAGCGACCACCTGGTTCCGCTGGACCGCGCCGGCGTCCGGACCGGTCCGCTTCTCCGTCGCCGAGGCCTCCGTCGACAACATGCTGGCCTGCTACTCCGGCTCCGGCTACGGCTCGCTAGTCCAGCTCGCCCGGACCGACTGGCAGTTCTGGCACGACCTGAGCTTCGACGCGGTCGCCGGCCAGACGTACCTGATCGTCGCGGACACCGGCCCGTACGGCGGCGGCCAGCTGGGAGTGGAGTGGTCGCAGCACGCGGATCAGGCGAAGCCGACCGGGGGCGTCGTGGTCGACGGCGGGGCGAGCAGCACGAGCCGGCGCATGGTCACCCTCACCTTGAGCGCGACCGACAACGTCGGCGTCACCGGCGTCCTGATCTCCAACTCGCCGACGCTGGAGGACCGGGTCGCCGACGCCGGCCCGCAGCGCACCCTGATGTGGGCCGAGCAGCTCGAGGGCAACCCGGGCACCGTCCGCTGGTCGCTCACCGACCTCGTGCGGGGCGGCAACAACTCAGGCGGGGCCAAGACCGTGTACGTCCAGTGGCGAGACGCGCAGGGCAATTGGTCCGCGGTGGCCAGCGACACCATCGTCGCGAACCTCCCGGCGCTCGGCGACACCACGCCGCCGACCGCCATGGTACCGGCCGCCGTCGTCGCGTCCGGGTCCCGCGTCGGTGGCCTGGTCCCGACGCGCGTGAGCTGGTCGGCCACGGACGCGACGAGCGGCGTCCCCGGATACCAGCTCGAGCAGCGCACCGACGGCGGTGCCTGGGTATCGCTGACCCTGCCCGGGCCGCTGGTCACCGCGAGCGTGCGCTCCCTCGCGCCGGGCCACAGCTACCAGTACCGGGTCCGCGCCGTCGACGGTGCCGGCCTGTGGAGCGGGTGGCAGTACGGACCCGTGCTGCGTCCGGCGCTGTACCAGGAGACGACGACCGCACTCGCCTGGTCCGGCACGTGGATCAGATACGCGCTCACCGGCGCCTCCGGCGGGTACGTCCGCGGCTCGAGCCAGGCGCTGGCCCAGGCCAGATTCACTGCGGGCGCGCGGTCGATCGGCTGGGTCGCCGTCCGCGCGCCGAACCGCGGCAAGGCGGCGGTCTACGTCGACGGCGTGCTGGCCGGGACGGTGGACCTGTATGCGAGCACGGTGCAGCCGGCGAGGATCGTCTTCGTCCGGTCGTGGGGTGCGACCGGTACGCACACCGTGACGGTGCGGGTGAACGGGACTGCGAGCCGGCCGCGAGTAGAGGTCGACGCATTCGTCCTGCTGCGATAGTCCACGCCCCGCGAACCGCTGACTCGCCCGCCGACGCGATCGGTTGAACCGATGCGCGGGGTTAGCCGTGCTCTGGTGCAGACACCGAAGCCACGGCGCGGGGGGCCCCGAGACCGCCGTGACCGACGAGGAGGAACCACATCATGAGTCATGTCATGAGACGCGTCCGGCGAGGCCGCAGTTCGGCGGCCGTCGCGGCCGCCGCCACCGGGATCGCGATCAGCCTGGCGGGCGCGGCCGCGGCGGCGGACCCAGAGGGCGCCGTCGTGATCGAGACCGCCCAGCTGATCGTCACCGGCACCAACCACGCGGACCGGATCACGCTGCGCGTGCCGGCTGCGGACACGTCGGTGCTCGAGGTCGACTTCGGCGACGACGGTACGGCTGAGCACACGGTAAAGCGGACTGACTTCAGCCAGATCCAGGTGAACGGACTGGCCGGCGACGACATCGTGCGGATCGACTATGGCGCCGAGGTGCAGCCGTTCACGATCGTCGACACCGGTAACGGCGACGACACCGCGCTCGGCGGCAGCGGTGCCGAACTGTTCCGCACCGGGAATGGCGACGACGTCGTCGACGGCAACCGCGGCGCCGACACCGCCCTGCTCGGCAACGGCGCCGACGAGTTCATCTGGGACCCGGGCGACGGCAGCGACGTCATCGAGGGAGGCCGCGGCGAGGACACCATGGTCTTCAACGGGGCGGGTGCTGCGGAGAAGTTCGTCGCCACGGCGAACGGCTCGCGGCTGCGGTTCACCCGAGATCTGGGCAACATCGTGATGGACACCGACGACGTCGAGCGGGTCGCGCTCGCCGCACTCGGTGGCGCCGACACTGTCACGGTCGGTGAGCTGGGCGGGACCGACGTCCGGAGGGTCGACATCGACCTCGGAGCGCAGCTCGGCGGCACCGGTGGCGACGGCGCGGTCGATGCGGTGACCGTAATCGGCACGGCCGGCGATGACTTCATCCGGGTGTCCGGCTCCGACGGGGACGTGCGTATCGAGGGACTGAAGGCGACGGTCACGATCTCGGACGCGGAGCCTGCGGACCAGCTGACGGTGGACACGCTGGCCGGGAACGACAACGTCGACTCCAGCGGGCTGACGCCAGGCACGATCACGTTCAGCATTCTCTGACCGGGACATGACCCGGCGTCCGGTCACGCAACGGACGCCGGGTCTCGCCCGTGCGGGATCGCTCGAAGCTCGCAGCCACTTGTGCCAAGGCCCGGACGGCCGGCCTTTGCGCGAGTACCGTCCAGCGCACAATCGCTCAACAGGGGGAGGCAGCGATGCGGACAGCGACTCGGGTAGCAGCGGCACTGGCACTGGGAGCGGGCGTGCTGGGCCTGGTGGCAGGGCCGGCGAACGCAAACAGCCCGGCCGAGCACTTCGTGGAGGACGTCACCGGCGACCAGATCGTGTGCGAGTCGACGACCTACACGATTACGTCCGGCTCGATCAAGTTCACCATCCACGAGGGCGAGAGCGCGTCGGGAAACACCAACTTCACCGGGACGATCACGCCACAGAACGTGGTCGCGGTGGACCCGGCCGGTAACGTCTACAGCCTCCGTGGCGCGTTCTGGTTCGGCGGGACGGTCAACGTCCAGAATGGGTCGGGGCAGTTCACAGACACCGCCAAGCTGCAGATCGTCGCCCGGGGTGGGGGAACGGTGGACAGCGTCAACGTGACGTTCCACATCAACTTTGTCGGCGACGAGGTCACCAACATCAAGGAGTTCGACTTCGGCACGTGTGAAGAGCCCGACGACGAGTAGGCCCGAGGCTCGCGGCCGGGTCGGCTAGGCAACAGGCTCCGCCCTGGCGGTCCGCATAGGCTGCCGCGGTGGCGAGGGGCATTCGCAGGGTTGCGGTCGTCGGGCTGGGGCTGATCGGCGGTTCGTTGGCACGGCGGTTGGCGTCGGCGTACGACGTTGCCGGGTACGACGCCGACGCGAACACCCGCCAAGCGGCCGCGGCGGCGGGGCTCGGCGTCGCCGACTCGGTGGCCGAGGCCGTCGCGGACCGAGATCTGGTCGTCGTCGCCACGCCGCTGGCTTCGCTGACGGACGTTCTCGCCGAGAGCGTCGCCGCCGCCCCGGACGGAGCGGTCATCACCGACGTGGCGTCCGTCAAGGCGGGGCCGCTCGCCGCGGCTCGCGGCAGCCTCGGCACCCATCCGTCCAAGCGCTACGTCGGCGGGCATCCGATGGCCGGGACCGAGCGGTCCGGGTTCGCCGCCAGCGACCCCGGCCTGTTCGCCGGCGCCGCCTGGGTGCTGTGCCTGGAGGACGACACCGACACCGACGCCTGGCTCGCCGTCGCCGACCTCGTCACGAGGCTGGGCTGCCGGGTCGTACCGTGCACGGCCGACGCGCACGACGCGGCGGTCGCCCGGGTAAGCGGCCTGCCGCACCTGCTCGCCGTCACGCTCGCGGCGACCGCCGCCGACGGCGGGCCGTTGCCGCTCGCGCTGGCCGCGGGATCGTTCCGGGACGGGACCCGGGTCGCCGGCACCCAGCCCGAGCTCGTGGCCGCGCTTTGCGACGGCAACCGCGCCGCGCTGGCCGAGGCTCTGGACGCGGCGCTCGCTCGGCTGGCCGAGGCCCGGGACGCGCTCCTGGACGGTCGCACCGTCTCCCCGCTGGTCACCGCCGGCCATGGCGCCCGGCGCCGCTGGGAGCATCTCCACGGGAACGAACGAAAGTCCACTCTGGACCGGGCAGATCCGAACCTACGGGCTCGGCTGCTGGCGCTCGGCGCGGCCGGCGGCGTCCTCGCGGCCATGAACGGCGACACGCTGTACGGCTCGACGCCGGAGAAAGGACGCTAGATCACTCTCCGGCGCTGCAGCATCGAGAACGCCACCCAGCCCGGCAGCACCGGCAGCCAGAACGTGGCGGTACGGAAGACCAGCACGGCAGGCAGCGCCGCCGAGGCCGGCACGCCGATCGCCGCGAGGCCGGCGACGAGCGCCGCCTCGACCGCACCGAGACCGCCCGGCGTCGGCGCGGCCGAGCCGATCGCGCTGCCGGCCAGGAACACGACGGCCACCTCCACCAGCCCGGCGTCCACCCCGGTCGCGCGCAGCGACGCGTCGAGCGCCACCACGAAACCGCCGGTCAGCAGCAGGTTGCCGAACAGGCCAAGGGCCAGCCGGCGGGGCTGGCTGAGGACGTCGAGCAGCCGCGGCAGCGCGGCACGCAGCTGCGGCACCAGCCACCGCAGCACGAGCCGCCGGGTCTGCGGCAGCAGCACCACCGCGGCGATCAGCACGGCGGCGACGACCAGGATGGTGAGCAGCGTCCCGCTGGGCAGCAGCGACGGGCCGCTGAACGAGCGGCCGGTCACCACCACCCCCACCAGCAACAGGACGACGGTCCCGATGAAGTTGGTGACCTGGGTGAGCCCGACCGTGGCGGTCGCTGTCGTCGCGTTCAAGCCGGCGCGCTGGACGTACCGGATGTTGAGCGCGACCTGGCCGACGGCCGCCGGGGTGACCAGCTTCAGGAACGACGCGGCGAGCTGGACGGCGGTCGTCCGCCGCAGCCCCAGCCGGATCGGGGTGAACGCCTCCAGGCTGATCGCCGAGCCCAGGAACGTCACGGCCGAGCCGGCGAGGGCCACCAGTGCCCATGCCGGCTGGGCCTCGAGGATCGCCTCGGTCGGGTCCGCACGGGAGATCTGGGTGAGCAACACCAGCGCGGCGATCGTGGCACCGGCGATGCTGACGACCGTGCCGGGCCGGAACCGCTCCAGCCTGGCTGGACGCGCCTCGGCCGGCTTGCTGCCGGCCAGCAGCTGCTCGCGGAGCGTGCTGAGCAGCGCCGGCTCGCGACGCAGCCCCGCGCGGGTGGCCGAGGCCAGCGCGACCGGCTGGAGCAGGGCGGCGATCGCGACCGGATCGACCTTCTGGTAGTGACTCCGCATCGCCGCGATGGCCGGCTCCGCACCGGCGGCCAGGCCGAGGCTGGCGAGCAGCTGGGCGACGTCGAGGAGCAGCAGCAGTTCGCTGGCTGCCACCTCGGCCTCGGTCAGTCCGACGAGGACGACCGCACCGTCCGAAGTCACCAGTACGTTGTGGCCGGTCAGGTTCCGGTGGGCAAGCCGGGCCGTGTGCAGCAGGCGCAGCTGCCGCCAGGCGTCGGCCAGCACTTCGGGGGTCACCGCGCCTGCCGGCAGCGAGCTCAGCCGCCGCCCGGCCACGGTGTCCCGGACGAACACGAGCGCGTCCGAGCCGGCCACCGTCAGCGCCCGCACCTCGGCCACCCGTACCCCGCTCGCGGCAGCCAGGTAGCTGGCCAGCGCCTGTCGCTCCACAGTGGAGCGTACGGTCAGCGGCGGATGCCCGGCCGCCGACGTCCGCAGCCGCACCAGCCGCCACCACCGGGCGAGCAGCCGGGTGTCGCGCCGGTCCCGGTCGACCACGGTGACGTCGACCACGCCGCCGCCGGCCAGCTCGCCGATGTAGCGGGCGAGCCCGGCCTCGTCGAGCGTGCGGACTAGCCGGGTGACGGGCAGGTTCGCCTTGGCGAGGGCGTCGAGCATCCGGCTCTCCGCCGGCCGGGCCGTGGGTACGCCGACCGCGAGCCGCACCCACAGCCCGATCGACCAGCCGAAGAGCACCGCGATCGGGGCGCTGACCGGGTCCAGCGCGCCGAGCGCGAGGCCGGCGAGCAGGGCGAGCGCCAGCGCGATCCCGGCCGGCCGCAGCCACCGGCGCCTCGTCCGCAGGTCGGCACCGGTGAGGAACGCCACGAACGCCGCCGTCGAGTCGGCGGCGGTGCGGACGTCCCCGGCGAACGCGGCCTGCAGGCCGACCGGACCGCTCGACCGCACCAGCGCGGCCGCCGCCGCCGCGGCCAGCGCCGTGAGCGTCGCGGCCAGCACGGCGGTGAGCAGCGCGCGCCGCCGGTTCAGCACGCCGTCCACCGCGATCACGGCCATCACGGCGAGCACGGCCAGCACCGCGGCGATGTCGAGCAGCCCGACGAGCAGGTCCGGCGCGTTCTCAAACCAGTCGGCGACGTCCTCGCTCAGGCCGCGGTTGCCCTCCGGCGTGACCGCCGCCAGCCCGACGCCGGCCACGAGCAACAGGGTGACGAGCGCCGCCCGGCCGACATCGGATCCACGCCGGACCAGCCGCCGCCGGATGCGCGGCCCCTTGACCGCCGGGGGCTGCTCGACCGCACGTACCTCGGCGGCCGGCGTCTCCGTGGCGCCCGGAGCCGGATCGCCCGGATCGGGACCGGGCTCAGGGGCGACTGGCTCTGGATGCATGATCGCGCTGATCGGGCGGCTCGGCGTCCGCGGCCGGGCTGCCGAGGCCCAGGTCGGTCCGCGCGTCATCGTCGAGGAGCGGATGGTCCTCGACCTCGTACCGGCGCAGGTACGTACCGACGAACGCCTGCAGCGTCGCGCCAGCCGGCAACGCGATCAGGGCTCCGACCGGCCCGAGGATCGCCGCGCCCGCGATCACCGTGCCGAACGCCACCGCCGGATGCATGTTCATGGTCCGGGCGGTGACGCGCGGCTGCAGCAGGTAATTCTCGAACTGCTGGTACGCCACGATGAAGATGAGCACCCAGACCGCGTCCAGCGGCTGGTCGGTGAGCGCGACGATGACCGGGAGCAGGCCGGCGAGGTAGGTACCCACGGTCGGGATGAACTGGCTCACGATCCCGACCCAGACCGCCAGGGCGAGCGCGTACGGCACGCCGATGATCCGCAGCGCCATGTAGTGCGCGAGCCCGGAGATGACGGCCAGGATCGCCCGCGAGTAGATGTAGCCACCGGTCTTCGTGATCGCGATGTCCAGGGCCCGCATCACCTCACGCTGCCGAGCAGGCGGCAGCAGCGACAGCACCCGGCGCCGGATCGCGGGGCCATCGGCGGCGAGGTAGAACGTGAACAGCAGCACCGTGAACGTCTGGAACACCGCACCGAGCGCGGTCGCGCTGACGCCGACGGCGTTCCCGGCGAGGCCGGACAGGTAGGACTGCAGCGAGTCGCTGCCGGCCAGCTGGTCCCGGAGGGCCTCGGCGGACAGGTCGGTGCCGAACGTTCGGTTGACCCAGTCGAGCACGTTCTCGACATAGTTGGGGAGCGTGTCCACGAGCTCGCCGATCTGGTCGGCCAGCAGCGACCCCAGCGCGTAGATGAAGACCGCGATCAGCGCGAAGATGATCAGAAAGACGAAGCCGGTGGCCAGCCCGCGCCGCCAGCGGTGGGCGGCCAGCCAGTTCACCGCGGGCTCGATCGCGAACGCGAGGAAGAGCGAGACGAGCAGCAGCACGAGCAGCCCGCGCAGGCGCCCCAGCAGCCACCCCGCCGCGATCAGACCGGCCACCGCGAGGACGGCCAGCAGGATGGCCCGCGGTATCCACGGCGGCATGCGGTCCGTCCGCCAGCCGCGGCCCGCCGCGGCACGCGGCGTACCCGGCCCGGTGCCGTCCGAGCTGCCTGCTGCCGACGCTGGCGTGCCCATCGACCTGCCCCTCTCGCCGGCCTCCCGGCCGTCCCACGGTTCCCAGGTGCCAGGGTGTCAGGCTTCGCCAGCACGCGCACGGGCCACCCGCATCGCCCGCAGGGACGCCGCGCCGGCAAGCGCGAGCGCGGCCGCGGCGTAGCTGAGACCGTTGGTGGCCTCGACCGGCAGGTGCAGGGCGCCGACGAAGAACGGCGGGTACGCAACCGCCGCGACCACGAGCCAGATCCAGCGCCCGCTGAGCGCGACCAGGGCGACGAGAATCAGCGCGTACCAGGGATAGCTCGGCCCGGCGAGCAGGAGCGCCAGGCCGACGACCACGACGGCGCCGTCGGCGGGATGGTCGGGGTCGGTGCGCCACGCGACGAGCCCGGCCGTCGCCGCGAGGATCAGCGCCGCGACGACCGCGACCGCCTCGGCGGGTACAGCGCCGGCCGGCAGCACCAGTCGCAGCACCGGGAACCGCTCCGTCCCGTCGTATCCCTCCTCGTCGAGGTAGCCGGGCAGGAAGCCGAGTACGTCCGGTCCGACCGCGAGCACGTGCGGCAAATACGACACCGCGAACGTGGCCACGGCGGCGCCCAGCACGACGAGACCGCGCCGGCGCACGACGGCGGGGAACACCAGCGCCGGCAGGAACTTGACCGCGACCGCGGCGCCGAGCAGCGCGCCGCCGGCCACCGCCCGGCGCCGGGCGACCAGTCCCAGCCCGGCGACCACGAGGAGGACGCCGAGCACGTCGACGTGCGCCGCGTTCCCCGTCTCGATCGCCACGGTCGGACACCACGCCCACAGCACGACCCAGCGCGGGTCGCGGCCGGACTGCCGCAGCACCGCGACGATCGCCAGCGCGGTCAGCACGGCCAGCAGCGCGACCGCGAGCTGCCAGGGCTTATGCCGGGAGCCGGCCGGGGAGGCGGCGTGCACGACGCGGAACCAAGCCTGCGCGACCGGCGGGTAGATCGTGCGGAACTGCGGATGGTTGATGACCGTGCAGGCCGGGTGTTGGCAGCCGGGCGGGAACAGCCAGTCGTCGCGCAGCGGGGCCAGCGCCGGGTGGTTCGGCGGGTACCGGTACGGGTCGATGCCGGCCGCCTGCACCCGGCCGTCCCAGGCGTACCGGTAGAAGTCGTCGGTGCTGCGCGGCGGGGCCGCCAGGCCGATGCCCTGCAGCAGGATGCCGCCGGCGATGACGAGTGGGACCGCGTGCCGTGCCGGCACCCGGAGGACCGTCCGCGCGGCGAGGGCGAACGCCAGCCACATCGCGCCGACGAGTGCGAGCAGGGTCCACCGGGCGTCGTTCGGCGTGCCCACCGCAATGGCCGCAGCCGCCAGGCCGGCGAGGAGCGCGAACGCGAGGAGCGAGGGCAGCAGCGCGGTCCACCATCCGGCCGCTCGCGGCTGGGCCGGCGCCGCCCGCGCGCTGTCCACGACCTCGGCCACGGCCGCCAGCCTGCCCAGGTGGCGGGCGTTGGAACGCGTTGCCGGCCGATCCGTCCGCAGTCCGTAAGGACCCTGCCAGTGCGAGCGTGCCTACCGTGGCCGCGTGGGTGGCCTGCTGACCCGGCGGCTGCCGGAGCCGCCGTCCGCGCTGCGGCGCGGGCCGCTCCGCGAGGGCGCGTTCCGGTCCCCCCGGCACGAGCCGATCATGGCGGTACGGATCGGCCG
>JBKOXW010000261.1:0-5763 GCA_046744115.1 Actinomycetota bacterium | reverse complement strand
GGCCGGGACGGTGCCGCCGGCACGGGCCGGCAGGGGTCGCCGGTCGGTACGCCGTGGGTCGGGCCGGCCGCGCCGGCGCAGGGCGGGTTCGCCCAGGTGGCGCTGACCGGCCGGGGCGTGTCGGGGCAGGAGGCGGCGCCGGCTCCGGAGCGCTCGCCGTACATCCCGTGGGACATCGTCGGCGCCGAACTCCTCGCTGCCGGTCTGCTGGAGGCGCTCATCGCGATGCGGCGGCGGCGCGCCCGGCTCCGGATGGCCGGCGCGGGCATCATGTTCCCCGACGCCGACGCCGCGGCCGTCGAGGTCGCGGTCCGGCTCGGCGCGGACAGCGAGGGCGCCGATTTCCTGGACCGCGCGCTGCGGGTGCTCGCGTCCCGGCTGGCCGAGCAGGACCGGCCGGTGCCGGAGGTCTACGCGGCGCGGCTGTCGGCCGACACGCTGGAGCTGTGGCTGGCCGTGCCGCAGGAACGGGCGCCGGCGCCGTTCGTCGCGCAGAGCGACGGCGCGTGCTGGACGGTGGACCGCGGTACGCCGCTGCCGGACGCGGCCGGCGTGGCCGCCCCGCTGCCGGGCCTGGTCTCGCTCGGCGGGGACGGGTACGGCCGGGTGTTCGTCGACCTGGAGGCGGCCGGCGGCGCGATCTGCGTGGCCGGCGACCTCGACCGGGCCCGCTCGGTGGTCGCCGCCGCGGCCGTGGAGCTCGTCACCAACCGATGGTCCGACGACCTGCGGGTCACGCTGGTCGGGTTCGGGTCGGCGCTCGCGCCGATCAGCGACACCCGGCTGCGCTGTGTGGACAGCCTGGACGAGGTGCTGGAGGGGGTGACCGACCGGCTCTCGGCCAGCCGCCAGGCGCTCGCGGCGTCCGGTGTCGACTCCGTGCTCACCGGGCGGGTGAAGGGCCTGCGGCCGGACGGGCTGACGCCGGACTTCCTCGTCCTCGCCGGCCCGCCGGACGCCGACCAGCTGCGCGAGCTGCAGGACTGGTCACGGTCGGCCACGCGCGCGCCGCTGGGCATCCTCATCGCCGGCGAGGTGCCGTCGGCACGCTGGCGGTTCGCCATCGACCAGCACGGCGTGCTCGGCACCGGCGTGCTCGGCCTCACCGTCGGCGCGCAGCTGCTGTCGGCGCGCAGCTACGCGGCGCTGGCCCGGCTGCTGCAGGCCGAGGCGGTCAGCAGCGCTGCGGCCGAGGCCGGCCGCCGGGAGGCCGAGGCGGCAGCCGGTGGGGGGCCCGCGCCGAGCAGCCCGCTCCCCGAGCTGCCGCCGCTGACCCGGCCGCACCTGCCGCGGCCGGTCGACCTGGAGCGCGACCCGGCTGTGCTGGTCCGGATCTTCGGCGAACCCGGTGCCGAGGGCGGCGAGGAGCTCGCTCCCGGCACGCCGCTCGCCGTCGAGATCGTCAGCTACGTGGCACTCGTTGGCGCGGTGAGCCCGCGGGCGATGGCCGCCGCGGTCTGGCCGTACGGGGTCACCGAGGCCGAGCGCGACGCGACGCTGGCGCGGGTGCGGGAGTGGCTCGGACCCGATGCCGAGGGCCGGCCGCGGCTGCGCCTGGACGACGACAACCGGCTGCGGCTGTCCGAGGAGGTGCAGCTCGACTGGCACCTGTTCGTGGCCCGCTCGGCCAGCGACCGCGACGCCGACGTGCTGGCGGCGCTGGAGCTGGCGCGCGGCCCGCTGGCCGAGCCGCGCCTGCCGCGCCGGTACACGTGGATCGCCGCGAACCGGGTCGCCCAGGAGATGCCCGCGTACGTGGCGGACGTCGCGCACCGGCTGGCCCGCGGCTACCTGGCCGAGCGGGAGTACGACGGCGCGGTCGCGGCGGCCCGGGCGGGGCTGCGGGTCGAGCCGCTGGCCGAGGTGCTCTGGGACGACCTGGCGCTCGCCGTCGGCGAGCGGGACGGGGTCGCGGCCGCCGAGCGGGTGCTCGCGGAGAAGGCCGTGGCCGTCGCCGGCGCCGACGAGGTGGACGAGCCGCCCGCGCTGCTCACCGCCTGAGCCGGGACTACGCTACTTGGCTACTGGGGCCGGCGGGTCATCGCGAGCACGTCGAGGGCTCGGTCCAGCAGCTCCTCGGTGATCGTTCCGTTCGCGACGTGCCCGCGCTCGATCACGACCTGCCGGATCGTCTTGCGCTCGGCCAGCGCCAGCTTGGCGACCTTGGCTGCCTCGTCGTAGCCGAGGTACGGGTTCAGCGGCGTGACGATCGACGGCGAGGACTCGGCGTACTCCCGGCAGCGCTCGACGTCGGCCCCGATCCCGGAAATGCAGCGCTCGGCGAACAGCGCGGAGACGTTCGCCAACAGCCGGATGGACTCCAGCACGTTGCGGGCGAGCAGCGGCAGCATCACGTTCAGCTCGAAGTTGCCGGCCGCGCCGCCGAACGCGATCGCCGCATCGTTGCCGATGACCTGCGCGGCGACCATGCACACGGCCTCCGGGATCACCGGGTTGACCTTGCCGGGCATGATCGACGAGCCGGGCTGCAGGTCGGGCAGGGCGATCTCGGCGAGGCCAGCGCGCGGGCCGGAGCCCATCCAACGCAGATCGTTGGCGATCTTGTTCAGCCCGACCGCGATCGTGCGCAGCTGCCCGGAGGTCTCGACCAGCGCGTCGCGCGCGCCCTGCGCCTCGAAGTGGTCGCGGGCCTCGGTGAGCGGCAGGCCCATGTCGGCGGCCAGCTTGGCGATGACCGCGGCGGCGAACCCCGGCGGGGTGTTGATGCCGGTGCCGACCGCAGTGCCGCCGAGCGGCAGCTCGGCCAGCCGGGGCAGCGTGGCCTCCAGCCGCTCGACGCCGTACCTCACCTGGGCGGCGTAGCCGGCGAACTCCTGCCCGAGCGTTACCGGCGTCGCGTCCATGAGGTGGGTGCGCCCGCTCTTGACCACGTCGGTGAACGCCTCGGCTCGCTCGGTGAGCGCCGCGGCGAGCATGTGCAGTGCCGGGATGAGGCTGCGGACGACCGCACGCGTGGCGGCGATGTGGATCGCGGAGGGGAACACGTCGTTGCTCGACTGAGACGCGTTCACCTCGTCGTTCGGGTGCACCGGGCGGCCGAGCCGCTCGGTGGCCAGGCTCGCGATGACCTCGTTCGCGTTCATGTTGCTCGACGTGCCGGAGCCGGTCTGGAACACGTCGATCGGGAAGTGGTCGTCCCAGCTGCCGACGGCCACGTCGGCGGCGGCGTCGTGGATCGCCTTGGCCACGTCGTCGCCGAGCATGCCGAGCTCGGCGTTGACGACCGCGGCCGCGCCCTTGATCGAGGCGAGCGCCCCGATCAGCTCCCGCTCGATCCGGACTCCGGACACCGGGAAGTTCTCGACCGCGCGCTGGGTCTGCGCCTGCCACTTCGCCGCGGCCGGCACCCGCACCTCGCCCATCGAGTCCCGCTCGATCCGATACTCGGTCTCGTCAGCCACGGCCGCTCCTCCACGCGATCTTTCCGACGATCCTAGTGGCGGTACGGTGCGGGCGTGGAGATCGAGCCGGGGCCGGAGCGGGCGCCGCGGGCGGTGCCGGACGCCGACCGGGAGGCGGCCGCGGAGCTGCTGCAGCGGGCGTGCGGGGCCGGGCGTCTGAGCCTGGAGGAGTTCAGCGAGCGGGTCGGCGCCGCCTGGGCCGCCGACACGTGGGAGCAGCTGGCCGCGACGACGGCCGGGATCGAGCCGGCACCGCCGGTCGGCACCGTCCACACGGTGTCCACTGTGGTCAACATCCTCGGCCAGGCGGAGCGGGTCGGACGCTGGCGGCTGCCCCGGCACCTGCGCGTGGTCAGCGTGCTCGGCCAGGCGTACCTGGACCTGCGCGATGTCGTCGTCACCGACGAGGTGATCGACATCCGGATCTTCTCGCTGGTCGGCGAGGTGGTGATCGAGGTGCCGGAGGGAGTCGAGGCCGACCTGCTCGGGTTCAGCGTGCTCGGCGAGCGATCGCTGCGGCTGGCCCCGGTGACCCGTCGGCTCGGCACCCCGCACCTGCGCGTGCACGCGTACGGCCTGCTGGGCGAGATCTCGGTGCGGTCCCGCCCGCCCGGCCGCGCGAGCTGATCGGGGTTCGGCCGGACCGGGCTCAGTCGGACTGGGGGAACGCGGCCCCGCCGGCGTGATCGAAGTCGATCGAGCTGTACGCGCGCAGCTTGGTCAGCGAGTGCCAGCTGTCCACGATCCGGATCGTGCCGCTCTTCGAGCGCATGACCATGGACTGGGTCTGCGCCCCGCCGGCCCGGTAGCGCGCCCCGCGCAGCAGCTCGCCGTCGGTCACCCCGGTCGCGGCGAAGTAGACGTTGTCGCTGTCCACCAGGTCGCGAGTGGACAGTACCCGGTCCAGGTCGAGCCCGGCGTCGACCGCCTTCTGCCGCTCCTCGTCGTTGCGCGGCCAGAGCCGGCCCTGCAGCACGCCGCCCATGCAGGTGAGCGCGCAGGCGGCGATGATGCCCTCGGGCGTGCCGCCGACGCCGAGCAGCAGGTCGACGCCGGTCCCGTCGCGGGCGGCCATGATCGCCCCGGCCACGTCGCCGTCGGTGATGAACTTGATCCGCGCGCCGGCCTCGCGCACCTCCCGCACCAGCGCCTCGTGCCGCGGCCGGTCCAGGATGCAGACGGTCACGTCCTCGGCGACCGAGCCCTTCGCCTTCGCCACCCGGTGCACGTTCTCCGCCGGCGGCGCGGTGATGTCCACGACGTCGGCGGCCTCCGGCCCGGTGGCCAGCTTCTCCATGTAGAACACGGCCGACGGGTCGTACATCGTTCCGCGCTCGGCCACCGCGATGACGGCCAGCGCGTTCGGCATGCCCTTGCTCATCAGCGTGGTGCCGTCGATCGGGTCGACCGCGACGTCGCACTCCGGCCCGCTGCCGTCGCCGACCTCCTCGCCGTTGTAGAGCATCGGCGCTTCGTCCTTCTCGCCTTCGCCGATGACCACGACGCCGCGCATGGAGACGGTGCCGATCAGCGTGCGCATGGCGTCCACGGCCGCGCCGTCGCCGCCGTTCTTGTCGCCGCGCCCGACCCACCGGCCGGCGGCCATGGCCGCGGCCTCGGTCACCCGGACCAGCTCGAGGGCGAGGTTGCGGTCGGGCGCCTCCCGCCGCACCGCAAGCTCGGGTGGTACGTCGGTCATCGTCGCCTCCCGCCTGCACAGCCGCGGCTGCGTCCGCGGGCGCACCTGACCCGCGCCGGGCTCATCCTCCCATCCGGACCGCGCGTCCGGCAGCCCGCGGCGATCATGGTTTATCCCGTGGTCACAGGCCTGTCACACGTTTGGGTTGACGGGCTCAGCTCGGGTCGGCGGCGGCGTCCGATCCGGCGCGGCGACCGGGGCGTCCCGACCGAGCGCGGTGTCCAGCCGCTGCCGGGCGCCGTCCAGCCAGGCCTGGCAGATGTCGGCGAGCCACTCTCCGCGTTCCCACAGCGCGAGCGACTCCTCCAGGCTGAGACCGCCCGCCTCCAGCCGGCGCACCACGTCCGCCAGCTCCTCGCGGGCCTGCTCGTAGCCCGGCTCGTCGCTCACGGGCCGAGCCTATGCCGGGCACGGCGAACGGCCTACGGCTCCGCGACCGCGCCCAGCTCGCCCTCGCCGAGCCTGATCCGCAGCCGGTCTCCGGCCGCGACGTCGCTGCGGCGGCGGACGACCAGCCCGTCCGCGCGCTGCACGACCGCATACCCCCGGCGCAGCGTCGCGGCCGGACTCAGGGCGGCGACCCGAGCGCGGGAGTGCTCGAGGTCCGCCCGCGCGGCGTCCAGCCGGCCGGTGAGGCAGCGG
>JBKOXW010000298.1:0-9215 GCA_046744115.1 Actinomycetota bacterium | reverse complement strand
ATCTCGATCGGGCACTTGGGACTCTCGCACTTGCTGCCCTTGAGGAACAGCTTCATCTTCTCCCGCCGGCAGAGCCGGCAGTCGGCACCGGTGTAACGAGCCATCGTCTTCCAGTCTCTCCTCGATGCCGTCTCAGACTCGACGCCGCTTGGGGGGGCGGCACCCGTTGTGCGCCTGGGGCGTGACGTCCTGAATGGACCCGACCTCCAGGCCGGTGGCCTGCAGCGAGCGGATCGCGGTCTCCCGGCCGGAGCCAGGGCCCTTGACGAACACGTCCACCTTGCGCATGCCGTGCTCCTGCGCCTTGCGCGCGGCGTTCTCGGCGGCCATCTGCGCCGCGTAGGGGGTGGACTTCCGGGAGCCCTTGAAGCCGACGTGCCCGGCGGACGCCCACGAGATCACGTTCCCCGCCGGGTCGGTGATCGAGACGATCGTGTTGTTGAACGTGCTCTTGATGTGGGCGTGCCCGTGGGCGACGTTCTTCTTCTCCTTGCGCCGGACCTTCTTGACGCCGGCGGCCGTGCGAGCCCTGGGAGGCATCTGTCAGCGACTCCTACTTCTTCCCGGCCTTCTTCTTGCCGGCGATGGTCTTCTTCGGTCCCTTGCGGGTGCGGGCGTTGGTCTTCGTGCGCTGGCCGTGCACCGGCAGGCCGCGGCGGTGCCGGATCCCCTGGTAGCAGCCGATCTCGATCTTGCGCCGGATGTCCTGCGCGACCTCGCGGCGCAGGTCACCCTCGACCTTGTAGTTCGCGTCGATCCACTCGCGCAGCTTGACCAGGTCCTCGTCGCCGAGATCGCGGGAGCGCAGGTCGAAGCTCACGCCGGTGGCCTTCAGGCTCTCCTGGGCGCGGGTCTTGCCGATGCCGTAGATGTAGGTGAGGGCGACCTCCATCCGCTTGTCGCGGGGAAGGTCGACGCCGGACAGGCGTGCCATCTGGGCGGTGCTCCTTCTCGTTCGCGGAGGTCTGCCGCGTCCCCGGCCACCGGGCCGCCCGGCCCGATGGCCCCGGCCTCCGACCGGGGGTGACCCGCGCGCGCGGGTGGGGACACGATGAGTACGAGATCAGCCCTGCCGCTGCTTGTGCCGCAGGTTCTCGCAGATGACCATGACCCGGCCGTGCCGCCGGATCACCTTGCACTTGTCACAGATCGGCTTGACGCTCGGCTTGACCTTCACGCTGTCAGCCCACTCCTGTCTCAGGCAGAACACTCACGCCGCAACCAGTCGTGCGGCACGGCGCGCGCTCGATGACTACTGACCGACCTACTTGTAGCGGTAGACGATGCGTCCGCGGCTGAGGTCGTACGGCGAGAGCTCCACCACGACCCGGTCCTCCGGGAGGATCCGGATGTAGTTCTGTCGCATCTTGCCGCTGATGTGCGCCAGCACCCGGTGCCCGTTGGAGAGCTCCACCCGGAACATGGCGTTCGGCAGCGGCTCGACGACTCGGCCCTCGACCTCGATGGCCCCGTCCTTCTTCGGCATGTCCTCCGCGATCCGTCACAGTCGTACGTTGCAGGCCGGCGCTTGAACCAGAGGGCGCCATCTGTCGTGCGGCCACAGCACGACAAAATGGCGGCGCGAGCGCCAGCACGACAGTGTACGGGGTTTCACCTGACATGACAAAGCGAGCCGATCTTGGGCGGGCAGGATCGGCGGCTCGGCGGCTCAGGCCCGCTGCGGCACCCGGATCCCGTGTTCGGCCAGCTTGCCTGCCCCGCCGTCCTCGGCAGTCAGCACCCATGGACCGTCATCGGTGATCGCCACCGTGTGCTCGAAGTGCGCCGCGGTGGATCCGTCGAGCGTGACGACCGTCCAGCCGTCGTCGAGCTCGCGGGTGGCCGCGTCACCGAGCGTGATCATCGGCTCGATCGCCAGCGCCAGGCCCGGCACCAGCCGCGGCCCGCGGCCGGGGCGGCCGTGGTTGAGCACGTGCGGGTCCTGGTGCATCTCGGTGCCGATGCCGTGACCGCCGTAGTGGTCGACGATGCCGTACCGCGCCGACGCCGTGCGCACCGACCGCTCCACCGCGTGGCTGATGTCGGTGAGCCGGGCGGTGGGCAGCGCCGCCGCGAGCCCGGCCCACATGGCCGCCTCGGTCACCCGCATCAGCTCGCGCCGGTCCGCCGACACGTCGCCGACCCCGACCGTGACCGCCGAGTCGCCGTGCCAGCCATCCACGATCGCGCCGCAGTCGATGGAGATCAGGTCGCCCTCGCTCAGCCGCCGGCGCCGGGACGGGATGCCGTGCACCACCTCGTCGTTGATGGACGTGCAGATCGTCGCCGGGAAGCCGCGGTAGCCCTTGAAGGACGGCACCGCGCCCTCGGCGCGGATGGACTCCTCGGCGATCGCGTCGAGGTCCCCGGTGCTGATACCCGGCCGGACCGCGGACCGGAGCCGGTCCAGCGTGCGCTGCACGACGAGGCCTGCCTCGCGCATGAGCGTGACCTCGTCGTCGGTCTTGATCTGGATCATCCGGTCCTGCCTTCTCCACCGCACATCCATCACCCGGGCCCGACACTACCTCCCGCCCGTCGCCCCGCGTACGTGCTCATGGCGGCACGGGCCCTACCAGGCGTACGGTCGCGCGGGCCAGCTAGGCGTACGGGCGGAGCGCGGCGGTCGCCCGCTCGGTCACGTCGTCAACCGGCCCGGTCGCGTCGATGCCGACCAGGATGCCCGTCTCGGCGTAGAACGCGATCAGCGGCGCGGTCTGTTCCGCGTACACGTCCAAGCGGTGCTGCACCGTGTCGGGCTTGTCGTCGTCGCGCTGGAACAGCTCCCCGCCGCAGTGGTCGCAGATCCCTTCCCGGGTCGGCGGGTCGAAGTCGACGTGCCAGATGTGCCCGCAGCTGCGGCAGGTGCGCCGCCCGGACAGCCGGCGGATCACCTCCTCGTCGTCGACCACCAGCTCCAGCACGACGTCGAGGGCGGTGCCCATGTCGACGAGCATGCCGTCCAGCGTCTCGGCCTGCGGCACGGTACGCGGGAAGCCGTCGAGCAGGAAGCCGTCGGAGGCGTCGTCCTCCTTCAGCCGCTCGTGCACCATCGCGTTCGTGACCTCGTCGGGCACCAGGTCGCCGGCGTCCATGTACTTCTTGGCGGTGACGCCGAGATCGGTGCCCTGGCTAACGTTGGCCCGGAAGATGTCCCCGGTCGAGATCTTCGGGATGGCGAACTGTGCCGCGATGAACTGCGCCTGGGTGCCCTTACCCGCTCCCGGCGGCCCGACCAGCACGAGCCGCACCTAGCGCTCCCCCGGGAGCGCACCCCACGTGCGAGCCGTCGCACCACCCATGGCCGGTCGTCGGGTCACTAGCGCAAGAACCCCTCGTAGTTGCGCTGCATGAGCTGGCTCTCGATCTGCTTGACCGTGTCCAGCCCCACCCCGACCATGATCAGGACCGCGGTGCCCCCGAACGGGAAGTTCTGGTTGTTGCCGCTGCCGGTCAGGCCGAGGAAGAAGTTCGGCAGGACGGCGATGACGCCGAGGTAGAGCGAGCCGGGGAAGGTGATCCGGTTCAGCACGAACCGGAGGTACTCCGCGGTCGGCCGGCCGGGCCGGATGCCCGGGATGAAGCCGCCGTACTTCTTCATGTCCTCGGCCCGGTCCTCCGGGTTGAACGTGATCGACACGTAGAAGTACGTGAAGAAGATGATCAGCGCGAAGTACAGCGAGATGTGCACCCAGCTGCCCTGGTCGATGACGTAGTTCTCGACGAACCGGCGGAACGTGCTGGTGCCCTCGCCCTGCAGCTGGCTGAGCAGTTGCGGCAGGTAGAGCAGCGACGAGGCGAAGATCACCGGGATGACGCCGGCCTGGTTGACCTTCAGCGGCAGGTACGTCGACGTGCCGCCGTACATCCGCCGGCCTACCATCCGCTTCGCGTACTGCACCGGGATCCGCCGCTGCGCCTGTTCGACGAAGACCACCGCGGCGATGATCGCCAGACCCAGGCAGCAGATGAGGAAGAAGACGAGGCCGCCGCCGGTCCGCAGGATGTTGCTGCCCTCGGCCGGGATGCGGGCCGCGATCGAGGTGAAGATCAGGATCGACATGCCGTTGCCGATCCCGCGGTCGGTGATCAGCTCTCCCAGCCACATGATCACCGCGGTGCCGGCGGTCATCGTGATGACCATCACAGCCAGCGAGTACACGTCCTCGCGGTAGAGCACCGGCAGGTTGCACCCGACGAAGAGCTGACCGTTGCGGGCCAGCGCGATGATGCTGGTGGACTGGAGGATCGCCAGCCCGACCGTGAGGTACCGGGTGTACTGGGTCAGCTTCTGCTGCCCGGACTGGCCCTCCTTCTTCAGCTGCTCGAAGCGCGGGATCACCACAACGAGCAGCTGGATGATGATGCTCGCCGTGATGTACGGCATGATCCCGAGGGCGAACACGGCCAGCTGCAGCAGCGCGCCCCCGGAGAACAGGTTCACCAGCGAGTAGAGGTCGCGGGACGCGCCGGTGCTGGCGATGTCGATGCACTCGTTGATGGCACGGGTGTCCACGTTCGGCGTCGGAACCTGGGCGCCCAGCCGGTAGAGCGCGATGATGCCGAGCGTAAACAGCAGCTTCGTGCGCAGGTCAGGCGTCCGGAACGCCGATGCGAACGCGGAAAGCACGGATCCTCCTGCGCCTTCGGGCCGGGCGGTCGACCGGCCCTCCTGTCGGTCGGCCCTGGGTCACCGGACCGGGTGGTGGGGGTATGGACCTGCCCCAGTTGGGCGCAGATCCGCCGACTGCGACTCTAACAGCCGGTCGCAGGCCGGAGGGCATGCGCTACAGGGTGGTGACGCTGCCCCCTGACGAGGTGATCTTGTCCCGCGCGCTGTCGGAGAACGCGTGCGCGCTCACCTCCAGCCGTACCCCGCCGAGGTCTCCCCCGCCGAGGACCTTGACCAGCGAACCGCGGCGAACCGCGCCGGCCGCGGCAAGCTCGTCCGGGCCGACCGCGCCGCCCTCGGGGAACAGCTCGGCCAGCCGCCCGGCGTTGACCACCTGGTACTCGACCCGAAACCGGTTCCGGAAGCCCTTGAGCTTCGGCAGTCGCATGTGGAGGGGCATCTGCCCGCCCTCGAGCCGGGCCGGCATCTGGTCGCGCGCCTTGCTGCCCTTCGTACCGCGACCGGCCGTCTTCCCTCGGGTGCCGCTCGTCCCCCGACCCACCCGGGTCTTGGGCGTATGGGCACCCGGCGCGGGCCGCAGGTGATGCACTCTCAACGTCATGATCTAGTCAACCTCCTCGACCGTGACGAGGTGTGTCACGGTCGCCACCATGCCCCGGATCTCCGGGCGGTCCTCCTTGACCACCACGTCGTGCCGTCGCTTCAGCCCGAGCGAGCGCAGCGTCTGCCGCTGGTTGTCCTTGGTCCCGATCGCGGACCGGACCTGGGTGACCTTCAGCCGGGGCACGCCTCACACCCCCTGGCCGGCACGGGCCCGCAGCATGCCGGGCGGCGCGACGTCCTCCAGCGGCAGCCCGCGGCGGGCCGCGACCTCCTCCGGGCGCATCAGGGACTGCAGCGCGGCGACCGTGGCATGCACGATGTTGATCGGGTTGTCCGAGCCGAGGCTCTTGGACAGCACGTCGTGGATGCCGGCGCACTCCAGCACGGCGCGCACCGGGCCGCCGGCGATGACACCGGTACCCGGGCTGGCCGGCTTGAGCAGCACCACGCCGGCCGCGGCCTCACCCTGCACCGGGTGCGGGATGGTGGAGGCGATCCGCGGCACCTTGAAGAACCGCTTCTTCGCCTCCTCGACGCCCTTGGCGATCGCCGCCGGCACCTCCTTGGCCTTGCCGTAGCCGACGCCGACCGTCCCGTCGCCGTCGCCGACGACGACCAGCGCGGTGAAGCTGAACCGGCGGCCACCCTTGACGACCTTGGCCACCCGGTTGATCGCTACCACGCGCTCGACGTGCGGGCTCTTCTCCGGAGCTGCCCCGCCCCGGCCGCCATCCCGGCGGTCGCGGCGGTCGCCGCCGCCGGCTCCACCGCCACGACGCTGCGGTCCAGGCATCAGTCGTCCCTCTCGTTCGTGTGTGTCATCTAGAACTCCAGTCCGCCCGCGCGGGCGGCGTCGGCGAGCGCGGCGATGCGGCCGTGGTACTGATTGCCGCCCCGGTCGAAGACGACCGCGCTGATGCCGGCCGCCGTGGCGCGGTCGGCGATCAGCTCGCCGACCTTGCGAGCCTGCGCGGTCTTGTCGCCGCTTCCGTCCGGCAGCCCGAAGGTGGAGGCCGACACGAGCGTGACCCCGCGGGTGTCGTCGACGATCTGCGCGTACACGTGCCGCGCCGACCGGCTGACGACGAGCCGGGGCCGCGCCTGCGAGCCGCGAACCTTCTTGCGCAGCCGGAAGTGCCGCCGGCCCCGGCTCAGCCGGCGCTCGGGAGCGGCGCCGTGCAGGCGCGTCCTGGTCAGTGGTGTGGTCATGGCTACTTACCCGTCTTCCCGGCCTTGCGGCGGACGACCTCGCCCTGGTAACGCACGCCCTTGCCCTTGTACGGGTCGGGCTTGCGCAGCCTGCGGATCTTGGCGGCGATCTCGCCGACCTGCTGCTTGTCGATGCCCTCGACGACGAACCTGGTCGGCGTCTCCACCCGGAACGTGATGCCCTCCGGCGCCGGCACCGGCACCGGGTGGCTGAAGCCGAGGGCGAACTCGAGGTCGCGGCCGCGTGCCTGCACCCGGTATCCGGTGCCGACGATCTCCAGGGTCTTGGCGTAGCCCTGGGTCACGCCGGTCACCATGTTCGCGATCAGCGTCCGAGACAGCCCGTGCAGCGAGCGGCTCTCCCGCTCGTCGTCGGGCCGGTGGACGCGCAGCGACCCGTCCTCGGCCCGGTCCACGGTGATCGGCGAGACGACCGTGTGCGACAGCTCGCCGCGGGGGCCCTTCACCCGCACGGTCTGGTCCTCGATGGTCACCTCGACCCCGCTCGGCACCGGGATCGGCAGCCTTCCAATGCGTGACATGCTGCTTCCCGCCTTACCAGACGTAGGCGAGGACTTCCCCGCCCACTCCGCGCTTGGCGGCCTGCCGATCGGTCAGCAGGCCGGACGACGTCGAGATGATCGCGACACCGAGCCCGCCGAGGACCCTGGGCAGCCCGGTGGACTTCGCGTAGACCCGCAGGCCGGGCTTGGACACCCGGCGCAGGCCGGCGATGCTGCGCTCGCGGTTCGGCCCGTACTTCAGCTCGACCACGAGTTCGCGGAACCGGCGGCCGTCGGTGTCGCCCTCGGCGACGCTCCAGCCGGCGATGTAGCCCTCCTGCTGGAGGATCTCCGCGATGTGCACCTTGAGCTTCGAGTGCGGCATCGACACCCGGTCGTGGTAGGCCGAGTTGGCGTTGCGCAGACGGGTCAGCATGTCCGCGATCGGATCGGTCATAGTCATGCGGAGACCTCGATTCCGAGGACAGTGCGGGACCGCAGGAGAACGAGGTCGACGGGATACATGGTCATGGTGGTTCGTGCCCTTCTCGCCGTGGTTCCTCCTGTGTCAGTCCGGGACACCCGGACCCTGGGGCGGAGGCCTGCGGCGAAGCGGTGGGTTGTCTCGGTTACCAGCTCGACTTCGTCACGCCGGGCAGCTCGCCGGCGTGTGCCATCTCGCGCAGGCAGATGCGGCACAGCCCGAACGCTCGGTACACCGCTCGCGGCCGGCCGCAGCGCTGGCACCGCGAATATCTGCGTACCGCGAACCGGGGCTTGCGGGCCGCCTTCGCGATGAGCGCCTTCTTCGCCATTCTCTCTACTCTCTCTACCGGGTCCTGGTCGGCCGCCGCCGCGGTCGCGGCGTGGTCACAATGGCCTCCCGCGCCCCGCCGTCGGCGCGGAACGGGAAGCCGAGGAGCCGAAGCAGCGCCCGGCCCTCCTCGTCGGTGGCTGCCGAGGTGACGATCGTGATGTCCATGCCCCGCTGCCGGTCGACCCGGTCCATGTCGATCTCGTGGAACATGGATTGCTCGGTCAGCCCAAACGTGTAGTTGCCGGCGCCGTCGAACTGGGCCGGCGACAGCCCGCGGAAGTCGCGGATCCGGGGCAGCGCGATGGACAGCAACCGGTCCAAGAACTCCCACATCCGGTCGCCGCGCAGGGTCGCCTTCGCCCCGATCGGCATGCCCTCGCGCAGCTTGAACTGCGCGATCGACTTGCGGGCCCGCCGCACCAGGGGCTTCTGGCCGGTAATCGAGGCGAGGTCCCGTACCGCGCCGTCCATCAGCTTCGCGTCCCGGGCCGCGTCGCCGACGCCCATGTTGACGACGATCTTCACCAGGCCGGGCACCTGCATGACGTTGGCGTAGGAGAACTCCTCCCGCAGCGCGGGCACGATCTCCTCCCGGTAGCGCGCCTTCAGGCGCGGCACCGGGTACTCGGTGGTGGCTGGGGCGGTCATGCTCAGATGTCCTTACCGGAACGGCGCGACACGCGAACGCTGCGGCCGTCCTCGTCCTTGCGGTGGCCGACGCGGGTCGGCTTGCCGTCGCTGTCGACCACCATCACGTTGCTGACGTGGATGGAGGCTTCCTGGGTCACGATGCCGCCGGACTTGGCGCCACGCTGGGTGGTGGAGATCCGGGTGTGCTTCTTCACCCGGTTCACCCCCTCCACGATGACCCGCTGCTGCTTCGGATACGCGGCCAGCACCTTGCCCTTGCTGCCCGCGTCCTTGCCGGCGATGACGAGGACCGTGTCGCCCTTCTTGACCTTCATCGAGGCTTTGGCCCCGGCCGCAGGCCGATTGGTTGACATCGTCACAGCACCTCCGGCGCCAGCGAGATGATCTTCATGAACCTCTTGTCCCGCAGCTCCCGGCCGACGGGCCCGAAGATGCGGGTGCCCCGCGGCTCGTTGCGCTGGTCGATGAGCACCGCCGCGTTCTCGTCGAAGCGGATGTAGGACCCGTCCGGGCGGCGCCGCTCCTTGGCGGTACGCACGATCACCGCCTTGACGATGTCGCCCTTCTTCACGCCGGCGCCGGGCAGCGCGTCCTTCACCGTGCCGACGATCACGTCGCCGATCCCGGCGTAGCGCCGACCGGAGCCGCCGAGCACCCGGATGCACAGGATCTCCTTGGCCCCGGTGTTGTCGGCGACGCGCAGTCGTGACTCCTGCTGGATCACTTCGCCTTCTCCACGATCTCGACCACGCGCCAGCGCTTGGTCGCCGACAGGGGGCGCGTCTCCATCAGCAGCACG
>JBKOXW010000162.1:0-6548 GCA_046744115.1 Actinomycetota bacterium | reverse complement strand
ACCCGGTGCCCAGCTCGTCGGCCGCGCGCACCGCCGGCAGGCCTTGCTCGGGGCAGTAGCCGTCCAGGATGCGGACGAGCCCGCCGGACCCGGCCGACGCCAGGAACAGCGGCGCGGACGCGGTGACCAGGCCGAGGATCGCCGCCGCGACGAAGACCGCGAGCGCGGCCGCGGGCTGGCGGAACAGCAGCAGCGGCGCCCGCCGCCAGGGCGCCGCTCCGAGCAGGCCCGGCCCGGGCGGGCCGGAGTCCCGGTCCGGGGTCGGCGAGGCCTCCGCTCCGGAACCGGTCATGCCTGAAACCGTACGGACTCCCGCTGACGGTCCGCGCGGTGGTAACCGGTCTGTGATCAGCGGAAGTGGTCGTGCCCGCCGCTGTCCGGGTACGGCGCGCCGTCGACCAGCACGCCGCGGCCGCGGGCGATCCGCCCGACCGGCCGCCACGCCGCCGGCAGCGCGGCGACTGCGGGGAATGTCGCCGCGAACGCGTGGTCGTCGCCGCCGACCAGCACCCAGCGCATCGGGTCGACGCCGAGCGCGGTGCCGACGTCGCGCAGCTTGTCCGGCACGTCGAGGCGCGTCGTGTCGAGCTCGATGCCGACCTCGCTGGCCAGCGCGATGTGGCCGAGGTCGGCGACGAGCCCGTCGCTCACGTCGATCATCGCGGTGGCGCCGGCGTCGGCAGCGCGCGGGCCCTCCTGGTACGGCGGCTCCGGCCGGCGATGCGCGGCCACCATCGATGTCGGGGACCGGAACCCGCGGACCAGCACGGCTAGCCCGGCGGCGGCCCAGCCGAGCCGGCCGGTCACGGCGAGCACGTCGCCCGGTCGCGCCCCCGACCTGGTCACCGGCGCGCGGCCGCGCAGGTCGCCGAGCGCGCTCAGCGCGAGGGTGAGCAGGTCGCTGCGCACCACGTCGCCGCCCAGCACGGTGGCACCGATGGCGGCGCTCTCGTCGCGGACGCCGTCGACGAAGTGATCCACCCAGTCGACGGTCAGGGCCGGCGGGCACGCCAGGCCGAGCAGCAGCCCGGTCGGCACCGCGCCCATCGCCGCGATGTCCGCGTAGTTCTGCGCGGCCGCCTTACGGCCGACGTCGTACGGCGCGGACCAGTCCCGGCGGAAGTGCCGTCCCTCGACGAGAAGGTCCGTGCCGGCGACCACCCGCCCATCGGGCGTGCGCAGCACGGCGGCGTCGTCGCCCGGCCCCACCTCGACGGTCTCCGGCGTCGGGGCCCGGGACAGCCTGTCCTCGATGCGGGCGATGAGCCCGAACTCGCCGAGGTCGGCGACGGTAATGACGCGCATCCTCTCCGTGATCGCGAACGGAGCACCTCTGCTGTACGTTCTACTCCGCAACACTGCCCCGACGACGAAAGGGCACGCCGTGGTCCAGGCCTACATCCTGATCCAGACAGAGGTCGGCAAGGCAGCTTCGGTGGCGAAGGCGATAGCCAGCCTCAAGGGCGTGACCCAGGCAGAGGACGTGACCGGGCCCTACGACGTCATCGTCCGGGCGGAGGCGCGCAACGTGGACGAGCTGGGCAAGCTGGTGGTCGCGAAGGTGCAGATGGTCGACGGCATCACCCGGACCCTCACCTGCCCGATCGTCCACCTCTGAGCCGCTCGCCGCCGAACCGTTCACCGCTCGACCGTTCACCACTGGGGAGAGGCTCCCGATCGATCCGGTCCGCCGCCGCGCCGCCGTCGTCGCCACCGCGTTCGCAGTGCCGGTCACCGTCGTGCTCGTCCTGCTGTTCAACCGGTCCGCGCTGGAGCCCGGGTCGGGCGAGGGGGCGTCCGTGACCGCGTCTCCCAGTGGCACGCCAATTGTGCTGCCGCCGCTGCCGGTCGATCCGCCCCGGGCCGCCCCGGCGACCGCCCGCGCGTGCGAGCCGCTCATGTCGGCGTTGCCGGCCACGCTGACCGGCCTGGCCGGCCGACCGGTGCGGCCGGCCACGCCGCTCGCGGCCGCCTGGGGTGAGCCGCCCGTCGTGCTCCGCTGCGGGGTCGGCCGGCCGGCCGGCTTCGTCGTCGGAGCGCAGACCCTCGTCGTCAACGGGGTGACCTGGTTCACCGACGACGCTGCCGGCACGGTGCGCTGGACGGCGGTGGACCGGCCGGTCTACGTGGAGGCGGACGTGCCGTCCGGGTACGCCAGCGGCCCGGTTGCCGCGCTCTCGGCCACGGTCGCGGACGCCCTGCCGGCCAGCCCGATCCGCCCTCGCCGCTGAGCCTCTGCGAAGGGTTGTCAGTGCAGCCCGGTGCCGCGGCGCAGCGCGGTCCGGATGAGACGGTCGAGCAGCGCGGGATAGTCCACTCCGGACGCCTCCCACACCCGCGGGAACATCGAGATCGGGGTGAACCCGGGCATCGTGTTCACCTCGTTGACGATCGGCTCGCCGTCCGCGCGCAGGAAGAAATCCACCCGGGCGAGGCCGGCGCAGTCGAGCGCGGTGAATGCCCGGCAGGCCAGCTCCTGCACCCGCGCGGTGAGCTCGGCGGGCAGCGCGGCCGGCACGTCGAACTCGCACGCGTCGTCGAGGTACTTCGCCTCGAAGTCGTACCAGTCGTGCCCGCGCACCAGCCGGATCTCGGCCGGCACGCTCGCCTCCGGCGGGCCGCCGTCGAGTCCCTCCAGCACGCCGCACTCGATCTCGCGGCCCGGCACCGCCGCCTCGACGAGTACCTTCGGGTCCACCTCGCGGGCGGCGCGTACCGCCTCGTCCAGATCCTCGGCCGAGGACACCTTGCTGATGCCGATGCTGGACCCGGCCCGGGCCGGCTTGACGAACACCGGCAGGCCCAGCCGGTGCAGCTCGGCCTCAGTCAGCGCCCGGCCGGCCCGCAGCACGGCGTAGTCGCCGACCGGCAGGCCCTCGGCCCGCAGCAGCTTCTTGGCGAACTCCTTGTCCATCGCCGCCGCGCTGGCCAGCACGCCGGCGCCGACGTAGGGCACTCCGGCCATCTCCAGCAGGCCCTGGATCGTGCCGTCCTCGCCGTACGCACCGTGTAGCACCGGGAAGACGACGTCCACGCCGTCCAGGACCCGCGCCCCCGCGCCGGCCTCGAGTACGACCAACCCGCCCGCGGTCGGATCGGCGGGCAGTACGACCGCCGCGCCGGAGTCGACGTGCGGCAGCGAGCGCCCGGTGATCTGCAGCGTCGCCGGCTCGCCGCTGGTGAGCACCCACGCGCCCTTCGGCGTGATGCCGACCGGGACGATGTCGTACCGGTCGCGGTCCAGCGCCCCGAGCACGCTGCCGGCGGACACGCAGGAGATCGCATGCTCCGTGCTGCGCCCGCCGAAGACGACGGCCACTCGGATCTTGCGGTCAGGCATGGCGGCCACCCTAGCGGCCCGGCGTGACCGCCCCCTGCACCCCGGCCAGCGCGCCGGCGACGTCGGCCACCAGGTCGGCGGTGTCCTCGCAGCCGGCGGACAGCCGGACGAATCCGGCCGCGACCGCGTCGCCGCCCCACTGGGCGCGCCGGTCGGCGGTGGTGTGCAGGCCGCCGAAGCTGGTCGCCGCGGTGACCAGCCGGGAGGCTGCGAGGAACGCGGCGACCGCGGCCTCCGTCGGCAGGGTGAACGACAGCACCCCACCGAACCGGCGCATCTGCCGCGCGGCCAGCTCGTGTCCGGGGTCACCCGGCAGCCCGGGGTAGCGCAGGCCGGTCACCGCCGGGTGGTCGCGCAGCAGCTCGGCGAGCGCGAGCGCGTTCGCGGCCTGCCGCGCCAGGCGAAGATCGAGGGTGCCCAGCGAGCGGTGCGCCAGCCAGGTCTCGAACGGGCCGGGAACGGCGCCCGCGCTTGTCCGCCACGCCCGCAGCGCCGCCTCCCGGTCGGCGTCGCGCACCGCGACGTGCCCGAGCACGAGGTCGCTGTGTCCGGTGACCGCCTTCGCGTCGCTGGCCAGCGAGTAGTCCGCGCCGAGGTCCAGCGGGCGCTGGCCGAGCGGGGTCGCGGTCGTGTTGTCCACCGCGAGGGCGGCGCCGTGCCGGTGCGCCACCTCGGCCGCGCCCGAAACGTCGCACACGTCCAGCCCCGGATTGCTCGGCGTCTCCAGCAGCACCAGCGCCGCTCCGGCCGCGTCCCGATCGGACAGTGGCCGCCCGGTCGGCAGCTCCCGCACCGGAACGCCGAGCCCGGCCAGGTAGGTCCGCGCGAACACCCGGGTCGCGTAGTAGCCGTCGGCGGGCAGCACGATCGCCCGGCCCGGCCGCGCCGCGGTCAGCAGCACCGCGGTAGCCGCCGCCATGCCCGAGGCGAACACCACGACCGCACCGCCCTCGAGCTCGCCGAGCGCGGCCTCGTACCGGCTCCAGGTCGGGTTGTCGCTGCGCCCGTAGGACAGCGCCGACTCGCCCGGTCCGGACAGGTGGTACGGCGCCGCGAACGTCGGCCCGGGCAGCAGCGGTGCGCCGCGCTCGGCGGCCGGATACCCCGCGTGCACGGCCGTCGTGCCGTCTCCGTAGCGGGTGCCCGCCTCGGGGTCAGGCCCGCTCACGGCTCAGCCGGCACGGCCGACCCGCTCGGGCTTGGTCTCCCGGGCCATCAGGCTGCGCAGCATGTCGACCGCCCGCATCCCCTCGTGGCACACCTTCTCCACCAGCGCGGTGATCGGCACGTCCACGCCGTGCCGGCCGGCGAGGTCGAGCACTGACCGGCACGACTTGACCCCCTCCGCGGTCTGCCGGGTCGCCGCCTGCGCCTCGGCCAGCGTCTCGCCCCGGCCCAGCCGCTCGCCGAACGTCCGGTTGCGAGACAGCGGTGAGCTGCACGTCGCGATGAGGTCGCCGAGGCCGGCCAGCCCGGCGAAGGTCATCGGGTCCGCACCCAGGGACACGCCGAGCCGCGCGGTCTCGGCCAGGCCGCGGGTGATCAGCGAGGCCCGGGTGTTGTCCCCGAACCCCATGCCCTCGGCCATCCCGCAGGCCAGCGCGATCACGTTCTTCACCGCGCCGCCGAGCTCGCAGCCAACCACGTCGACGTTCGTGTACGGGCGGAAGTAGCTGGTGCTGCACGCCTGCTGCAGCGCGGTGGCCCGGTCGTGGTCGACGCACGCGACGACGGTGGCCGCCGGCTGCTCCTCGGCGATCTCCCGGGCCAGGTTCGGCCCGGAGACCACCGCGACCCGGTCCGGCGCGGCCCCGACGACCTCGCAGATCACCTCGCTCATCCGCTTCGCCGTGCCGAGCTCGACCCCCTTCATCAGGCTGACCAGCGTCGCGCCGGAGGGCACGGCGGGCGCCCAGCCGGCGAGGTTGTCGCGCAGCGTCTGCGACGGCACCGCGAGCACGACGATGTCGGCGCCGGCGAGCGCCTCGTCGGGATTGGCGGTCGCGCGCAGCGCGGCGGGCAGCCGGATGCCGGGCAGGTAGTCCGGGTTCTCCCGGCGGGCGCGGATCGCCTCGGCGACCTCGGCCCGGCGCGCCCACAGGGTGACGTCGCCGCCGGCGTCCGCGAGCACCTTCGCGAACGTGGTGCCCCAGGAGCCGGCCCCGAGCACCGCCGCCCTGGTCATTGGGCCCGCTCCTCCCGCTCCTCCTGCTCCTGCTGCTCCTCCGACGCTGCATCGGCCGGCTCGGCGCCGGCGGCGGGTGTCGGGCGCCAGAACCGGTCGGGCGGGGTCTCGCCGCGCACCTCGCCGAGCAGGTCCCGGACCCGCACCATGATCAGGTCGGTGACCTCGCGCAGCAGCTCTGCGGTCTGCGGCCGCCCCCGGTAGGCGGACAGGTCGATCGGCGGCCCGGCCAGGCAGTGCACCTCCTTGCGCGGCAGCAGCCGGTACCTCTTGCGGTAGACGTCGACGGCGAACTGCGGTCCCCACTGCGCCACCGGCACCACCGGCACGTCGCAGGTCAGCGCGAGTCGCGCCACGCCGGTCCGAGCCTGCATCGGCCACCAGTCCGGGTCCCGGGTCACGGTGCCCTCCGGGTAGATGCAGACGCACTCGCCCTGCTCCAGCGCCGCGATGGCGTCGCGCAGCGAGCCCTGCGCGTCCGCGGCGCCGCGGTGCACCGGAATCTGCGCCGCCCCGCGCATCACATTCCGCACGAAGAAGGTCCGGAACAGGCTCTCCTTGGCCAGGAACCGGGGAATCCGACCGGAGTCCCAGATGAAGCGCGCGAACGTGATCGGGTCGGCGTACGAGACGTGGTTGGCCACGGCCAGCACGCCGCCGGTCTTCGGGATGTGCTCGGTGCCGCGCCAGCGCAGCTTGAACAGCACGGAGTTCAGCGGGTACAGCACGATGACGGCGAGCCCCAGCCAGAACCCGACCCTGCCGCGCCTGGCCACGTCGCGCCACCCTTCCCGCTCCATCGTCCCGCCCGGCAGGGTCACCGCTGCCGGTTGCGGCAGTCTGGCCCCCCGTACCCGGCCATGTCCACGTCGCCCCGCGTACGGTCGCCACCGTGCGGTGGTCGGTCGTCGTCCCGGTCAAGCGGCTGCCGATCGCCAAGACGCGGCTGGCCGACCCCCGCCGGCCGCCGGCCGAGCACGCCGCGCTGGCCCTCGCGCTGGCGCTGGACACGGTCGCCGGCGC
>JBKOXW010000107.1:0-10009 GCA_046744115.1 Actinomycetota bacterium | reverse complement strand
GGCGCCTTCGACGCCTTCGCCGGCTGGGTCCGCCGACCACCGCGACCGGAACCGGCCGCAGCGACCGCCCCGGACTCGCCGACCGCCTCGCCGACCTCCTCGCCCCGGCCGCGCTTGGCCGCGTCGACGCTGGCCCGCAGCGCGGCCATCAGGTCGACGACCGTGCCGCTATCGGCGGGCGCCGCCGCCGGCGCCTCGACGACCTCCCGGCCCTCGATCTTGGCCTGGACGACCTGCTCGAGCGCCTCCCGGTACTCGTCGTGGTACTGCGTCGGGTCGAAGTCGTCGGCCATGCTCTCGATCAGCGACTCGGCCATCGCGAGCTCCTGCGGTCGGACACTGACGTCGTCGTCGAGGAACCCGAAGTCGGGCTGGCGCACCTCGTCCGGCCAGATCATCGTCTCCAGCAGCAGCACGCCCTCGCGCACCCGCAGCGTCGCCAGCGCCTCCCGGGTCCGGATCGCGACCTTGACGAGGGCGACCATGCCGGAGCGTTCGAGCGAGTCCCGCAGCAGCATGTACGGCTTGGCCGCCGTCTTCTCCGGCTCCAGGTAGTAGCTCCGGTTGAAGTAGATCGGGTCGACCTGGTCCAGCGGGACGAAGCTGAGCACGTCGACCACGCGGCTGGTGGACAGCGGCAGGTCGGCGAAGTCCTCGTCGGTGAGCACCACGACCTCGCCACCGGGCAGCTCGTAGCCCTTGGCGATGTCGGAGTACGCGACCTCCTCGCTGTCGATGGAGCAGACCCGCTTGTACCGGATCCGCCCGCCGTCGGTGCGGTGCACCTGGTGGAACGAGACGTCCTTCTCCTCGGTCGCCGTGTAGAGCTTCACCGGGATGCTGACGAGTCCGAAGGAGATGGCGCCCTTCCAGATCGCACGCACGGCCTCCACTCCTTCCCGCGGTCGTCCGGCCCGTCGTGGTCCGGCCCTATCGTGTCGGCTGTGATCAGCGTGACGCGTGTGAGCCGTCCGCGCCACCATCGACGTGCACTTTGCCACCAGCGGGCAGGATGAACGCGTGCTGCCGATGCTCGCCACCACCGGTCCGCTGCCGACCGGTCCCGGCTGGGCGTACGAGCTGAAGTGGGACGGGATCCGCGCGCTGGCCGACATTTCGGACGGCAGGCTCCGGCTGCTGAGCCGGCGCGGCAACGAGGTCACCGCCGCCTATCCCGAGCTGGCCGGGCTCGCCCGCGCCCTCCCCGACGCGCTGCTCGACGGTGAGGTCGTGGCGCTGGTCGACGGGCGGCCCTCGTTCGGCGCGCTGCAGACCCGCATGCACGTCCGCTCGGGCTCGCAGGCGCAGCGACTCGCCGCGCACACGCCCGTCACGTACCTGGTCTTCGACGTCCTCCGGCTGTACGGGGTCGACCTCACCGCCCGCCCGTACGCCGAGCGCCGGGCCACCCTGGAGCGGCTCGAGCTGGCCGGCCCGCGCTGGACGGTGCCGCCGGTGTTCGATGACGGCCCGGCCACCGCGCAGGCCAGCCGGGACAACGGCCTGGAGGGCGTCGTGGCCAAGCGGCTCGCCGCCCCCTACCGGCCGGGTATGCGCAGCGCCGACTGGATCAAGGTGCGGTTCGCGCACCGGCAGGAGTTCGTGGTCGGCGGGTGGGAGCACGGCGAGGGCGGCCGGACCGGCTCGATCGGCGCGCTGATGCTCGGCTACTACGACGCCCGCGGCGATGCCGGCGACGCGCTCGTCTACGCCGGCCAGGTCGGCAGCGGGTTCGCCACCCGCACGCTCGCCGAGCTGCAGAAGCGGCTGGGCCGGCTGGCCCGGCCCACGTCGCCGTTTGAGGCGATCCCGCCGGACGTGCGGGGCAAGGAGATCACCTGGGTCGAGCCCGAGATGGTGGTCGAGGTCGACTTCGCCGAGTGGACGCCGGAGGGGCGGCTGCGCTTCGCGGTGTACCAGGGGACGCGCTCGGACAAGGACCCCAGGGAGGTGCGGCGTGACTGAGCAGGTGACCGTCGACGTGGCCGGGCGCCGGCTGCGACTGTCCAATCTGGACAAGGTGCTCTACCCGGAGGCCGGGGTCACCAAGGGCGAGGTGATCGACTACTACACCCGGATCGCCCCGGTGCTCCTCCCCCACCTGGCGGGCCGGCCGCTGACGGTCAAGCGGTACCCGAACGGGATCGACGCGTCGTTCTTCTTCGAGAAGAACGCCCCCCGCGGCACGCCGGACTGGGTGCGCACCGAGGAGCTGCCGGCGCCGGGCAGCACGATGAACCGGGACACGATCTCCTACGTCGTCGTCGAGGACCTGCCCACCGTCGTCTGGCTGGCCAACCTCGCCGCGCTGGAGCTGCACACTCCACAGTGGAGGGTAGGTCCGCGGGGCGGCGCCCATGGGGCCGACCAGCTCGTGCTCGACCTGGATCCCGGCCCGCCCGCGTCGATCGTGGAGTGCTGCCGGGTGGCGCTGTTGCTGCGCGACCTGCTTTCCGCGGACGGGCTGCCCGCGTTCGGCAAGACGAGCGGCAACAAGGGCCTGCAGCTGTACGCGCCGGTGGCGGAGACCTCGGCCCGGCACACCTCGGACTACGCCCGCCGGCTCGCGCAGCGGCTGGAGGAGCAGCACGGCGAGCTGGTCGTGTCCCGGATGACGAAGTCGCTGCGGCCCGGCAAGGTGCTGGTCGACTGGAGCCAGAACAACGCGGCGAAGACCACGGTCAGCGTCTACTCGCTGCGCGCACGCCCGCGCGCCACCGTCTCGGCGCCGGTGACCTGGGACGAGGTCGAGCGGACCGCCGACGGCGGGCAGCCGCTCGGGTTCACCTACCGCGAGGTGCTGGACCGGGTGGAGGAGAGCGGGGACCTGTTCGCCCCGCTGCTCGACGAGGGCTCCCGCCCGCCCGTACCCTGACCGGCTCGCCTTACCCTGCACAAGCTGATTCGGGCACGGCGCACGCGCCGTGCACAATTGCCAGGGCGTGCCGAACGGGACGCCGCCGCACTGCCAGTCCAGATTCGGGAGCCGTGATGAGCGAGACGCCCATCGAGAGTCCGGTCGAGGACGTCGCCGAGCAGCGGACCGAGGTCCTGCCCGACGAGGACCCCACCTCCGCCGCGGAGGCGCCGGCGCGGTGGGGCGGCGCCGGCTGGGAGTCCGACCCTGCCGATGCGCAAGAGCAGGACGTCGAGGTCCCGATCGACGAGGATGAATGGCGCTGAGGCGTCCGATCGCGCCAGTGGGGTCGGCCACGCAGGTCGGCGGGTATCGTTCCGGTCACGGAAGGGTGGCACGGCGAGGAACGGGAGGGGCCGGATGAGCACACCCGTTCCCCGATCGGTCGCCCTGGCCGACGGCGAGGACACCGCGCCGGGCCCGGTGCGCGGCGCGAGGCTGCCGCGGTCGGCGCGACGCCGGCAGCTGCTCGCCGCCGCCCAGGAGGTCTTCGTCGCCCAGGGCTACCACGCCGCGGCGATGGACGACATCGCCGAGCGGGCCGGGGTCTCCAAGCCGGTGCTCTACCAGCACTTTCCCGGCAAGCTCGACCTCTACCTGGCGCTGCTGGACACGCACACCGAGGCGCTGGTGCTGCGGATGCGGGACGCGATGGCGGCCACCGACGACAACACCGAGCGGGTGCACAACGCGGTCAGCGCGTACTTCGACTTCGTCGATGGCGACGGTCCGGACCAGCAGGGCGCGTTCCGGCTGGTGTTCGAGACCGACCTGCGCAACGAGCCGGCGGTGCGCGAGCGGGTGGAGCGCACCTCGCGGCAGTGCATGGAGGCGATCGCGGACACGATCGCGGCGGACACCGGGCTGGGCCGGCCGCGGGCCGAGTTGCTCTCGGTGGCGCTGACGGGCCTGTCGGAGGTGGCGGCCCGGTGGTGGCTGGACAACCAGCGGGCCGTGCCGAAGAGCGAGGCGGTTCGCCTGATCGAGGCACTGGCCTGGCGCGGCATCTCCAGCTTCCCCAGGCAGGGCTGATGACCGCCCAGCGTCCGCGCGGCGGCCGGCGCCGTCGCACGGATACCCTGCCTGCGGGCAACGTCACGACGGGAGGGCCCGCGGTGGAGGTCAAGATCGGGGTGCAGCACACGCCGCGCGAGATCGTGCTGGAGAGCGTGCAGAGCCCGGACGAGGTCGAGGAGTTGGTCCGGAAGGCGCTCGAGGACCGCGAGGGCGTGCTGACTCTGGTCGACGAGCGGGGGCGGCGCGTGGTCGTACCGTCCGCGGTGGTCGCGTACGTCGAGATCGCCGAGGCCGACCACCGGCGGGTCGGCTTCAGCGTCGGCGGCTAGGGAGTGTCTCCCAAGTCGATTCCTCGGTCGTGCGGGCGCATCAGCACTCGGCCACCGCCGAACGTGTTGTTCGGGAGGATCGTGCGCGGCTGGAAGAGTACATAGGGGGGGCTCGGTCCTCCTGGGCCGACGGTACCGCCGTACGCGGCGCGCCGCCGCTTCGCGAGGAGGTTGTCCGTCCACAGCGGACGATCAAGGGGAAGGAGAGTAGCCACTCCTTCCACTTTCAACGTATAGCGCACCGGGGGGCTTGCGGCAAGACCCGGGTCGTGCCGCAGAATCGCCGGCCGAGGGCAGAACCTGCGGAAATGGGAGTCGCGAGGTGCGCGCGTTGTTGTCGACGTATGGGTCGCGCGGAGACGTCGAACCGGTGGTGGCACTCGCGGTGCGGTTGCGGGCACTCGGCGCGGAGGTGCGGGTGTGCGCGCCGCCGGACAAGGAGTTCACGGAGCTGCTGGCCGGTGTCGGCGTCGTGCACCACGGCGGCGCGGGCACGACGACGACGGCCGCCCGGGCCGGTGCGCCTCAGGTGGTAGCGCCGCAGGCGGGAGGGGACCAGCCGTACTGGGCCGGCCGGGTGGCCGAGCGGGGGATCGGCGCGGCACCCGACGGTCCGACTCCGACCACCGAGTCCCTGTCGGCCGCGCTCAGGACGGCCCTGACCCCCGAGACCCGCGCGCGAGCGACCGCCGTGGCCGGCGCGATCCGCACCGACGGGGCGACGGTGGCCGCGACGCTGCTGCTCGACGCGGTCAGCCGAGAAAGGCAGCCAGCGTCCGCGTGAACCACGCGGGATCGTCCAGCCAGGACCCAGAACACGAGAACCTACAAACCCTGGCGACCTGAACCGACAACGGCCACTGGGTCCACGTCAGGCGGAGCGTTGCTCGTCATGGCCACCAGGTTCGTCACGCCGGTCCAGACGCCTTGCTGCGCGCAATGGTTGCAAGCGACCTCAGGTCGGAGCTGATGAGGTGAATCCCCTGACTACCAGCGCGTTTGACCTTCCCGACCGCCTCACCGCCAAGGCCGACCCGACGCTGATCGCCGGCGACGAGCAGCACTTCGCGGCCATCGCGGAGAGCCTCCAACAGTCGATCGCCGACCTGTCCGACCGCCTCGATGCCGAGCGCAAGGCGCCCGGCGGCAAAGGCCAAGCGGCGATGGACCGGGACCTGGAGGTCCACCGGCTGACCGCTCGCCTGCGCGCCTTGCGTCGCTTCGGCTTGGACCTGTGCCTCGGACACATCGTCAGCGCAGACAACCCCGAGCCCGTGTACGTCGGACGACTCGGCCTCACGGACAGCGCGGGTCGCCGGCTGCTGCTCGACTGGCGCTCTCCCGCGGCTGAGCCGTTCTTCGGAGCCACCCACGCCAACCCGATGGGTCTGGCAAGCCGCCGCAGGTATCGCTGGACTCTCGGCCGGATCACCGACTACTGGGACGAGGTGTTCACCCCGGACGGGCTCGTCGGGCATGCCGCCTCGCTCGACGACCAGTCCGCCTTCATCGCCAGCCTGGGCGGCACCCGATCGGCCCGGATGCGGGACGTGCTCGGCACCATCCAGGCCGACCAGGACGCCATCATCCGGGCGGGATCCCGCGGCGCTCTCGTCGTCGACGGCGGCCCGGGTACGGGCAAGACCGTCGTCGCCCTGCACCGCTCCGCGTACCTCCTCTACTCCGACCCTCGCCTCGGCCACCACCGGGGCGGCGTGCTGTTCGTCGGCCCGCATCAGCCGTATCTGGCGTACGTCGCCGACGTGCTGCCCAGCCTCGGAGAGGAGGGCGTGCAGACCTGCACCCTGCGGGACCTCGTCGCCGAGGGGCCCGCGGCGGCGACCGAGACCGACCCGGACGTGGCCCGCCTGAAGTCGTCCGCGAACCTGGTGGCGGCGATCGAGACGGCCGTCCGGTTCTACGAGGAGCCGCCCACCAGGGGGATGACGGTCACGCTCGACTGGTCCGAGATCCGGCTGAGCGCCGACGACTGGGCCGAGGCGTTCGAGGCGCCGGACCCCGGCACGCCGCACAACGAGGCGCGCGACCAGATCTGGGAGGAGCTGCTCACGATCCTGATCGACAACTACGACGGCGACGCCTCGGCCGACCTGCTCCGCAGGTCGCTGCTGCAGAACAAGGAGTTGCTCACGACCTTCAACCGCGCGTGGCCGCTGCTCGACGCGGCCGATCTCGTCGGAGACCTGTGGTCGGTGCCCGCCTACCTGCGCACGTGCGCTCCCTGGCTCAGCCCCGACGACGTATGGACGCTGCAGCGGGAGGACGCCCAGGCCTGGACGGTGTCCGACCTGCCGCTGCTGGACGCGGCGCGGCAGCGGCTCGGCGACCCGGAGGCGTCCCGGCGCCGGCGTCGGGAGGAGGCCGCCGTCGCCGCCGGGCGCGAGCACATGGCCAGGGTGGTCGACGACCTGATCGCGGCTGACGACTCCGACATGCTCGTGATGTCGATGCTGCGCGGCCAGGACCTGCAGGACGCCCTGGTGGACGAGACCGCGCTGCCCAGCGCCGATCCCGACCTGCTCGCCGGCCCGTTCGCGCACGTCGTCGTGGACGAGGCCCAGGAGCTGACCGACGCGGAGTGGCAGATGCTGCTGCTGCGCTGCCCGTCCCGGAGCCTCACCATCGTCGGGGACCGCGCCCAGGCCCGGCACGGGTTCACGGAGTCGTGGCAGGAGCGGCTCCAGCGGATCGGGCTCGATCGGATCACCCTGGCCTCCCTGACCATCAACTACCGGACGCCGGAAGAGATCATGGTCGAAGCCCAGCCGGTGATCCGGGCCGTGCTCCCGGACGCCAACGTGCCGACCTCCATCCGCAGCAGCGGTGTCCCCGTCGTACACGGAACTGTGTCGGAGCGGGACTCGATCCTCGACGGCTGGCTCGCCACGCACGCCGACGGGATCGCCTGCGTCATCGGCGATCCGACGTTCCGGGCGACGTCCCGCGTCCGGTCGCTGACCCCGGAACTGTCGAAGGGGCTCGAGTTCGACCTGGTCGTCCTCATCGACCCCGAGGCGTTCGGCAAGGGCATCGAAGGAGCGGTCGACCGCTATGTCGCGATGACCCGAGCGACCCAGCAACTCGTCATCCTCACGAGCTCCTGACGTCGGCCAAGACAACGTGGATCGCTGCCTGACGATCATGAGGACCGCCACCACCGAGTCCCTGTCAGCCGCGCTCAGGACGGCCCTGTCCCCCGAGACCCGCACGCGAGCGACCGCCGTGGCCGGCGCGATCCGCACCGACGGGGCGACGGTGGCCGCGACGCCGCTGCTCGACGCGGTCAGCCGAGAAAGCCGCCAGGCCCGGCATACCCGAGCTAGCCCGACAGTCCCAGGGCCGCCATCCGCTGGCCGTGCGCGGATGTGATCCGCTTGATCAGCGCGGCCACCCCGGCGAGGTCGCCCGACCCCTCGACGATCAGCAGGGCCAGCGCGTCCCGCTCGGCGGCGACCCGCTGCGCCTGCGAGATCGCCTCCCCGACCAGCCGCCGTGCCCACAACGCCAACCGCCCGGCGACCGACGGGTCGGCCTCGATCGCGGCCCGCACCTCGCGCACCGCGAAGCCGGCGTGCCCGGTGTCGGCGAGCACGTCGAGCACGAGCGCCCGGGTGGGGCCGTCCAGGAACTCGGCCACCTCCCGGTAGAAGTCCGCCGCGATGCCGTCGCCGACGTACGCCTTGACCAGCCCCTCCAGCCAGGTGCTCGGTGCCGTGGTGGCGTGGAAGGCGTCCAGCGGGCCGATGAACGGCGCCATCGCCAGCTCCGCGTCCGCGCCGAGCTCGGCGAGCCGGTCTCGCAGCCGCAGGAAGTGCCCGATCTCGGCGGCCGCCATCCGGGACAGCTCGGCCCGGCCGGACAGCGTCGGGGCGAGCCGGGCGTCGTCGGCGAGCCGGCCGAACGCGGTCAGCTCCCCGTACGCGAGCACGCCGAGCAGGTCGACGACCGCCTCCCGGCTCGGGCTGGGGCGGCTCGGGGCGGTGGTGTCCAGCGTGGCCTCCTGGCCTGGTCGCGGCGTGTCCCGGCCCGGAGACACTACCCCGGCCGGCGGCCACGTAGAGTGGAGGCGTAACGCACGCGTGGTGCCGACGGCGCCACCGGATATGTGCGCGGACTCCGCCCTCGGCGCCGGTCCCGCGCCCCGTCTGATGAGAACCATGACGAGCGGCGCGGTCTGACCCGCCTCGATGCCCGGACGTCGGCGCGTCGCGAGAGAGGCGAGCCCCACTGAGTACGACACAACCCAACGACATCCAGAACGCGGATCCGGCGGTGACCGCGGCGGACGACGGCGAGGCATTCGAGCCGCTCGCCGCGCGGGCGCCGGTGCGCGAGGACAGCCCGCGGTTCGCCGACCTCGGGGTGGTGCCCGAGATCGTGCTGGCGCTGAGCGATGTCGGCATCACCCGCACGTTCGCGATCCAGGAACTCACGCTGCCGATCGCGCTCGGCGGCAACGACCTGATCGGCCAGGCGCGCACCGGCACCGGCAAGACGCTCGGCTTCGGCGTGCCGCTGCTGCAGCGCATCACGTACGGCGGCATCGAGCCGCAGGCGCTCGTCGTGGTGCCGACCCGCGAGCTGTGCATCCAGGTCACCCGCGACCTGCAGGCGGCCGGACGGCGCCTCGGCGTGCGGTGCACGTCGATCTATGGCGGGCGGGCGTACGAGCCCCAGATCGCCGCGCTGCGCAAGGGCGTCGACGTCGTGGTCGGCACCCCGGGCCGGCTGCTCGACCTGGTCAGCCAGCGCCACCTGCGGCTCGGCTCGGTGTCGGTGCTGGTGCTGGACGAGGCCGACGAGATGCTCGACCTGGGCTTCCTGCCCGACATCGAGCGGATCCTGGCCCAGCTCCCGGACCGGCGCCAGACCATGCTCTTCAGCGCGACCATGCCCGGTCCGATCGTGGCGCTGGCGCGGCGGTTCATGCGCCAGCCGGTGCACGTGCGGGCCGAGGCGCAGCACGAGTCCACGATCGTGCCGACGACGGCGCAGTTCGTGTACCGGGCGCACGCGCTGGACAAGCCGGAGCTGCTGGCCCGCGTGCTGCAGGCCGCCGGCCGCGGGCTGACCATGATCTTCTGCCGCACCAAGCGCACCGCCGGCAAGGTCGCCGACGACCTGGTCGACCGCGGCTTCGCGGCCGCGGCCGTGCACGGCGACCTCGGGCAGGGGGCGCGGGAGCAGGCGCTGCGCGCGTTCCGGTCGGGCAAGGTCGACGTGCTCGTCGCCACCGACGTCGCCGCCCGGGGGCTGGATGTCGAGGGCGTCACGCATGTGATCAACTACCAGTGCCCCGAGGACGAGAAGGTCTACCTGCACCGCATCGGGCGCACCGGCCGGGCGGGTGCCGCGGGCACCGCGGTCACCCTGGTCGACTGGGACGAGCTGGACCGCTGGCGGAGCATCTGCGACGCGCTGGACCTGCCGTTCCACGAGCCGCCGGAGACGTACTCCACCTCCGAGCACCTGCACATCGACCTGGACATCCCGGTCGACGCGGGCAGCACGCTGCCGCAGGCGCGCCGGGTGCGCGCCGGGTTGGACGCCGAGGTGGTCGAGGACATCGGCGAGACCGGTCGCGGGCCACGGGGGCGCCGGGGCGACACGCGCCGGGGCGACACGCACCGGGAGCGCGGCCGCCGCCCAGCCGCCGGAGCCCGGGCCGGAACCGGAGCGGAAGCCGGAGCCGGCGATGGCGAGGGCGGCGAGCCACGCCGCGCCC
>JBKOXW010000343.1:0-3031 GCA_046744115.1 Actinomycetota bacterium | reverse complement strand
GGTGCATGTCACGGCGGTACGGCGCCGGGCTGGTGCACGTCTTCGCCGGCCCGGGCGTGGCCTCGGTCCAGCTGAGCCTCGGCGCCGCGCGCCGCGGCGAGCGGCCGTACCGCACCTCGTTCTCCACCGAGTCCTCCACCGGGCCGGACGCGGCCGGCGCGCCGCCCGGACACAGCCGGAGCCTGGCGATCCCGGTCGGGTACCCCACCGGCCGGGCGGCGGCGGTCGCACTGAACGGTGCCCGGCGCCGGATCGCCCGGATCGAGATGGGCCCATACCCGTAGTCGCCGCCGCACCACCGCCTTCGCCACACGTTCTGACGTCGGTGTGCCGGCGTAGGGTCGCCGGTGTGGTAGCGGAGTCGGGCGAGCGGGCCAGCCTGTTCGACGCGGCGGCGGCGGAGGCGATGGGCGACAGCGCGCCGCTGCCGGTGCGGATGCGCCCGCGCACGCTGGACGAGATGGTCGGGCAGGCGCACCTGCTCAGTCCGGGTACCCCGCTGCGCCGGCTGGTCGAGGGCGACGCCCCGATGTCGCTGATCCTGTGGGGGCCGCCGGGCACCGGGAAGACGACGATCGCGCACATCGTGTCCCGGGCCACCGAGCGCCGGTTCGCGCCGCTGTCCGCGATCAACGCCGGGGTCAAGGAGGTGCGCGCGGTCATCGACGCCGCCCGCCAGGAGCTCGGCTTCTCCGGCCGGCAGACCGTGCTGTTCATCGACGAGGTGCACCGCTTCTCGAAGACGCAGCAGGACTCGCTGCTCGGCGCGGTGGAGGACCGCATCGTCACCCTCGTCGCCGCCACCACCGAGAACCCGTTCTTCTCCGTGGTCGCGCCGCTGCTGTCCCGGTCGCTGCTGCTCACCCTGGAGCCGCTGACCGACGACGACATCCGGGTCGTGGTGCGCCGGGCGCTCGCCGACGCGCGTGGCCTCGGCGGGAGGGTCGAGCTCGATGACGACGCGTTCGACCACATCGTGCGGATCGCCGGCGGCGACGCGCGCCGGGCGCTGACCGCCGTGGAGGCCGGCGCGGGCGCGGCGCAGGCGCAGGGCGCCGACCGGATCGACCTGGCCACGCTGGAGGCCGCCGTCGACCGGGCCGCGGTGCGCTACGACCGCGACGGTGACCAGCACTACGACGTGGCGAGCGCGTTCATCAAGTCGATGCGCGGGTCCGACGTGGACGCCGCGCTGCACTACCTGGCCCGGATGATCGAGGCGGGGGAGGACCCGCGGTTCATCGCCCGGCGGATCGTCATCCTGGCCGCCGAGGACGTCGGCATGGCCGACCCGACCGCGCTGCCGCTGGCCGTCGCGGCGGCCCAGTCCGTGCAGCTGATCGGGTTTCCGGAGGCGGCGATCACGCTGGCCCAGGCGGTGATCCACGTGTCGCTGGCGCCGAAGTCCAACGCGGTGGTGACGGCGATCGGCGGCGCGCTCGACGACGTCCGCCGCGGCCTGGTCGGCCCGGTCCCGCCGCACCTGCGCGACGCCCACTACGCCGGCGCCCGGCGGCTGAAGCACGGCAAGGGCTACCGGTACGCGCACGACGACCCGGCCGGCGTCGTCGCCCAGCAGTACCCGCCGGATGCGGTGGTCGGCCGGGACTACTACACCCCGTCCGAGCACGGCGCCGAGCGCGGCCTCGCCGACCGGCTCGCCCGCCTCCGCCGGGTCATCCGGGGCCGCCCCGACTGACCGGTCCCCGGATGCGGACGCGGTAGGGTCGCCGGAACGCATGATCCGAAGGAGGCAGGCGTGTCCGGTGGGGAGATCGCGGCGCTGGTCGCCGCGGGGGCATTCGTCGTCCTGGTGCTCCTTCTCGCCGTACCGATCCTCAAGCTGGGTCGGACGCTGGACGAGGCGACGCTGGCCATCCGCAAGGGGCATGAGGGCGCGCAGCCGGTCCTGGCCGGGGCCGCGACCACGGTGGACCAGGTGAACAAGGAGCTGCAGCGGGTCGACGGCATCACCCAGAGTGCGCAGGCGGTCACGAGCAACCTGGCGGCGCTCAGCTCGGTGTTCGCGTCCACGCTCGGCGGGCCGGTCGTCCGCATCGCGGCGTTCTCCTACGGCGTGCGCAAGGCGGCGCAGCGGCGGCGCGAGGCCGAGTACCGGCGGCAGGCGAAGGCGGCCGACCGGGCCCAGCGCCGCGCCCGACGGGCCGCGCGGAGGGCCGGTCGGTGAACCGCCGGAGCGCACGAGGCAGCATGGAGGGAACGCCCGGTGGCACGGGCGACACGGTAGCGACGAGCGGGGCGACGGGTGGGGAGGTGACCGGGTGAGGCGGCTGTTCTGGCTCGCCCTGGGCGCCACGCTCGGTGTGCTGATCGTGCGCAAGCTCACCCGGACCGCCCAGGCGCTCACGCCGAGCGGCATCGCCGGGTCGCTGTCGGACTCGCTCGGCGCGCTCACCGAGTACGTCCGGGACTTCGCCGACGACGTGCGCGAGGCGATGTACGACCGGGAGGCGGAGCTGCTCGAGGGCAGCGGCCTCGACGGGCGGCTCGGCGCCAAGCCCGAGGACTTCTGACCATGCGATCCGCCCAGATCCGCGAGCGCTTCCTGCGCTTCTTCGAGCAGAACGGGCACACCCAGGTGCCCAGCGCCAGCCTGATCTCGTCCGATCCGTCGACGCTGTTCACGATCGCCGGCATGGCGCCCTTCAAGCCGTACTTCACCGGCCAGGAGCCCGCGCCCTGGCCGCGCGCCACCAGCGTGCAGAAGGTCTTCCGGACGCTGGACATCGACGAGGTCGGCACGACCACTCGGCACATGTCGTTCTTCCAGATGGCCGGCAACTTCTCCTTCGGCGACTACTTCAAGGAGGGCGCGATCGCGCTCGCCTGGGAGCTGCTCACCGGCGCCACGTCCGACGGCGGCTTCGGCTTCGACCCGGACCGGATCTGGGCCACTGTCCACCTCGACGACGACGAGGCGGCCGGCATCTGGCGCAGCCAGATCGGGCTGCCCGCCGAGCGGATCCAGCGCCGCGGCATGGCCGAGAACTTCTGGTCGATGGGCGTGCCC
>JBKOXW010000210.1:0-2726 GCA_046744115.1 Actinomycetota bacterium | reverse complement strand
GGCGCCGAGTCGCCGAGCGCCTGCGCCAGCGCCGTCACGTGCTCACGGTGATCGTCACGCAGCGGAGCGAGCCGGTGGGCCAGCGCGGGATGGGCCGCCGCGACCGCGTCGTATCGGGCGAGCAGGCCCCGCTCGTCGGCGAGGTCGGCGAGCAGCGGGTCCGGCGGGACGGGACTCGACGACAGCGCCCCGTTCGCCGCCCCGCGCCGGTCACGCTCGCAGCCGGCGCCGAGCGCGCCGGCGGCGAGCGCGCCCACGGCTGCGGTCAGCAGGGTGCGGCGGGGCAGGGAGGCGGGCATGGCGGAGCCGATTGTCCCAGCCAGCCCCCTTGTCCCAGCCAGCCCCCTCGTCCCAGCCAGCACTGTGTTTCAGCCGGTCCCCGGGCCCGCGCAGGAGCAACGCCGACACGCACCGCCGCACGGTCGGTTACTCGTCGTGTTGGGCACGACTTCCCGCTACCCTCGGTAGAGGTACACGTTCGATCACTCTTGCGTCAACCGGCCACAACTTCACAGCGACCCGAGGAGGCCCCGATGACATCCGGGACATCCCAGCGGGAGCGGCTGACGGCGCTCATCGAGCCGGTGGTCGTCGCAGCGGGTTACGACCTCGAGGAGGTCGTCGTCACGCAGGCGGGTCGCCGCCGCCTGGTCCGGGTCGTCGTCGACGCGGACTCGGGCGTCTCCCTGGACGAGATCGCCGAGGTCAGCCGCACCGTGTCGGCGGCGCTCGATGAGCACGACGGGGTGGCCGGCCGCTCCCCGTACGTGCTGGAGGTGAGTTCGCCCGGAGTCGACCGGCCGCTCACCGAACCTCGGCACTGGCGCCGCGCCATCGGCCGGCTCGTGCGGGCCAGGGTCGCCGACCGTGGGACGGTCGATGCTCGGGTGCGGAGCGCGGACGAGTCCGGGGTCGTGCTCGACGTGGCCGGCGTGGAGATGTCCGCAGGGTACGACGCGCTCGGCCCGGGCCGGGTGCAGGTGGAGTTTGGTCGAGGGGAGGACTCGTGAACGTCGACATCGCCGCGCTGCGCGCGATCGAGAAGGAGAAGGCGATCTCCTTCACCGTCGTGGTCGAGGCCATCGAGACCGCCCTGCTCACCGCGTACCGGCACACCGAGGGGGCACAGCCGCACGCCCGCGTGCACGTGGACCGCAAGACCGGCGCGGTCACCGTGTGGGCGCAGGAGGTGGCCGAGGATGGTTCGGTCCTGCGCGAGTACGACGACACGCCCGGCGACTTCGGCCGGATCGCCGCGATGACCGCGAAGCAGGTGATCCTGCAGCGGCTGCGGGACGCCGAGAACGAGATCACCTACGGGGAGTACTCCGGCCGGGAGGGCGACATCGTCGCGGGCGTGATCCAGCACCACGAGAGCCGGGCCGAGCGCGGCATCGTCCTGATCAGCCTCGGCAAGGTGGAGGCGGTGCTGCCGCCCGCCGAGCAGGTGCCCGGCGAGGTCTACGAGCACGGCAGCCGGATCAAGGCCTACGTGGTGGGCGTGACGAAGGGGCTGCGCGGGCCGCAGATCACGCTCAGCCGGACTCATCCGAACCTGGTGCGCAAGCTGTTCGCGCTGGAGGTGCCGGAGGTCGCGGACGGCACGGTGGAGATCGCCGCGGTCGCGCGCGAGGCCGGGCACCGGTCCAAGATCGCCGTCCGGTCCAAGGTCGGCGGGCTGAACGCGAAGGGCGCGTGCATCGGCCCGCTCGGTGCCCGAGTCCGCAACGTCGTCTCCGAGCTGCACGGGGAGAAGATCGACATCGTGGACTATTCGGACGATCCGGCGACGTTCATCGGGAACGCGCTGTCGCCGGCCGAGGTCATCGGGGTCGAGGTGGTCGACCCGGTCGGGCACGCGGCGCGGGTGATGGTTCCCGACTACCAGCTCTCGCTCGCCATCGGGCGGGAGGGGCAGAACGCCCGGCTCGCCGCCCGGCTGACCGGCTGGCGGATCGACATCCGCAGCGATGTGGCCGCCGACCGGGCGCCGGCGGGCCGGGACACGCCGTCGACGGGGTAGACTCGTCATGGTCCGTCGGGCGCCGTCGGTGCCGGTGCGCACCTGCGTCGGGTGTCGGCAGCGTTCGCCGGTCTCCGAGCTGCTGCGCGTCGTAGCGGTCGAGGGCGTCATCGTCCCCGACCCGCGTCGTCGGTTACCTGGCCGCGGTGCATCCGTGCATCACGATCCGGCTTGCCTCGACCTCGCGGAGCGGCGGCGGGCGTTCGGCCGCGCGTTGCGCGTGCCGGATCAGCCCGACGCCGCGTTGCTTCGCGAGTACGTTACGCGGCATGCTCGGTAGCAGCATGATCGATAGCACGGGGGTCGCCGCCGGCGAAGGCCGGTGGGGATCCCGACCTCGAGCCTGGGGCAGAGCGCCCGCAGGTACGTCCGCGAGGCAGGTCGACTGCAGATGAGCACTCGATGAAGCGCCAGCGATGAGAGCGTTTCTGGACTAGCACGAGGTCGAGCGGGTCGCCGCCCGGCCTCAGACGAGGAGACCAGTGGCAGGCAAGGCCCGCGTCCATGAGCTCGCCAAGGAGCTCGGCGTCGAGAGCAAGGTCGTTCTGGCCAAGCTCAAGGAGATGGGCGAGTTCGTCAAGAGCGCGTCGTCGACCGTGGAGGCCCCGGTCGCGCGGCGGCTCAAGGAGATGTTCCCGGCGCCGACCGCGAACGGCGGCGCCCCCGCGCCGGCGGCGAAGGCCGCGCGCCCGGCCAAGCGCCC
>JBKOXW010000221.1:0-5437 GCA_046744115.1 Actinomycetota bacterium | reverse complement strand
GCGCTGTGCGCGGCGCAGTCCGAGGTGGCGGCGCAGGCCGCCAAGCCGGTCGGCGAGTTCCCCGTCTTCCCGGAGTACGGCGACGACGTGCTCGCCGCGGTCGAGCAGGCCGCCGCCGCTGACCTGGCCCAGGCGCTGACGATCGGGGCCAAGCAGGACCGCGAGGCCGAGCTCGACCGGGTGAAGCGGCTGGCCGCGGAGAAGGTGCTCGGCGAGGGCGGCGCGTTCGCAGGCCGGGACAAGGAGGTCGGCGCCGCGTTCCGGTCGTTGACCAAGAAGCTGATCCGGCAGCGGATCCTGCGCGACAAGGTGCGCATCGACGGCCGCGCGGTCACCGACATCCGCCAGCTGTCCGCCGAGGTCGACGTGATCCCGCGGGTGCACGGCTCGGCCCTGTTCGAGCGGGGCGAGACCCAGGTCCTCGGCGTGACCACGCTGAACATGCTGTCCATGGAGCAGAAGCTGGACACGCTGTCGCCGGAGAAGACCAAGCGGTACATGCACAACTACAACATGCCGCCGTACTCGACCGGCGAGACCGGGCGGGTCGGCTCGCCCAAGCGCCGCGAGATCGGGCACGGCGCGCTCGCCGAGCGCTCGCTCATCCCGGTGCTGCCCGACCGCGAGGAGTTCCCATACGCCATCCGCCAGGTGTCCGAGGCGATCGGGTCGAACGGGTCGACGTCGATGGGCTCGGTCTGCGCGTCGACCATGTCCCTGCTCAACGCGGGCGTACCGCTCAAGGCGCCGGTCGCCGGCATCGCGATGGGCCTGATCTCCGAGGAGATCGAGGGCACCACCCAGTACGTGGCGCTCACCGACATCCTCGGCGCCGAGGACGCCTACGGCGACATGGACTTCAAGGTCGCGGGCACCCGGGACTTCGTCACCGGGCTGCAGCTGGACACGAAGCTCGACGGCATCCCGTCGGACGTGCTCGCCGCCGCGCTGCGCCAGGCGCGGGATGCCCGGCTGCACATCCTGTCCGTGATGACCGAGGCCATCGACCGTCCGGACGAGATGAGCCCGTACGCGCCGCGGGTCACCACGATCCGCATCCCGGTGGACAAGATCGGTGAGGTGATCGGCCCCAAGGGCAAGGTCATCAACGGCATCCAGGACGAGACCGGCGCCGAGATCACCATCGAGGACGACGGCACGATCTACGTCGGTGCCGCCGACGGGCCGTCGGCCCAGGCCGCGGTCGACCGGATCAACGCGATCGCCAACCCGCAGCTGCCCAAGATCGGCGAGCGGTTCCTCGGCACGGTCGTGAAGACGGCGGCGTTCGGCGCGTTCGTCTCGCTGCTGCCCGGCCGGGACGGGCTGGTGCACATCAGCAAGCTCGGCAACGGCAAGCGGATCGCGAAGGTCGAGGACGTGGTCAAGGTCGGCGACAAGATCCAGGTCGAGATCACCGACATCGACTCCCGGGGCAAGATCAGCCTCATCCCGGTCCGCGAGGACACCACCGGCCAGTGACACAGAGGCACCGCCCGCCCGCGCTGCAGCGGGCGGGGACGACCCGCACCCTCACCCGTGACGCGGACGGCGGGGCGGTGCGCCGCACCGTCCTGCCCGGGGGGCTGCGGGTCGTCACCGAGACGATGCCGGGCGTGCGCTCGGCGGCGTTCGGGGTCTGGGTCGGGGTCGGCTCCCGGGACGAGACGGCGGCGCTCGCCGGCGCCTCGCACTACCTGGAGCACCTGCTGTTCAAGGGCACCCGGCGACGCACCGCGCTGGAGATCGCAGCCGAGATGGACGCGGTCGGCGGCGAACTGAACGCGTCCACCAGCAAGGAGCACACCTGCTACTACGCGAACGTGCTCGACGCCGACCTGCCGCTCGCCATCGACGTGGTCTGCGACGTGGTGACCGCGGCGACGATCCAGCCGTCCGATGTGGAGAGCGAGCGCGGCGTGATCCTCGAAGAGATCGCGATGCGCGACGACGACCCCGGCGACGCGGTGCACGACCTGTTCGCCGAGGTGCTGTTCGGGGACAGCCCACTGGGCCGGCCGGTGATCGGCACGGTGCGCTCGATCGAGCGGCTGCGCCGGGACCAGATCGCCGGCTACTACCGGCGCCGGTACCGCCCCGAGTCGATGGTCGTCTCCGCCGCCGGCCGGCTCGACCACCGGGCCGTGGTGCGGATGGTGCAGCAGTCGTTCGGCACGCTGCTCGACCGGGACGTCGTGCCGGCGGTGCCGCGGCTGGGCGGCCGGCCGCGGCGCGCGGCGGGCCGCCGGGTGGCCGTCATCGAGCGGCCGAACGAGCAGGCGAACATCATGCTCGGCACGTTCGGCGTCTCCCGGCACGACGAGCGGCGGTTCGCCCTCGGCGTGCTCAACAACGCCCTCGGCGGCGGGATGAGCTCGCGGCTGTTCCAGGAGATCCGGGAGAAGCGCGGGCTGGCGTACTCGGTCTACTCCTACGCCACCCAGTACGCCGCGGACGGCGCGTTCGGCGTCTTCGCCGGCTGCCAGCCCGGCAAGCTGCACGAGGTGCTGTCGATCATCCGCGACCAGCTGGCCGAGGTCGCCGCGCACGGCGTCTCCGACGTCGAGGTGGCCCGGGGCAAGGGGCAGGTCAAGGGCGGGCTCGTGCTCGGCCTGGAGGACCCGGGCTCGCGGATGAGCCGGATCGGCAAGGCCGAGCTGTCCTACGGCGACGTGCTCGAGGTCGACGAGCTGCTGGCCAAGATCGACGCGGTCACCCCCGAGGCCGTCCGCGAACTCGCGGCCGACCTGCTCCACGAGCCGCTGTGCCTGGCGGTGGTGGGACCCTTCGGCGAGAACGACTTCGCCGGCGTGCTTGACTGACCACCCTGCCGGGGAGGTGACTGGGACGTGAGCGAGCGCGAGGGCTCGCAGCGTGCGGGAGCGAGCGAGCTGCTGCGGGTCGGGGTGCTCGGCGCCCGGGGCCGGATGGGTGGTGAGACCTGCCGAGCCATCGACAAGGCCGAGGACATGGATCTGGTCGCGATGGTCGACTCCGGCGACTGGCTGTTCAGCGTCGCCGACGCGGGCGCCCAGGTCGTGGTCGACTTCACCCACCCTGACGTGGTGATGGACAACATCCGGTGGTGCATCGACGAGGGGATCCACTGCGTCGTCGGTACGACCGGCTTCGACGACGAGCGGCTCGCGACCGTGCAGGAGTGGGTGGACAAGGCGCCAGGGGTCGGCGTCATCATCGCGCCGAACTTCGCCGTCGGCGCGGTTCTGTCGATGCGCTTCGCGCAGACCGCGGCGCGGTTCTTCGAGTCCGTCGAGATCGTCGAGCTGCACCACCCGGGCAAGGTGGACGCGCCGAGCGGCACCGCGGCCCGCACCGCCAGGCTCGTCGCGCAGGCCCGCGCCGCGGCCGGCGTCGGGCCGGCCCCGGACGCGACCACGACCGCCCTCGACGGCGCCCGCGGCGCCTCCGTCGAGGGCATTCCGGTGCACGCGGTCCGGCTTGCCGGGCTGGTCGCGCACCAGGAGGTGCTCTTCGGCACGACCGGCGAGACGCTCACGATCCGGCACGACTCGTTCGACCGGGCCTCGTTCATGCCCGGCGTCCTGCTCGCGGTCCGGTCGGTGGCCTCCCGACCCGGCCTCACCGTCGGCCTCGAGCCGCTCCTCGGGCTGTGACCGCGCTCGTACGTGCGGCCGCCCGGCACCGTCGGTAACCGCACCCTCTCGGAGCGAGCTGGTTGGTTGTCCGCGCACGGACGGAGCGCGCGGGCGGCCCACCGTGATGGCACCCTGGTGCCAGTCACGCAACGCTGCGGAGGGAGAGCCGTGACCGAGCCCTTCTCCACAGACCGCACGCCGGTGGGCAGCCGGCACGCGATTCTTGTCGACGTTGGGTACCTCTACGCGGCGGTCGGCCTGCTCGTGCTCGGCACGACGTCCCGGCGGGCGTTCCGGGTCGGCGCCGACTCGCTCATCACGTCGCTCATCGAGCGCGCGGCCAAGCGGGTGCCGGGCGAGCTGCTGCGGGTGTACTGGTACGACGCCGCCCGCGACCGGGTGCCGACCGTCGAGCAGCGGCAGATCGCCGCGCTGCCGCACGTCAAGGTCCGGCTGGGCAACCTGAACACGGCCGGGCAGCAGAAGGGCGTCGACGCCCAGGTCCGGCAGGACCTGGAGGTGCTGGCCCAGCACCGCGCGGTCACCGATGTCGTGCTGCTGGCCGGCGACGAGGACATGGTCTCCGCGGTCGAGGCGGCGCAGGCGTTCGGCGTGCGGGTGCACGTCTGGGGTGTCGAGCCGCCGTACGGCGTCAACCAAGCCGAGCGGCTGGTGTGGGAGGCCGACACCGTCGACGAGTTGGATGCCGAGTTCTGCCGGCCGTATGTGATCTTGGAGCCCGGGGCGGCGGTGACGCGGATCCCGGCCGGTGCGCCGGACGGGACCGGCGTGATGGCCGCCCCCTCGAGCGGGCGGCCGATCGTGCCGACGCCCGCGGACGTGTTCGCCGGCCGGCGTCCCGCCCCGGCGCCGGCCCGGCTCGGTCCGGACCGGCAGACGATGGAGGAGATCGGCGAACATATCGCCGGCAAGTGGCTGGTCACCCGCGGCCGGGACAACGTCGCCGACCTGCTGCCCGGGCCCGTGCTGCCGACGGTGATCGACAAGGAGCTGCTGGTCGAGGCGGAGCAGTACCTGAACCGGTCGCTGCGGCCGTACGAGGACGCGCGGCGGGCGCTGCGGGACGGCTTCTGGGCCCGGCTGCACCGCGAGTTCGGCCTCACCGTCGGAGTGTCCGGTCAGATCGCCACCCCGCCGGCCCCCGAGGCCCCCTGACCAGCGCAGCCGTCCGGGCGGGGACCGCTCGCTAGCCGGCGGGCGTGGCCGCGAGCGCCAGGCACGCGGCGAGGGTGGCGTCCTTCTCGTCCCGGGTCCAGGGCGGTCCGAGCGGCCTGCCCAGCTCGGTCAGCCGCGCGCGGAGCTCGGCGTCACCGCGGCCGAACAGGCGGCGCGCCCTGGCCGCGAGGTCGTCCGCCGGCACCAGGTAGACCGCGAGCCCGCGGTGGTCCGCGGCGTCCGCCAGCACCTGCTGGAACAGGTCTCCCTCGGCGGCGTGCCAGAGCATGTGCGAGGCCAGAATGCGGTCCAGGCTCGGCGGCACGACCGCCGTGCTGACCGGAAGGCCCGCGGCGACCACCCGGTGACCGGCCGACTCCACCCGGCTCGCCAGGGCGGCCACGGCATCCTCGGCGCACCGGCGGGCGGCCTCCTCGGCCCGCCGGATCAGCGTCGCGGCCCGGCCCCGGTCGAGCCCGGCCGCGGCGTGGTAGGGCTGCATCGGCAGGTCGCCGTCGGCCAGCTCCAGCCGGGCGCGGTGCACGACCGTGGGCGCGCGGGGGTCGCCGGCCACGGCCACCGCCGCGGCCCAGCCCGTGTGCGGACGGAACCCGAGCGCGGCACGCATGCGGGCACCCTAGGGC
>JBKOXW010000113.1:0-7481 GCA_046744115.1 Actinomycetota bacterium | reverse complement strand
GCCGGATACGACGCGGCGGTGGCCGCCGCGCTGCGCTCGGGCGATGCCGCCGCCCTGCGCGTCCTGGATCCCGACCTCGGCGCCGACCTGCTCGCCGCCGGCGTGCCGGCCTGGCGGCTCGTCGGCGCCGTTGCGGCGACTGCGCCGCCGCTGGCCGCGGACCTGCTATACGCGGACGCGCCGTACGGCGTGCAGTACCTGGTCGCCGCCTGGACCCCGGACCAACCGTGGACGACGCGGCCGGCGTGACGGCCGGGCGGCCCGTCGTCGCGGTGGTGGGTCCGACCGCGGCCGGCAAGTCCGAGCTCGGGCTCGCGCTCGCAGCTGAACTCGACGGCGAGGTCGTGAACGCGGACTCGATGCAGCTCTACCGGGGCATGGACATCGGCACCGCGAAGCTGACCGCGGTCGAGCGGCGCGGCATCCCGCACCACCTGCTCGACGTCTGGGACGTGCGGCAGGCCGCCAGCGTGGCGGCGTACCAGCGGCTCGCCCGGGCGGCCGTCGAGGACATCCTGGCCCGTGGCCGGCTGCCCGTGCTCGTCGGCGGGTCCGGGCTGTACGTCCGCGCCGTGGTGGACGCGCTCGACTTTCCCGGCACCGACCCCGCGCTGCGGGCGCGGCTGGAGGCCGACCTGGCCGCGCTGGGCGCCCCGGCGCTGCATGCGCGGCTGGCCCGGCTGGATCCGGACGCGGCGCGGCAGATCCTGCCGAGCAACGGGCGCCGGGTGGTCCGGGCGCTGGAGGTGGTCGAGCTCACCGGCCGCCCGTTCGCGGCCACCCTGCCCGGCTACGGCCCGCCGGCCGCCGCGCCCGCTCGCGGATACGGGGCCGTGCAGATCGGCCTCGACCTGCCGCCCGCCGCGCTGGACGCGCGCATCGTCGCGCGGGTCGACCGGATGTGGGCACGCGGCCTGGTCGACGAGGTGCGCCGGCTGGCCGGGGCCGGCCTGCGCGAGGGCCCGACCGCCAGCCGCGCCCTCGGCTACCGGCAGGTGCTGCGGGCGCTGGCCGGGGCGTGCGGCTTCGAGGAGGCCCGGGTCGAGACGGTGCGGGCGACCCGCCGCTTCGCCCGCCGCCAGCGGTCGTGGTTCCGCCGCGACCCGCGGGTGGGGTGGCAGGACGCGACCTCGCCGGACCTCGCGGCACGGGCGGTCACGGCCGTCCGCCGTACGCTCGGGCGGTGACCAGACTGCGCTGGATCAAGGGTCACGGGACGGAGAACGACTTCCTCCTCGTCCCCGACCCGGACGGCTCGACCGCGCTCGCGCCCGACCTGGTGCGGGCGCTGTGCGACCGGCGGGCCGGCGTCGGCGCGGACGGCGTGATCCGCGTGGTCAGGGCGGCGGCGGACCCGGCCGGCGCCGCGATGGCCGGCGCGGCCGAGTGGTTCATGGACTACCGGAACGCCGACGGCTCGCTGGCCGAGATGTGCGGGAACGGCATCCGCGTCGTCGCCCGGTACCTGGTCGACGCCGGGCTGGCGAAGGCCGGCGAGCTGGCCGTCGCGACCCGCGGCGGGGTGCGCACCGTGTGGGTTGGCTCCGGCGGGGACGTGACCGTCGACATGGGCGCGCCGGGGCCGATCGAGGTGACCGCGACCGTCGAGGGCCTGTCGGCGACCCCGGTCAGCATGGGCAACCCGCACCTGGTGGTGCCGCTGCCCGACGAGCGGGGTCTCGCCGCGCTGGACCTGTCCCGGCCCCCCCGGGTCGAGCCATCGCTGCCCGGCGGGCAGAACGTCGAGTTCGTGGTGCGGCGCGGCCCCCGTGCGCTGGCGATGCGGGTGCACGAGCGGGGCGTGGGGGAGACCCGCTCCTGCGGCACCGGGGTCTGCGCCGCGGTGGTGGCGACCGCGCTGGCGGCCGGCGAGGGCCGGGACGAGCCGTGGACGGTCGATGTCCCCGGCGGCCGGCTCACGGTGACGTGGACCAGCCCGGGACCGGTGCTGCTCACCGGCCCCGCCGTCCTGGTGGCCCGCGGCGAGCTGCTCGGGCCCGGCTGGCTGGTCGACTAGCGCGCGGCGTCAGGCTTGGAGCCGCCACGCCTGGTTGCGCAGCATGGCGCCCAGCTCCGCCGCGTGGCATGTCCACTGGTGCACCGGCGCGCCCTCCGATGTGGACGGTCCGGCCACGTCGACGCACTTGCCGCTGTGCACGGCGACCAGCTGCAGGTGGCCAGCCAGCCCGGCCGCGGGCTGCACGGTGAACTGCTGGTTGGCCTGGCCGTGGCATTCCCACTGGATGATCCGGGCGCCGTCGCCGACCGACGCGCCCTCGACGTCCAGGCACCGGCCCGTCAGCGAGTCCACCAGCAAGTAGGTGTCGGCCCGGTCCGGCACCGGAACGAGATGGAAGCCCTCGGCCGGGCCGGCGTCGCAGGACCGCTGGACGAGCTGCGTGCCATCGGCCCTGGTCCCGCCCGGCACGCCGAGGCACAGGCCGCTGTGCGCGACCCGCAGGCTCCCGCCGGCGGGCAGCGTCGGGCTCGGCGTCGCGGTCGGCGTCGCCCGGCGCTCCGCCACCCGCTTCGACGGCGTCGGCCGGGCATTGCCCTCGACCGTAATGCCCCGGGCAGGACCGCGTGATGGCTGCCCCGTGCCGGCGACGACGAGCATGACCACGATGGCGAGCAGGGCCACGCCGACGACCGCCCCGACGGCGACCGCCGCGGACCGCTCCCGGCGCACGGTGTCGAACCGCAGCCGCTGGTCGAGGTCCTGCCACGCACCCCAGACCCGGTGCCAGACGCGTCGCGCGTGCCCGCCGAGCGCGACCCCCGCCCGGGCGGCGGCGAGCCGGACCCGATCCCGAACGCCGCTCCGGACGCCCGGTCGACGGCCGCCGCGCCGATCGTCACCGCCGCCCGGCACCGGTCCCGTCCGCTCTGGTTCGGGCCGGGCCAGATCCGCCCGGTGGCGGGGGCCCTGTCCCGGGTGCATGCCGCGCCGCTCCCTCTCGCCGATCGGGGCGCCTCGCGACACGGCCGCCGGCGCCGGCACCCGCTTCGGTCTGCAGTTCGGGTGCGGCGGTCATGGTGCCCCATTTGCCCCTGGTACGGCGAGTCCGGGCTGGCATACCCCCGCCGCGCCGGCGGGCGGGGCGCCGACGCGGCGGGCGGTCAGGGTGGCTCAGCGGGCGGGGGTTCCGCGGTCCTCCGCGGTCGGCTCCTCGGTCAGCACGCCGGCCGCGGCCTGGGCCATCGGCGGTGGCTCCTCCTCGGCGTGTTGCGGCAGCTCGTGCATCCACCGCAGCGGCGAGAAGAACACCCACAGGAACGCCAGCCCGCCACCGATCGCGCCCACCAGCAGCGTCGGCCGAAGCCCGATCGTCGAGCCGAGCGTGCCACCCATGATGCCGCCGATCGGCATCGTGCCCCAGACCAGGAAGCGCATCGTCGCGTTCATCCGGCCCAGCAGCCGCTCCGGGCACAGGCCCTGCCGGAACGAGACCTGGGTGACGTTGTAGACGACGACGCTGACGCTGACCACGAACCAGGCGGCGGCGGCCGCCCACAGCCGCCAGCCACGCTCGATGAACACGTACGTCAGCATCAGCGGGCCCTCGATCGCGATGGACAGCCAGATGGCGGGGCCCTGCCCGACCAGGCCGGCGAACGGTCGGGCGACCATCGCTCCGACCAGCCCGCCGAGCGCACCGACGCTGAAGAACAGCCCGATCGTCGACGCGGACAGGTTGAGCTGCGCCGCGTCGGCGAGCAGCACGATGAACGCCGTCTGGCCCATCGTGCTGAACAGGTTGGCCGTGCCGGTGCAGCCCGCGATGGCGCGGAGCATCCGGTTCCGCAGGACGAAGCTGAGGCCCTCCCGCACCTCGCGCAGCAGGTGCCGGTCCGGGCTGCGCTCCGGTTTCGGCTCGCGGGACCGGATCGCGCTCACCCAGCTGGCCGACCACAGGAAGGTCAGGGCGTCGACGAGGATCGCGTACGGCGCGGTCAGCAGCTGCACCAGCGGACCACCCAGCGCCGGGCCGGCCACCTGCGCCACCGATTGGGTGCCCTGCAGCTTCGCGTTGCCCTCCACCAGGTGGTCGCGGCCGACCAGGTGCGGCAGGTAGGACTGGTAGGCGACGTCGAAGAAGACCGTGCAGACGCCCACTGCCAGCACCACGACGTACAGCTGCGCCAGCGTGAGCACGTCGAGGTACCAGGCCAGCGGCACCGAGCCGAGCAGCAGCGCCCGCGCGATGTCGCCGCCGATCAGCACGTTGCGCCGGCGCATCCGATCCACCCAGGCGCCGGCGGGCAGGCCGACGATCAGGAACGCCAGCGTCTCGGCGGCGGTGAGCAGCCCCACCTCGAACGCGCTCGCGTCGAGCACCTTGATCGCCAGCAGCGGCATCGCGATCAGGGTGATCATCGTGCCGATCTGGCTGAGCGAGTCGCCGGCCCACAACCGGAGGAAGTCGGTGTGGTGCCACAGGCTTGTCGCGGGGGCCCGGTGCGTGGTCACGGGGGACAGCCTGCGCCGAGTGATTGAGACCTGTCAACCACTCGGCCAGGTGAGCCGTTACGCTGTCGGCGTGACATCCGAGCCGGCCCAGCTACCGGGGGACCGCGAGCAGCGGCTGGGCCGACCGCGCCGCCGTGCCACCGAAGACGAGGCGCGGGCCATGGCATCGGCCGTGCGGCTGCGCATCCTGCGACTGTGCCTGGACGAGTCGCTGACCAACAAGCAGATCGCCGAGCGGCTGGGTAAGGACCCGGCGAGCGTGCTCTACCACGTCCGCCGCCTGGTGCGGACCGGGTTCCTGGTGCCCGAGCCGGAGCGCCGGGGCACCCGCGGCGCCCGCGAGGTGCCGTATCGCGCCACCGGGAAGTCCTGGATCCTCGACGTCGTTGAACCTGAGTTGCACCGTGCCGGCAGCGTGGCGATGTTCGAGGCGTTCCTCGACGACGTTCGCGATGCGGGCGTGGAGAGCGTGAGCATGGCCAGGCTCGGCCTCCGGCTCAGCGACGCGGAGTACGCCGAGTTCCGCACCCGGATGCACGAGCTGCTGGACGAGTTCGCGCGGCGCGATTCGGACGGCGAGCCGTGGTCGGTGTTCCTCGCGATTCACCCCGACTCCCGGCCGGTGCGAAAGTCGCATGCCGAGTACGGCGGGCAGATGACACCATCGGAGGACGATGACAGATCCATTGATCGACCCAACGGAGCGCGCCGTCGCCGCGGCCGGACCGGATCGGCGGCCCGCGCTCGCCGAGGCTGAACCGGCCGCAGAGCGGTCGCTCGACCTGGAGCAGCGGCAGGCGCTGCGCCGGGTGCCCGGCCTGGCGACCGAGCTCGCCGACATCACCGAGGTCGAGTACCGGCAGCTCCGGCTGGAGCGGGTGGTGCTCGTCGGCGTGTGGACCACGGGCACGCTGGCCGCGGCCGAGCTGTCCCTGGTCGAGCTGGCGCGGCTGGCCGAGACGGCCGGTTCCCAGGTGCTGGAGGGCCTGGTGCAGCGGCGCGACCGCCCCGACCCGGCGACCTACCTCGGCTCCGGCAAGGCCAAGGACCTGCGCCAGATCGTGCTCGAGACTGGCGCGGACACCGTGGTCTGCGACGGGGAGCTCACCCCGGGCCAGCTCCGCCAGCTGGAGGACGTGGTCAAGGTCAAGGTCATCGACCGGACCGCGCTGATCCTCGACATCTTCGCCCAGCACGCGCGCAGCCGCGAGGGCAAGGCCCAGGTCGAGCTCGCCCAGCTGCAGTACCTGCTGCCCCGTCTGCGCGGCTGGGGCGAGTCGCTGTCCAGGCAGGCCGGTGGCCGGGTGGCCGGCGGCGGCGGCATCGGCACCCGCGGCCCGGGCGAGACGAAGATCGAGACCGACCGGCGCCGGATCAACTATCGCATCACGAAGCTGCGCCGGCAGATCGCGGCGCTCGCCGTCACCCGGCGCACCCAGCGGCAGGAGCGGGTCCGCAACGAGGTGCCCTCGGCCGTCTTCGCCGGCTACACGAATGCCGGCAAGTCGTCGCTGCTCAACCGGCTGACCGATGCCGGCGTGCTGGTCGAGGACGCGCTGTTTGCCACGCTGGACCCGACCGTGCGCCGCGCGCGTACCCCGGACGGGCGCGAGTTCACCCTCGCCGACACCGTCGGCTTCGTCCGGCACCTGCCGCACCAGCTGGTCGAGGCGTTCCGGTCGACGCTGGAGGAGGTGTCCGACGCCGACCTGATCCTGCACGTGGTGGACGGCTCGGACGCCGACCCGGAGGGCCAGATCGCGGCCGTCCGCGAGGTGCTGGGGGAGATCGGCGCGCAGGGCGTGCCCGAGCAGCTGGTGATCAACAAGGTGGACGTGGCGGCGCCCGAGCTGCTCGCGCGGCTGCGCCGGCTCGCCCCGGACGCGGTGTTCGTGTCCGCGCGCACCGGGGCCGGTGCGGACGAGCTGCTCGCCGCCGTGCAGGCCCGGCTGCCCCGACCGGAGGTGGCCGTCCGGGTGCTGGTTCCGTACGACCGCGGTGACCTGGTGTCCCGGGTCCACGCGACCGGCGAGGTGATGACCGAGGAGCACACCGCCGAGGGCACGCTGATCGCCGCGCGGGTCCGCAGCGACCTGGCCGGTGTGCTGTCCCGGTATGTGGTCGCCGCCAGCTGACGGCGATGGCACATGCGGAGGGCCCGCGGGGTGGTCGGGCCGGGCTGCCGACGGCAGGGTTGCCGACTGCCGGGCTGCCTGCAGCCGCGCGCCCGCCGGGTGCGGTCGCGGTGGCGATTTCGGCCGTGCTGCTCCTCTGGATCACCGTCGACGTGCTGCGCGGCGGCCCGCTGACCGACCTCGACCACGAGATCTCCGACCTGGTCCGCGAGACCGGCGTCCGGGCCGCGGACTGGCCGGAGCCGCTGTTCGCGGTGAAGCTCGGCGTCTACGCGATCACCCAGCTCGGCGCGCGGGTGCCGGTGTTGGCCGTGCTGGTCCCGTTCATCGCCTGGACCGCGTGGCGGTACCGCACCTGGCGCCCGCTGTTCCGGCTGGTGCTGCTGCTCGCGATGCTCACCGCGACCGTGTACGCGCTGAAGTACTCGGTCGGCCGGACCGCGCCCACGGTCGACCTCCTGCATACCGAGACCGGCCAGTCCTACCCGTCCGGCCACACCGCCAACGCCGTGCTGATGTGGGGGCTCGCCGCCTGGCTGGCGGCCGAGCATCGGATGGCCCCGTGGCTGCGACGCTCACTGGATCTGCTGCGCTGGGCGGCGCCCCTGCTCACGGCCCTGGCGATGCTGCTGCTCGACTACCACTGGCTGACCGACCTGGTCGCCGGTCTTGCCCTGGGCGTCTTACTGCTGCGCGTCCTGCACGCCGCCGACGCCATCACGCTGCGAAACTGGCGCGGTGGGCGCGCTGCGGGTGTCGGCCGTGATCGCGGCAGCCGGCTCGCTGATCGCGGTGCCGGCGCTGCTGACGGTGGTGCCGGCAGTGGCGGCGGTGCCGGCGGGCGGGGCGCCGGGCCGGGCTGAGCCGGCCGTCGC
>JBKOXW010000079.1:0-15436 GCA_046744115.1 Actinomycetota bacterium | reverse complement strand
ACCTCCGAGCGGTCACCAGCCGGTCGGGCCGCACGCGGACGCAGCGCGCGCAGCGCGACCCGGACCCTGGTCCGGCGCGCGTCGGCGCCGCCCGCGGTCGTGCGCCCGCCATGCGCCTCGACCAGCCGGCGCACGACGTACAGCGCCAGCGACGCCGCCCGCCCGGTGCGCGCGCTCTCCCGCGCCCCGAACGGCTCGAACAGCCGGCGCACCTCGTCCTCGCTGCGCACCGAGACGTAGCTGACGTCGATGACCACCTCGCCGGCCTCCCGCCTCGCACGCACGGACACCGGCCGATCGCGGCGGGCGTCGGTACGGACGTGGTCGGCGAGCGCGCGCACGATCTGGTCCAGCGAGTCCGCGTCGATGTACGCGGCCAGTCCGGGTTCCACGTCGACGGAGACCGCCGGCCGTCCGGTTTCGAGCCGGAAGCCGGCGACCGCGGTCGAGACGTCCGCGACCGCGCCGGTGTCTGAGGCGGTCGCCGACGCGGCGAGCAGCATGTCCTCCAGCAGCCGGCTCAGCCGGTCGGAGTGCTCGACGATGCCGGTGAGCAGCGCCGCCCGGTCCTCGGCTCGCATCCTGTCGCCGCGCGCCTGCAGGGTGACCGCCGCCCCGCGGATCGCGGTCAGCGGCGTCCGGAACTCGTGCGAGACGGAGGCGACCACGTCCTCGCGGATCTGGCCGGCCTCGCGCAGCCGTGCCAGCACACCCATCTCCGCGTCGAACAGCTCCCGGCGATACCGGTCCTGCTCGGCGAGCGCGCGCTCGGACAGCCGGGCCAGGACGACCACGATCGCGGCGGCGACGAGCAAGATCGTCGCGCCGATGACGCCGCCCGTCGTCCTGCCCAGGTCGGGCAGCCCGACCAGGGCCAGCCCCGCGCCCGCCGCCAGCAGGCACCCGCCCAACCCCCACGCGAGCGTCCTGGACCCGCTGCGCGCACCCGGCGCCGTCGGCCGAGCGCCGACGCTCTGCCGAGGAGCACGGGCTGGCGCAGGCGGGTGGGGGGTGTCCGCGGCCACGGGTCCAGGGTCCTTGCCCGCTATGCACGGGTACATGGCCCGTTCGGACCATGTACGTAGCGTGCCAGCCGGCTGACGCTGCGGGGATGAGCGCGGGGGACGACTCCGGGAACGCTGCGGGGACGGCTCAGTACCCGACGCCGGCCAGCTGCCGGCCGGCCGCGCCCGGGTCTCCGAACGCGGCCGGGTCGTCGTCGAAGGCATCCCAGAGGGGTGGGGTCTCCCTCGCCTCGACGACCCACCGGACGTTGCGGGTCAGCGCCCGCGCCAGCCGCCGCCGCCGGGCCTCGCGCACCCACCTGAGCAGCGCGAACGGCGACCGGCGTCGCCGTGCCGGCACGAATCCCGACTCGCTCCCCGGTGGCGTGTGGCTGCTGTCGTCTCGCATCTCGCCCACCTCCTGCCGAGAGTCGGTGTTGTGCTGGCACCAGTAGGATGCCCCACTCCACAGTGATGGGCAAGCATTTTCAGTGATGTTCATGCATTCTCAGTCATTCGCCAGTCGTACGACGAGAATGTGACGATCAAGCGACGCGTGCACAACACGCTCAGCCAGCCGCCGCGAGTCTCAGCAGCCTCAGTGGTACCGTCCAGCGCATGACGCGCGGCGCAAGCGGGCAAAACGGACGATCCGGCGAGGACCGCCGCATCGCCGCGCGTGACGCACGCCGCCGCTGGGCGCACGAAGTCAGCCAGGCGCTGACCGAACGGCGACTGACCATCAACGCGGCGGCCAAGGCGATGGGCATCTCCCCCGGCCGGCTACAGGCGTGGCTCAGCCAGGACGTCGAGCCCTCGCCGCGGATCATGGCGGACCTCGCCCACGTGATCGGCCGCCGGCACGGCCACCTGCTGCAGCTGCTCGACTGGCTGCCGCCGGAGCTGAGCGACGTCCCGCTTCGGCTGGAGGCAACCGAGAAGCTGCAGGAGGCCATGGCCGAGGCACAGCGCTGGGTGGAGGGCGCGAGCGACGCGGTCACCGTCGGCGGCGGAGCCCTGGTCGCGAGCGCCCTGCTCGAGGCGACCGACCGGTGGGAGGTGACCCTGCGCAACACGGTCCGCGGGGCGAGGCATCCCGTGCGCCACTCCACCCTTGTCGCGCTGAGCCGGGCCGGGTCGGCCAAGCCGGATGCCGCCGCCACGGCCGACACCGAGCAGGACCGCCACGAAGTCGAGGCGCTGATTGCCGACGTGCTGGCCCGCACCTCGGCCCGGTGGCTCCACCCGGACGAGGTCGAGGCCGATCCGGCGGTGCCGCGGCCCGATCTCGTCCTGTCGGTACCCGTGCTGGGGGCGAGCCGGCCGCGCGGCGCCCGGCCCAACCTCGTCGTGCCGCCGAGCATCGTGGTGGTCGGTGTTCCGTACACCGGCGGGCCGACCGTCGCCTCGCTGCTCGCCGGCATGCTCGACTGGGCCTACTTCGAGCTGGCCGCGGTCGCGCGGGAGCAGTTCGGCCTCGACGCCGGCGCTCCGCAGGACGTGGTGGACCGGGCCGAGGCCGAGGTCGCGCTCCGGCTGCTGGAGCGCCCGGACGGCGCCGGCCGGCTGACCGTATGGTCCTACTCCGGGCTCACCCCGATCCTGCAGACGTTCCGCGAGATCGGTGCCGCGCTGCCGCTCGTCGTACTGCTGCAGGCGCCCGACGCGGCGTTCGAGCAGATCGCGCAGCGGCTCGGCCTGCAGGGCAGCCCGGACATCGACCTCGTCGAGGCGGCACAATACGTCGCCCGGCGCACCCTGCTCACGAAGCGGGATCCGGACTCGTACGTGATCCTCGACGTGCCCGACCTGCCGCCTGCTGTGAACGGCGACGGGGACGCCGACCCGCTCGTCGACGCGCGCGTCGAGCTGGCTTTCCAGGCCGCGGCCTGGCTGCACGAGCGGCACGGGGGGCCGCCGATGGACACCGCCGAGGGCCTGCTCGGCGACCTGTGGCGCGGCAGCGCCCGGGACGGCGACCCGCGAGATACCCGCTGAGCATCACCCGTGCCGGCGCCGGTCGCCGGCGCGGTGCCGCCCGCCTGCCCCTGGCACCGACAGGAGACCGCCCTCGATGCGCGACGCCGACTTCTACGACCGGGTCTACTTCGACGCTCCAGGCAAGAGCAACTACGCCCGCTACACCGTCGAGTCCTCCCCGTTCGCCCTGCACGCCGACGCGATCGTCGCCCTGCTCGACCGGTACGGCCTGGACGGTCCGGTGCTGGACGTCGGCTGCGCCAAGGGCTACCTGGTCTACGTGCTGCGCCAGCGCGGGGTCGAGGCGTACGGCGTGGACTGGTCGGAGTACGCCATCGGCAGCGCCGGGCCCGACGTCCAGCGCTTCCTGCAGCGCGCGTCCGCGACGGACCTGCCGTTCCCGGACGGGCGGTTCGCGCTCGCGGTGACGTTCGACGTCCTCGAACACCTGGACGGCGCGATGGCCGGCCTGGCGCTGGTCGAGTGCGCCCGGGTGTCGACGTACCAGCTGCACCAGGTCAACACCGGGCGGCTGGCGGAGTGGGGCTTCGACAGCGACGAGAGCCACTGCCTGAAGCGCAGCCTCGCCGAGTGGCGCACCGTTGTCAGCGGGCTGGGCCTGGCGACTACGGTCGTCCGCGAGCCGGAGACCGGCGCGCGTTCGTCGTGCACCTGCGCCGAGCAACCGACGTAGCCGCGGTCGGGTCCGATATCATCCGTGCCCCTTGGTCCGAGTCGGACGGTCCGCCGTCGCGCCGGCCGGTCAGAGAGGAGCGACTCGGTGGATGGCTGGGAACGGCGCGGCGGCACCTGGATCACGGCCCCGCACGCCGTCCCCGTCGGCGACGACCGGCTCGCGCTGTTCGCGGTCGGCACCGACCACGCGGTGTACCAGTGCTGGCGGACCGGCTCGACCTGGAGCGACTGGACCTCGCTCGGCGGCACGATGGTCGCCGCGCCGTTCGCGGTGTCCGGCGGGCCCGACTCGCTCGACCTGTTCGGGGTGACGCACGAGCACTCGATCTACCACGCGCGCTGGGACGGCACCGGGTGGAGCGACTGGCAACCGCTGCACGGCGAGGCGGGTGGCGCGATCCTCTCCGCTCCGCAGGCCGTCTGCGCGTCCGCCGACCGGCTCGACCTCGTCGTGATGGGCACCAACCTCGCCCTCTACCACAAGTCGCGCGAGGGCCAGCGGTGGAGCGAGTGGGCGCGGATCGGCGACCTGATGGCCAGCCCGCCGGCCGTCGTCTCGGCCGGCCCCGGCCGGCTCGACCTGTTCGTGATCGGCACCGACAGCCGGCTCTACCACCGCGCCCACCGGGACGGAGACTGGACCGGCTGGCAGTCGCTCGGCGAGCACACGGTCATCTCCCTCCCGCACGCCGCGGCCTCCGGCGGCGGCCAGCTGGACGTCGTCGTGCTCGGCGAGGAGCGGGCGCTCTACCACCAGCGCTGGGACGGCGCCTGGAGCGAGATGGCCTCGCTGGAGGGCACCGCCACCTCGCCGCCGCGCGCGGTCGCGTCCGCCGACGACCGGCTGGACGTGTTCACCGTCGGCGAGGACAGCGCGATCTGGCACCGAGGCAGAACCGGCGGCCGGTGGAGCCCGTGGCGGTCGCTCGGCGGGCAGGCGTTCTCGCCGGTGGCCGCCGTGCGGCGTTCCGACGGCGCGCTCGAGCTGTTCGTGCTCGGCCGGGACAGCGCGGTCTGGCAGCGCACGTTCAGCGGCTGAGGCCGGGTCGCGGTGAGCCCGGGGGAAGGACGATCCCGCGGCGGTCCAGCTCGGCGACCTGCAGCGCGGACCACGGGCTGATCGCCCACGGCGCGGTGCGCGCCACGCCGGCGAAATCCGCCCACTCCACCCAGCGCCAGTCGGCCACCTCGGCCGGGTCGGGCCGCGGATCGGCATCGACCGTTGCGACCAGCACCGGGCAGAACTCGTTCTCCCGGACCCCGTTCGGCATGACCGCCTGGTACGCGAAGTCCTCCAGGACGACCGACAGCGAGCCGGCGACCAGCCCGAGCTCCTCGGCCAGCCGCCGCCTCGCGGCATCGGCCACGTCCTCGTCCGGTCCGGGATGGCCGCAGCAGGTATTCGTCCAGACGCCCGGCCAGGTGGCCTTGCCCAGCGCGCGGCGGGTGACCAGCAGGCGGCCGTCGGCGTCGAACGCGTAGCAGGAGAACGCCAGGTGCAGCGGCGTGGCGGCGTGGTGCACGGTCGACTTCGGCGCGGTGCCGATCCGCCGCCACGCATCATCGAGCAGCACGACCCGCTCGGCGGTGTTCGTTCCGTTCACCAGCCCTCGCGCCATCAGCACAGCCTCCCCCGGCATGGTGTGCGCCGACGACCAGCATCCCCCTGACCTGGGTCAGGTGCCTCATCGAGGCGGTCGCGGCTGGGTCTGCAGGCCCAAGCCGACGACTGTTCCGTTGACGGGATGCCGGCGCTGGCCGGACCGTCGGCCGGACCGGGCGGCGACACCGCGCCGCCTCCGGCCGTGGCAAAGGAGCCGATGCCGGTCGTGACGACCCCGTACCTGCCCGCGCTGCCCGACTCCGAACGGCACGGCCTCCTCGACCGCACCGCCGCGGTCACCGCGGCGAGCGAGCGGTGGCTGCGGGACTACCCGGTTGTCCGGCGCCCGTCCGTGACCGCCGCGGTCGCGCTGGCCGCCACCGTCGGCATGCCGTCGCTGGACGATCGGGGGCTGACCCTGCTCACCCGCTGGTGGCTGTGGATATTCGGGATCGACGACCGCTTCGACGACCCGGCCGTGCCGGACGCCGACCTGGTGGAGTGGAGCGACCGATTCGCGGACTGCATCGGCGGCGCTCCCGAGCGCGACGAGCCGGACCTGCTGCTCGCCGCACTCGGCTCCATCCGCCTGGACCTCGCCCGCTACCCGCTGTCCACCCGGCTCGGCCCGGCGTGGCGGCGCGCGATGTCCGAGGTCGTCGCCGGCATGCTCGTCGAGCGGCGCTGGCACGGCAGCCTCGCCACCGGCGAGCTGCCCGGTTACGGCGCGTACCTGGCGAACGCGCTGCGCACGATCTCGGTCCGGCCGTACGCGCTGACCGCGTGCGTACTGGCCGGCGAGCGGGCGGCCGCGGTGGACTTCGACCGGCTGGACCCGATGATCCAGGCGGCGGCGCGCTGCTTCCGGCTCGCCAACGACATCCGCTCCGACGAGCGCGAGCGCGCGGAGGGCAAGCCGAACGCGGTCTGGCTGCTGCAGCGCGAGCTGATGGCCGCGGGCATGCCGGCGGACTCGGCCGTGGAGGCGGCCAGGGACCGGCTGCGCGCCGAGCGCGCCGCCGACCTCGCCAGGCTGGACGCGATGCGGGAAGCGGCGCCGGCGTCGGTCGGCACGCTGGCCCGGTTCCTGTGGGCGCACGCGGCGTTCGTCTGCGACATGTACGAGACCGACGACTACGACACGATGTCCGTCCTGATCCGCGCGGGGTCCGAAGTAGACATCCGCTAGGCGCCGCCCTCCGCCGAAATTGGCTTGCCGCAAGTGTGGCTGTCGACGATGGTCGTCGCGTGCGCGCCCTCCTGGCGCGCTCCGTCCGCTAGGGGCCTCCATGTCCGCGTCGAGGATGCACGCCGGCGAGGTCGACACCGACGTCGAGCTCGTGCGCCGGTTGCTCGCCGGCCAGTTTCCACAGTGGGCGGACCGTCCGGTCGAGCCGGTTCCGTCCGCCGGCACGGACAACGCGCTGTACCGGCTCGGCGACGACGTGGAGATCGCCTGCGACGAGTCGGGCTACGAAGGCGAGCGGCTGATCGGCACGACGACCGACCTTTTCACGCACGCCAGCATCAGCCTGGATCCGAGCGCCGCGGCCAGCTGCGTGCAGCAGCTGCGCGCCGCGATCCGCTCTCCGGCGCGGGAGTACCGGGCCGGCCATGTTCTCCGCGAGCGACATCGACCGGTGCTCGAGTGGCTGCTCGGGCCGTCGGGTCCGCTCGACGGTCACGCCCGGGTGTTTCTCGTCGACAAGGCGTTCTTCCTCCTCGGCCGGCTCGTCGACCTGCTCGTTGCCGACGTGCCGCACCGGCGGGCCATGACCGTCACGCTCTACCGCGATGGCGCGCGGGCGTTCGGCCGCGGACGGTGGGAGGCCTTCCTGGTGGCGGCGAACGACCTGTTGCGTGTCAAAGACCGGCTGGACGTGCGGACGTCGGTCGAGTCGTTCTTCGGCATGGTCGACGTCCTCCGCCGCGCCGGCGCGCCGGGCTCGATGGCCGAGATCGTCGGCCTGCTGTCGCGGTCCAGGTCACGGGCGGACGCGTTCCGGGGGCAACTGGCGAGCAACCCGACCATGATCCCGCCGCTGGACGCGCTGATCGTCGCGATCGTCCACGCCGTCCTCGGATGGGGCACCGGCGGCAGGCCGGTCTCCGTCGTCCACGATCGGCAGAAGGCGCTGACCGACGGGCGCATCGCGCAGCTGAGGCAGCTGGTCGGCCTCGCCGGCCTCACTCTCGTGCACTCGGCCACCGATCCCCGGGTGCAGCTGGCCGACATCCTTGCCGGCGCGGCGCGAGAGATCGCGACGGACGAGCTCCATGACCGGGGCGACGCCACGCTCACGGTGCTGCTGCGGCCCTACGTGGACCCGCTCTCGATCTGGGGAGACGACCGAAGCTGGGCTCGGCTCGCGCCCGCGACGATCGGCCGGTGACGCGCCGGCGCGGAGTGGGCGCGGCTGGGTTCGAACCAGCGACCCCTCGGTTGTAAGCCGAGTGCTCTTCCGCTGAGCTACGCGCCCGCGACGCTGGGTGGCCGATCGCGGCGCGACGAGGGTACCCGCTGGATACCCGACGACGCCCCGCCCCGGGATTGCTCCTACTGTCGGTTGCGTGCTCGCCAGGCTGCGCCAGCGGCGGTACCTCGCGCTGATTGCCGGGGGTGCCGTCCTCGCCGTGGCGTGCACGCTGGCCGGGCTCTGGCAGCTCGACCGCTACGCGGCAAAGCGCGACGCGAACGCGGACCTGCGACGCAACGACGCGCTGGCGCCGGCGCCGATCGAGACCGTGCTCACCCCGGGCCGGCCATTCGACCGGGACCAGCGGTTCCGCAAGGTCACGGCGGCGGGCCGGTACGACGCCGCCGGCCAGGTGCTGGTGCGCCGCCGCCAGGTCGACGACCGGCTCGGCTTCCTCGTGGTCACGCCCCTGCGCACGAGCGGCGGCGCCACGCTGCTGGTGGTGCGCGGCTTCGTCGCGGCGACCGGTGCGGCCACCGACTCGCCCGCCGTGCCGGGCCCGCCCGCCGGCGCGGTGACGGTCGCCGGCCGGCTGTTCCCGAGCGAGCGGGGCTCGCCGACCGAGGGCTTGCCGGCCGGGCAGGTCGACCGGATCGACGTCCCGGCGCTCACAGCGCGGCGCGATGCCCCGGCATACGGCGGCTACCTGGAGCTGATCTCGTCCCAACCGCCGCAGACCGCGCTGGCCACCCTGCCCGGCCCGGACCTGTCCAACCCGGCCGGCGGGGCGTGGGAGGCGCAGCACCTCGCCTACGTCGTGCAGTGGTTCCTGTTCGCCGCGCTGGCGCTGGCCGCCCCGTTCATCCTCGCCCTGCTCGACGCCCGCCAGCCCGCCCCCGCCACCCCGACCCCGGCGGCCCGGGTCAACGTGGTGCCGTAGCAGCCGGCGGGTCGACGCTGGTCAGGCCGCGTGTGCGTCCAGCGCCTTCTGCCAGCCGGCCTGGTCGCGGGCCTCGCCGGGGGCGTTCATCTCGGCGAACCGGACGATGCCGTCCCGGTCGATGAGGAACGTGCCGCGGTTGGCCATGCCGCCGATCTCGTTGAACACGCCGTACGCCCGGGCCACCTCGCCGTGCGGCCAGAAGTCCGCCAGCAGCGGGAACCGGTACCCGTCCCGCTCGGAGTAGCTCCTCAGCGCGTGCGGATGGTCCACGCTGATCGCGAGGATCTGCACGTCGTCGTTCTGGTAGCGCGGCAGCTCGTCGCGCACCTGGCACAGCTCGCCGGTGCAGATGCGGCTGAACGCGAACGGGTAGAAGACGAGCAGCACGCGCTTCCGCCCGCGGAACGAGGACAGCGTGACCTCCTCCCGGTTCTGGTCGCGCAGGGTGAAGTCGGGGGCCTCCTGGCCGACCTCGAGAGGCATCGCGCGCTCCCTCTCTTGCTCGCCGGTACCTGCTGAAAGGCCAGCTCAGCGCCGCGACCGGCCCACCTTCGGCGCGACCAGCCGCGCGCCCGCCCAGTCCCGCGCCGCGCTGATCGTGCTGGTCTGCGCCAGGCCGGCGGTCGGCGCCGCCTCGCTGATGTCGCTCGGCGCCACGTGACCGGGCCGGCCCGCCTTCGGCGTCAGCAGCCACACCACCCCGCTGTCGGCCAGCGGCCCGATCGCGTCGACCAGCGCGTCGACGAGGTCGCCATCGCCGTCCCGCCACCACAGCAGCACGACCTCGACCACCTCGTCCGCGTCCTGGTCGAGCAGCTCGCTGCCGCTGCGCTCGACGATGGCCGCGCGCAGCTCCTCGTCGGCGTCGGAGTCGTAGCCGAGCTCCTGGACGACCATCCCCGGCTGGATCCCCAGACGGTCCGCCAACCCGCGACCCCCCGCCTGGTCCACCGGCGCGCTCACCGCGTCTCCGCTCCGGTCGGTCCCGCGGTCACCCACGAGACCGGCCCCGCGGCGTTCGCGCTGCGAGCCCTCGCGCTCACGTCCCAGCCTCCCCGTCGATCGGCACATGTGTGCGGGTAGTCCACACACTCCGGGGACCGCGCGCAAGTGCGCACGCTGGTGTTACCCGGAAGATCACAGCGCAGCGCACGCGGTGCTGAACCGCGCCGACGCCTGGTTGTACGGATCGGTGCTCGGGCTGCCGCCGCGCCCGGCCGCGGTGACCAGCCTGCGCATCTCGCCGAGCACCGCCGCGCCCTGCGCGTAGATCTTGTCCGTGCGCGGCAGCCGGGACGCCTCCAGGTGGCGGTCGATGCTGGTCGCGCCGGAACTGAGCGCCGCGATCTGCCGCTCCCGCGACTTGGCGGCGTTGAATCGGTCGTTCGTGGTGCGGATGCTCGCCTGCACCAGCACGCAGGTCACCCGCTCCTTCGCCACCGTCTGGTCCACCGTGGGTGTCGGGCTCGGGATCGGCGAGGCGGACGGGTCGTCGGTCGGCGAGGCCGACCCGGACGCGCTCGGCGGCGAGGCCAGCGCGTCCTCGGCCAGGGTGCCGCTGCCGGCGACCTCGGTCCCGCAACCGGCCGCGACGGCACCGGCCACACCGGTCGCCAGGAGGGCGGCCAGAACGCGAGCGACCCGCATGACTGGTGACGGTACCGTCCCGCGGCCCCGCCCCGCCCCCGGTCGCAGATCACCGAGCCGGTGTGGGCACAGGGCCGCGGACGAGGGAGAATCGACGGGTGACCCCTGATCGTTTCAGCGTCATCACCGACGGCCTTCCCAGCCAGCTGCCCGACGTCGACCCCGACGAGACCCGGGAGTGGCTGGAGTCCCTCGACACGGTCATCAACGTGGCCGGTCGCAGCCGGGCTCGCTACCTCATGCTCAAGCTGCTCGAACGGGCCCGCGAACGCCAGGTCGGCGTGCCCGCGCTGCGCAGCACCGACTACATCAACACGATCCCGCCGGAGCGGGAGCCGTGGTTCCCCGGCGACGAGTACGTCGAGCGTCGCATCCGCGCCTACATCCGGTGGAACGCGGCGATCATGGTGTCCCGCGCGAACCGGCCGGAGCTCGGCGTCGGCGGCCACATCGCCACCTATGCCAGCATGGCCAGCCTCTACGAGGTGGGCTTCAACCACTTCTTCCGCGGCAAGGACCACGGCGAGTCCGGCGACCAGGTGTTCTTCCAGGGGCACGGGTCACCGGGCATCTACGCCCGCGCCTTCCTGGAGGGCCGGCTGGCCGAGCACCAGCTCGACGGGTTCCGGCAGGAGCTGTCGCACGTGGTGAACGGCGCGCCGGCCGGCCTGCCCTCCTATCCGCACCCGCGGCTGATGCCGGACTTCTGGGAGTTCCCGACGGTGAGCATGGGGCTGGGCGCCATCAACGCGATCTACCAGGCCCGGTTCAACCGCTACCTGCTGAACCGGCAGATCAAGGACACCAGCCGGTCGCGGGTATGGGCGTTCCTCGGCGACGGCGAGATGGACGAGCCGGAGTCGCTGGGCGCGATCGGCGTCGCCGCCCGCGAGGAGTTGGACAACCTCATCTTCATCGTGAACTGCAACCTGCAGCGCCTGGACGGGCCGGTGCGCGGCAACGGCAAGATCATCCAGGAACTGGAGGCGGTCTTCCGCGGCGCCGGCTGGAACGTGATCAAGGTTGTCTGGGGCCGGGAGTGGGACGAGCTGCTCGCCCGCGACGTGGACGGCGTGCTGCTCAACAAGATGAACACGACGCCGGACGGCCAGTTCCAGACGTACGCGACGGCCGACGGCGCGTTCATCCGGGAGGACTTCTTCGGCTCGGACCCACGGCTGCGCAAGATGGTCGAGCACCTCTCCGACGACCAGCTGCGGCACCTGCCCCGCGGCGGCCACGACTACCGCAAGATCTACGCCGCGTTCAAGGCCGCGGTCGAGCACACCGGCCAGCCGACGGTGATCCTCGCGCACACGATCAAGGGCTGGACGCTCGGCAAGGACTTCGAGGCGCGCAACGCCACGCACCAGATGAAGAAGCTGTCCAAGGCCGAGCTCAAGGAGTTCCGCGACCGGCTCTACCTGGAGATCCCGGACTCGGCCCTGGAGGCCGAGCTGCCGCCCTACTACCACCCTGGCGAGTCCTCCGGCGAGATCCAGTACATGAAGGAGCGTCGGGCCGCGCTGAACGGCTACTTGCCCAAGCGGGTGGTCCGGTCCCGGCCGCTGCAGCTGCCGCCGCGCGAGACGTACGGCGACCTCAAGAAGGGGTCCGGGCGGCAGGCGGTGGCGACCACGATGGCGTTCGTCCGGCTGCTCAAGGACCTGATGAAGGACCGGGAGTTCGGCAAGCGGTTCGTGCCGATCATCCCGGACGAGGCTCGTACGTTCGGCATGGACTCGCTCTTCCCGACCGCGAAGATCTACAGCCCGCACGGGCAGCGCTACGACGCGGTGGACCGCGACCTGCTGCTGTCCTACAAGGAGTCCGCGCAGGGGCAGCTGCTGCACGAGGGAATCAGCGAGGCCGGCGCGATGGGCTCGGTGATCGCCGCCGGCACGTCGTACGCCACCCACGCCGAGCCGATGATCCCGATCTACATCTTCTACTCGATGTTCGGGTTCCAGCGCACCGGCGACGCGATCTGGGGCTACGCCGACCAGCTCGGCCGCGGCTTCCTGCTCGGCGCGACGGCCGGGCGGACCACGCTGAACGGGGAGGGCCTGCAGCACCAGGACGGCCACTCCCAGCTGCTCGCCTCGACCAACCCGGCGTGCGTGGCGTACGACCCGGCGTGGGCGTTCGAGATCGCGGTGATCGTCGAGGACGCGCTGCGCCGGATGTACGGCTCGACGCCGGAGCATCCGCACGGCGAGGACGTCTTCTACTACCTGACCGTCTACAACGAGCCGTACCAGCAGCCGTCGATGCCCGAGGGCATCGACGAGAAGGGGATCCGGCGCGGCATCTACCGCTACGCCGAGGCACCGCCGAACTCGTCGGCCGACGACACCCGCCCGCGCGCGCAGATCCTGGCGTCCGGGGTTGCCGTGCAGTGGGCGCTGCGGGCCCAGCAGCAGCTCGCCGAGCAGTGGGGGGTCGCCGCGGACGTGTGGTCGGTGACGTCGTGGAACGAGCTGCGCCGGGACGCGGTGGAGGCCGACGGCCACGCCCTGCTGCACCCCAGCGAGGCGGCCCGCACGCCGTACGTCACCGCGGCGCTGGCCGAGGCGCCCGGGCCGGTGGTGGCCGTGAGCGACTGGATGCGGGCGGTGCCCGACCAGATCGCCCGCTGGGTGCCCGGCGACTACACCTCGCTCGGCACCGACGGCTTCGGCAAGTCCGACACCCGCGGCGCGCTGCGCCGGCACTTCCACGTCGACGCCGAGTCGGTCACCGTCGCCGTGCTCACCGAGCTGGCCCGCCGCGGCGAGGTCAAGCACGAGGTGCTGCAGCAGGCCGTGGACGGTTACCGGCTGACCGACGTGGCGGCCGCCGACGCCGGCAACACCGCCGGGGAGACCGCCGGCTAAGCCGCCGACGCGAGGTGGCGGAGAGCGGCGACCGCGTAGGTCGCCACCCCGACCGCCATCGCGTCCTCGTCGAAGACCACCAGGTTGGAGTGGTTGGCCGGGGCGGTGTCCGGGTCGAGCCCGGGCGGGCAGGCGCCCAGGAACGCCATCGCGCCCGGCACCTGCTGCAGCACGTACGACCAGTCCTCAGCGCCCATCACCGGATCGGGCAGCGGCGGCGCCTTGTCCTCGCCGATCAGCTCGACGGCCGCCGCCCGCAGCTGCTCGGCCGCGCTCGCGTCGTTGACCGTGGGCGGGTAGCCCCGCTCGATGTCGACCATGGCGGCCGCGCCGTGCGCGGCGGCGATGCCCTCGGCGAGGCGGATGAGGTTCGCCCGCACGGCGTCGCCGGTCTGCTCGGACAGCGTGCGGATGGTGCCGACCAGCTCGGCGGTCTCCGGGATGATGTTGTTGGTGGTCCCGGCGACGATCTGGGCGACGGTGACCACCGCCGGGTCGAACACGTTGACCTGGCGGGTGATCATCGTCTGGGCGGCGGTGACGATCTCGCAGGCGACCGCGATCGGGTCGAGCGCATGGTGCGGGCTGGAGGCGTGCCCGCCGCGGCCGCGGACGGTGATTCGCAGCACGTCGGAGGAGGCGAGCAGCGGCCCGGGCCGGACGTTGATCGTGCCGGTCGGATGCTGAGTCGTGATGTGCAGCGCGTACGCCGCGCTCACCGGCTCGCCGCCAGCGAGCAGGCCGTCCGGGCCGGAGTCGAGCAGACCCTCGGCGAGCATGTGCCGGGCGCCGTGGTAGCCCTCCTCGCCCGGCTGGAACATGAACACCACCCGGCCGGCGATCTCGGACCGCCGCTCGGCCAGCAGCCGGGCCGCGCCGACCAGCATCGCGACATGGGTGTCGTGGCCGCAGGCGTGCATCGCGCCGGGCACCGCCGAGGCGAAGTCCAGCCCGGTGTCCTCGTCCAGCGGCAGCGCATCCATGTCGCCGCGGAGCAGGACCGTGCGGCCGGGCCGGGCGCCGTCGAGCACGCCCACCACGGAGCTGAGGGTGCCGCCCCGGCCCAGCCGCAGCGGCAGGCCGTCGAGCGCGGCCACGATCGCGTCCTGGGTGCGGGGCAGCTGGAGGCCGATCTCGGGCTGGCGGTGCAGCGCGCGGCGCAGCGCGATCGTGTCGGGCTGCAGGTCGCGTGCGGCGGCGAGGACGTCGTTAGTCATGCGAACGATTATGGACCCGGAAGCCCGCGCCGCGTCACCAGCCCGCGGCCGCCGCGTGCATCTCCCAGACGAGCACCTCGGCGTCGCCGCGCGCGGTCACCCGCCGGCCCTCGCTGCCGGCGATCCGGACCGCGTCGCCGGTCGCCAGCTCGCCGGCGCCGTCGAGCTCGACCGACCCGCGGGCCACGTACAGGTGCACGTACGGCGCGACCGGCAGGTCCACGTGCCGCCCGCCGGCGAGCCGGGCCGCGTACAGCGCCGCGTCCCGCTGCCGGATCCGGATCGCCGCGTCGTCGGCATGCCTGGCCATCCCCGACGCGACCGTGACCAGGTCGCCTCGGGCCAGCTCGGCCCCGATGTCGAGCTGCTCGTACTCGGGCTCGACCCCCGGCTGGTCCGGCAGCACCCACATCTGCACGAAGTGCACGGGATCGTGATGGGCGTCGTTCTTCTCCGAATGCAGGATCCCGGTGCCGGCGCTCATCCGCTGGGCCAGGCCGGGGTAGATCACCCCGCTGTGGCCGATCGAGTCCTGGTGCACCAGCGCGCCGTCCAGCACCCAGGTCACGATCTCCATGTCCTGGTGCGGGTGGGTCTCGAAGCCGGTGTCCGGCGCGACCACGTCGTCGTTGGACACGAGCAGTAGCCCGAAGTGGGTGTTGCGGGGGTCGTAGTGCCGGCCGAACGAGAACGAGTGCCTCGAGTCGAGCCAGTCGAGCCTCGTGCGGAACCGGTCGCCGGCCCGCCGCACATCGACGCTGGTCATCCGCGGTCCTCCCCTACTCCGCCGCGGCCCAGGCCAGCAGCCGCTCGGCCGGCCACGTGTTGACCACCGAGTCGGTCGGAACGCCGCAGGCCGCGGCCCGCTCGCAGCCGTACGGCTGCCAGTCCAGCTGCCCGGGCGCGTGCCCGTCGCTGTCGATCGCGATCAGGCAGCCGGCCTCCACCGCGAGCCGGAGCAGCCGCTTCGGCGGGTCGAGCCGCTCCGGCCGGCTGTTCACCTCGACAGCGACGCCGAACTCCGCGCAGGCCGCGAACACCGCGCCGGCGTCG
>JBKOXW010000047.1:0-8937 GCA_046744115.1 Actinomycetota bacterium | reverse complement strand
GGCTGGGCCTGCGCGGTCGCCGAGGCGTTGCTCGCCGGCCCGCTGCAGGTGGCCGTCGTCGGCACGGCGGAGCCGGCGCCGGCCGACCGGCCGGGTGGCTCGTTCCTCGGCGACTGGGCGCCGGCGCTGGCCAGGACGGCGCGGCTGGGTACCTCGCCCGGCGCGGTCGTGGTGGCCGGCGAGCCGGACGCGCCGGGGATTCCGCTGCTGGCCAGCCGGCCGCTGGTCGGTGGCGGGCCGGCGGCGTACGTCTGCCGCGGCTTCGTCTGCGACGCGCCGACGACCGAGCCCGAGGTGGTCGCCGCAGCCGTGCGTTCGCTGCAAGCGATCTGAGAGGGCTGGCGGCGCGACTGCAACGGGTGTAACACTGTAATCATGACAGGAACACGATCATGATGGGCCGGGGGCAGTGGGGCCGTGGTCACGGCCATCACGGCTTCGGCCGCCGGGGCGGTTGGCAGCAGGCCGACCTGCCGCCGGCCGACGACGCCGCCGCCTGGTTCGCCGGGCGGCTGCCGGATGGGTGGTTCGACGGACCGCCGGAGGTGACCGTCGACCGCGACGAGATCATCGTGGTGGGCCGGCTCGGCCCGCCCGAGGTCGACGGCGACGATGCCGCGCGGGCGGCGGCCGAGACCGGCAGGATCAGCCGGTTCCGGGAGTCGACCCGCGACGAGCGGATCGAGATCGCCCGCGAGGCCGAGCACCGCTACCGCCGCAAGGTGGCCTGGGGAGCGGAGTCCGGCGGGTCACGGGAGCTGTTCACGACGCTGTCCGCGCCGGTGATGACCCGGCTGCGGCAGCCGGAGCGCAAGGTGCTCGACACGCTCGTCGACGCGGGCGTGGCGCGGTCCCGGTCCGAGGCGCTGGCCTGGTGCGTGCGGCTGGTCGGCGAGCACGCCGACGCCTGGCTGACCGACCTGCGTGACGCCATGTCCGCGGTGGACCGGCTGCGCGGCCAGGGGCCGGACATCCCGCCGACCGCGGCGGGTCAGCCCACCGAGGCCTGAGCCCCCGCTCTCCGCTCCGGACCATCGGCGGACGCCACTCTGCCGGTCGACCCCACTCTGTCGGCCGGCGCGACCTGTCGGTCGGCGGCACTGCGTTGGCCGGCGCCGACCTGTCGGTCGGCGGCATTAGGGTGTCAGCCAGTCGCCGGAGGGGAGACGCCATGCGCGCCGCCGTCTTCGAGGGCCCGGGCAACATCCGCATCCAGCAGGTGCCCGACCCCGAGGTGGAGTTGCCGACCGACGCGGTGGTCAAGGTGACCGCCGCCGGCATCTGCGGCTCGGACCTGTGGTCCTACCGCGGGTACGGCCAGCGCATCCCCGGCTCCCGGATCGGGCACGAGTTCGTCGGCGTCGTCGCCGACGTCGGCGCGGAGGTCCGCATGGTGCGCCCCGGCGACCTGGTAATCGCTCCGTTCACCTGGTCCGACGGCACCTGCGAGTACTGCCTGCACGACCTGCAGACGTCCTGCATCGACGGCGGGGTCTGGGCCGAGCCCGGCCACGACGGCGCGCAGGGCGAGGCCGTCCGGGTGCCACACGCGGACGGCACGCTGGTCGTGGTGCCGCCGGCGTTGCGCGAGGCCGACGCGGCCCAGCTGCTGCCGCTGTGCGACGTGCTGCCGACCGGTCACCACGCCGCCCGCTGCGCCGGCGTGCGGTACGGGCAGACCGTCGCGATCGTGGGCGATGGCGCGGTCGGGCTCTGCGCCGTGATTGCCGCCCGCCGGCTGGGCGCCGAGGGCATCGTCGTGATCGGGCACCACGAGGAGCGGCTCGAGCTCGCCCGCCGGCTCGGCGCCACCGACGTGGTCCGCGGCCGCGGCGACGAGGCCGTGGAGCGCACGATCTCGCTCACCGGCGGCGTGCACGCGGTGCTGGAGTGCGTGGGCGCGCAGAGCGCGCTGGACACCGCGATCGCGGTGGCCCGCGACGGAGCCACGATCGGCTACGTCGGCACGCCACATCTGGTCGAGGGCCTGGACCTGGGCCTGCTGTTCGGCCGCAACATCGGCGTCTGCGGTGGCATCACGCCCGCCCGGGCGTACATCCCGCAGCTGCTGGCCGAGGTCGCCGCGGGCATCGTGGACCCGAGTCCGGTCTTCGACCTGACCGTCGACCTGGAGGGCGTGCCGGACGGGTACGTCGCGATGGACACCCGCAAGGCGATCAAGGTCCGGGTCGCGGTCTGAGTCCGCCCGGCGTCAGGCGTATACCGCCAGCCAGACCGCCACGTAGTGGCAGAGCGCGGCCACGACCGTGCACAGGTGGAACACCTCGTGGAAGCCGAACACGTGCGGCACCGGGTCCGGCCGGCGCAGCGCGTACACCAGGCCGCCGAGGGTGTACAGCAGGCCGCCGGCGAGGAGCAGGACGAATGCCGCGACCCCGCCGTGCCGAAGCAGCTCGGGCAGCACCAACACACCGACCCAGCCGAGTGCCAGGTAGATCGGCAGGGTGAGCCACCGGGGCGCGCTCAGCCAGACCGCCTTCAGCACGACGCCGGCCACCGCGCCGGACCACACCACGGCGAGCACGGCCTCGCCGGTTCGATCCGGCAGGGCGAGCAGCGCGAACGGTGTGTAGGTCCCGGCGATGAACACGAAGATCATCGAGTGGTCCAGCCGCGCCATCACCGCCTGCCGGGCCGGGGTCCAGGACACCCGGTGATAGAGCGCGGACGTGCCGAACAGCAGCAGGACGGTGCCGGCGTAGACGGTGGTGGCGTACCCCGCCCGCTCGCCGCGGCTGGCGACGGTGACCGCCACCAGGCTTGCCCCGGCGGCGATCGAGACCGCGAACGCCCACATGTGCAGCCAACCCCGCAGCCGCGGCCGCACCGGGACGACCGCGGGCGGGCGCACGGCCTCACTGAGCGAGGACATGGCCGCAGGTTACGGGACCGTAGGTCGCCGGCGCATGCAGGCGCGGCCGTGGCGTTGGCCACCTCACTGCGACGCCGGCACGCGTACGCTGTGGCTTCATGGCCGTGCAGGATCTCGTCTACGCGCTGTACGAGCGGCGCTTGCTTCGTCAGCTGGAGGGTCGTTCCGTCCCGCGGCACGTGGGCGTCATCCTCGACGGCAATCGGCGCTGGGCCCGCGCCTCGGGCATGGACGACGTCGCGCACGGCCACCAGCGCGGCGCCGACAAGATCGAGGACCTGCTGCATTGGTGCGCGGAGACCGGCGTCGAGGTGGTCACGCTGTGGCTGCTGTCCACCGACAACCTGTCCCGCCCGCAGGCCGAGCTGGAGCCGCTGCTGCGGATCATCGAAGGCGTCGTCGGCGAGCTGTCCGCGCCGCATGAGCCATGGCGGATCACCGTCGTCGGGGCGCTCGACCTGCTGCCGCCGGAGACCGCGCACGCGCTCAAGGCCGCGTCGGAACGGACCACCGACCGGACCGGGCTGCGGGTCAACGTCGCGGTCGGGTACGGCGGGCGGCGGGAGATCGCCGACGCGGTGCGGTCGCTGCTGCACGAGCATGCCCAGGCCGGCACGTCGATCGAGGAGCTGGCGGAGATCCTCGACGTCGACCACATCGCCGACCACCTCTACACCCGCGGCCAGCCCGACCCTGACCTGGTCATCCGCACCAGCGGAGAGCAGCGGCTCGGCGGCTTCCTGCTCTGGCAGAGCGCGCACTCGGAGTTCTACTTCTGCGACGCGTACTGGCCGGACTTCCGGCGCGTCGACTTCCTCCGCGCGCTGCGCGACTACTCGGCCCGACACCGCCGCTTCGGCGGCTGACCCGGCCCTGCCAGAATCCGCCGGCATGGACGTCGCCCGCGAGTACGTGCTGCTGGGCCTGCGCTTCGACTGCCTCGAGGAGGGGTTCGTCGACGCGTACACCGGCGACCCCCGGCTGCGCCGGCAGGTCGAGAACGAGCCGCGCCCCGAGCCGGCCGCGCTGGCCGCGCGGGCTCGCCTGCTGCGGTCCGAGCTGCCCTCGTCCGAGCTGGCGCCGGACCGGTCGGCCTACCTCGCCGCCCAGCTGACTGCGGTGGAGTGCGGCGCCCGCCGGTTCGCCGGCGAGCCGGTGGCGTTCGTCGACGAGGTCGAGGCCTACTTCGGCGTCCGGATCGCGCCCGGCGACCCGGACCGGTACGCGGCCGCGCACGCCCGGCTGGACGCGCTGCTGCCCGGCGACGGGCCGCTGCCCGAGCGGTTCGCCGCGTACCGGACCCGGGACGAGTGCCCGGCCGACCGGCTCGAGCCGACCGTCTTGGCGCTGTCCAGCGCGCTGCGGGACGTCGTGCGGTCCGGGTACGGGCTGCCGGACGGCGAGACCGTCGAGTACCTGATCGTCACCGACGAGCCGTGGAGCGGCTTCAACTACTACCTCGGCGAGCTGCGGTCCCGGGTCGCGATCAACGCCGACCTGCCGCATCGGATGTCCCAGCTGCCGCACCTGGTCGCGCACGAGTCGTACCCGGGCCACCACACCGAGCACTGCCGCAAGGAGCTCGGGCTGGTCGGCAAGGGCGCCCGGCTGGAGCACACGATCTTCCTTGTCAACACGCCCGAGTGCCTGCTCGCCGAGGGCCTCGCCGACCTCGGGATCGCGGCCACCCTCGGGCCCGGCTGGGGTCCATGGGCCGAGGACATCTACGCCGACCTCGGGCTGCGCTTCGACGGCGAGCTGGCCGAGCAGGTCTTCGACGCGGCCCGGGAGCTCGACCCGGTACGCCAGGACGCCGCGCTGCTGCTGCACGACCGCGGCGCCGACCCGGACGCCGTCGCCGACCACCTCAAGCGCTGGCTGCTGCAGTCCGACCAGCGGGCGCGGCAGTCGCTGCGGTTCCTGTCCCACCCGCTGTGGCGGGCGTACACGTCCACCTACGTCGAGGGTCACCGGCTGCTGTCCGGCTGGCTGGACGCGCGGCCGGCCGGGCAGCCGCTCGGCGAGCGGTACGTCCGGCTGCTGGACGAGCCGCTGACGCCGGCCCAGCTCGCGGCCGAGAGCGCGGCGGCGTGAGCGTGGCCGCGGGCCGGCCGCGGACTGCGGAGGGAGCCGCCGGCCCCGGGCCGGCCAGACCGGCCGGGGGCGGGCAGCCGGTGGAGCCGAGCGACGGTCCGCCGCCGCGGTTGCCGGACGCGTGGTCGTCGCGGTGGCGGCCGGTGGCGAAGCGGGCCGCGTTCGTCGCCGCCGTGGACGCGCTGACGTTGCTCGGCCTCGTGTTGGTCGGCGACCCGCTCACCCAGTGGTGGGCGCTGCTTGTGCCGCTCGTCCTGCTCGTCGGCCCGGTGTTCCGACTGGTGCGGTCACGCTCCTTGCGCGCGCCGTCGGCGGGACACGCCGGCCAGCGTGCCCGATTTCGCCGACGCCGCGCGCAAAGGTGATCCGTTCACCGGGACGCCGACGCGTGTCTATGGTCCAAACCGGCCCACTGCCCGTACCGTTTCTGGCGGCGGGCCACCACCACTGGCCTGCCCGGGGAGGGCCCTGACGGTGCTGGACAGCAGCAGCGAGGGGGCCGGCACCAGCCCCCGCTCGCGCCTGCACGGCGAGCGCGACAAGGGGCCGGTCCCGGACCTTCGAGCGAGCGGGCGCGGGTGCGCCGCCCGCGAGGAGCGCCGGTGCCTTCTCAACAGCCTGGGCCTTCCCACCACGGGGCTACTCGCCGCACGGCAGGTGGCCGCACGCCGGGTCGCCACCCGATGGGGCGCCGCACGTACGTCCTCGACACGAGCGTCCTGCTCTCGGACCCGGCGGCGCTGGTCCGCTTCGGCGAGCACGAGGTCGTGCTCCCGCTCGTGGTCATCAGCGAGCTGGAGGGCAAGCGGCATCACCCGGAGCTCGGCTGGTTCGCCCGGCAGGCGCTGCGGATGCTCGATGAGCTCCGCGCCCGGCACGGGCGGCTGGACGCGCCGGTACCGATCGGCGAGGCAGGCGGAACGCTGCATGTCGAGCTGAACCACAACGACCCGGCGGTGCTCCCGCCGGGTTTTCGATCCGGGGACAACGACGCGCGCATCCTCGCCGTCGCCCGCAGCCTGTCCGCCGACGGCCAGGACGTCGTCCTCGTCACCAAGGACATGCCGCTGCGGGTGAAGGCCGCCTCGGTCGGCATCGCCGCCCAGGAGTACCTCGCGCTGCAGGCGGTCGACAGCGGCTGGACCGGCATGGTCGAGCTCGAGGTGGGCACCGACGACCTGGACCGGCTCTACGCCGAGGACCGGATCGACCTCCCGGCCGCGGCCGACCTGCCCTGCCACACCGGGCTGGTGCTGCTGTCCGGGCGCGGGTCCGGGCTCGGTCGGGTGACCGCGGACAAGCGGGTCCGCCTGGTCCGCGGGGACCGGGAGGCGTTCGGACTGCACGGGCGGTCGGCCGAGCAGCGGGTGGCGCTGGACCTGCTGCTCGACCCCGAGGTCGGCATCGTGTCGATGGGCGGGCGGGCCGGCACCGGCAAGTCCGCGCTCGCGCTCTGCGCCGGCCTGGAGAACGTGCTGGAGCGCCGGCAGTTCAAGCGGGTCGTGGTGTTCCGGCCGTTGTACGCGGTCGGCGGTCAGGATCTCGGCTACCTGCCGGGCACCGAGGGGGAGAAGATGGCGCCCTGGGCGCAGGCCGTCTTCGACACGCTCGGCGCGCTGGTGTCCCGCGAGGTGATCGAGGAGGTCCTCGACCGGGGCATGCTCGAGGTACTGCCGCTGACCCACATCCGCGGCCGGTCGCTGCACGACTCGTTCGTGATCGTGGACGAGGCGCAGTCGCTGGAGCGGGGCGTGCTGCTCACCGTGCTGTCCCGGCTCGGCACCGGCTCGCGGGTGGTGCTGACCCACGACGTGGCGCAGCGCGACAACCTTCGAGTCGGCCGGCACGACGGGGTGGCTGCGGTGATCGAGGCGCTCAAGGGGCACCCGCTGTTCGCGCACGTCACGCTGACCCGATCCGAGCGGTCGCCGGTCGCGGCGCTGGTCACCGAGATGCTGGAGGACCTCCCGTTGTAGCGGCGACCCTGTAGCGGCGACTCACTCCGGGCACTGAGCCGGTGGGCTGCCTACCCCGTCGGCGGAAGGGGCACCTGGACCGGCAGGAACGAACCGCGGGTCACCAGCAGGCCGCGGCCCTTCGGCGCCGGCCCGATGGAGCTGCGCGGTGGCTTGATGCCGAGCAGGTCGCCCTCCAGCGGGTGCTCCGGGTTGAGCAGCACGCCCGACTTCGTCTTGCGTGCCTCGACGATGAAGCCGCGGTAGCCGTTCACCATCTCGCCGGTGGTGCCGCCCACGACCAGGGCCCGCTGCCCGTCCCGGCCCTCCCGCAGCACGGTCTCGAACGCCGCCGCGCACGGCGCGTCGACCAGCAGCTCGCCGTCGTCCACGATCACCGCGGCCGGTCCGAGCGCCTGGTCGAGCAGGCCGAGCACGTCGGTGTCGGTGGCGGTGCCGCCGAGCACGCCGAGCACGCCGGGCCGGTCGGCGTAGCGGCGCAGCGGTGACTGCCGCGGCGTCACGATGACCAGCTCGCAGCCGGCGGCAAGCAGCGAGTCGGCGATCGTGACCAGCGCGGTGCTCCGGCCCGACCGCGGCGGGCCGCCGACAACGAAGCCGGGGCCGTCGTCCTCGAGGTCGATGCCGAGCGGCTGCAGCTCGTCGCCGCCGACCCCGACCAGCGCCCACATCGGCGCGTCCGGGTGCGGCCCCAGCGCGAGCACGTCGCTCGCGGTGATCCGGGCCGGCAGCACGTCCAGCCGCGCCGGGCGCTGCGGCCGGGGCACCGCCGCGTCCCGCTCGCGGGCCAGCCGGGCGATCCCGGCCAGCGCGGCCACCTGCGCCGGGCCGGACGGGTCCGGGTCGAGCAGGGCGAAGTGCGCCTCGCTCATCGAGTCGTTCCGGAACGCCCGGCCGGTCGGCATGGTGTCGGGCATTTTGCTGGTGGACAGGCCGGCCAGCCCGTAGTCGCCGCGGTCGCCGAGGCGCATGACGAGCTTGTCCTCGATCGTCGACGGCAGCCGGCCGAGCAGCGCCGACCGGTCGCCGGCGATCACCGCGCGGAGGCCGACGCTGGGACCCTCGCGCAGGATGCGGAGCACGGTCTGGGTGAGCCGGCCGGCATCCAGCTCGTCGAAGGAGGCCATGAACCCCTCCCACCGGTCGAGCAGGAAGACCAGGTACGGCAGGCGCGCGTCGGGCGGCGCGGCGGCGCGCTGCTCGGCCAGCGACCCGTACCCGTCCTGGGCGAGCAGGACCTGCCGCCGGGAGATCTCGTTGACCAGCACGGTGAGCAGCCGGTCGGCGCGGTCGACCTGGTCGCGGGTCACCACCGCGCCGCAGTGCGGCAGATCGGCCAGCGGCATCATGGCCGCGTTGCCGCAGTCGAGCACGTACAGGTGCACGTCGCGGCAGCTCGCGTGCAGGGCAATGCTGCCGGCCAGGGTGCGCAGCGCGGTGGACCGGCCGGTGCGCGGCGCCCCGGCGACGATCAGGTGGCCGCCGTGGTCGAGGTCCAGCACGAGCGGCACCTGCTGCTGGTCGTCGGGCAGGTCCTCGATGCCGAACGGGATCGCGGCCACCCGGCCGGACGGGTCGCCCGGCGCCGGCTGCCCGGGCACCGGCGGCAGCGCGGCGAGCGCGACCTCCTCCGGCAGCGCCGGCAGCCACGGGCTGCGGTAGGTGCCGATCCCGACCTGCGCCGCGGCGTCGCGGATCGCGCCGACCAGCACCTGCAGATCGGTCTCCATCCGCGAGTCGTCCTCGTCTACTCGCGGCCGCTCGATCGGAACGCCGAGCTGCCGCCAGCCGACCCGGACCGCGTATGCCGCCGGCCGCCCGGCCACGGCACCGGGTCGGCGGCCGCCGACGCGGCCGGTTTGGAAGGGGGTGAGGGCGGAGAAGCCGGTGCGGGCGTAGCCGCGGCCGGGGGTGGTTTTGCCGATGCGGGCGGCGTCGGGGGCGTCGATGACGTCGGTGGATTCGGCGGTGTCG
>JBKOXW010000165.1:0-7340 GCA_046744115.1 Actinomycetota bacterium | reverse complement strand
GTCCTCGGCCGCTGGCTGGCCCGCCGGAGTGGGCCGTTCGCCCGCGCCGGCCGCCTCGGCGCCCACCGCCGCCAGCGGGCGGGTGTCGGCGGCGGGGTGGGGGGCCGGCCCGTGAATGGTGCCGGTGGTCTCGCCGAGCGGCCGGCCGCTGCCGCCCCACCGGCCGGCAACGATCTCCGCCGCGATGGCGACCGCGGTCTCCTCCGGAGTCCGGGCACCGAGGTCGAGCCCGATCGGTGAGCGCAGCCGGGCGAGCTCCTCCTCGGTCAGCCCAACCTCCCGGAGCCGGCTCAGCCGGTCCTCGTGGGTGCGCCGGGAGCCCATCGCACCGACGTACGCCGCGGGCGTCCGCAGCGCCACCTCCAGCAGCGGCACGTCGAACTTCGGGTCGTGGGTCAGCACGCAGATCACCGTCCGGGCGTCCACGCTCGTGCGGCCGAGGAACTGGTGCGGCCACTCGACGACGACCTCGTCGGCGTCCGGGAACCGCTTCGCCGTGGCGAAGACGGCCCGCGCGTCGCAGACCGTGATCCGGTAGCCGAGGAACTTGCCGATCCGGGCGACCGCCGCCGCGAAGTCGATCGCGCCGAACACCAGCATCCGCGGCGGCGGCGCGAACGACTCGACGAACACGGTCACCTCGTCCCGCCGCCGCTCGCCGCGCGGCCCGTAGTGCCGCTGCCCGGTGGCGCCCTGCTCGAGCATCCCGCGGGCGTCGTCGGTGACCGCCGCGTCCAGCCCCTCGGTGCCGAGCGTGCCGGAGGTCCGGTCCGGCCAGACCGCCAGCCGGCTGCCGACCCGCCCGCCGGAGATCACGGTCGCCAGCGCCACCGGCTCGTCCGCCGCCACCGTGTCCAGCACCGCGCCGAGCTCCGGCCGCTGCGCGGCGCCGATCGCCTGCGCGAAGACGGTGACCGAGCCGCCGCAGGTCAGGCCGACCGCGAACGCGTCGGAGTCGCTGTACCCGTACGTCTGCAACGCCGGTGTGCCGCTCGCCACCGCATCGGTGACCAGCTCGTAGACCGCCCCCTCCACGCAGCCCCCGGAGACGCTGCCGACCACCTCGCCGTCGGCACTGACCGCCATCGCGGCGCCGGGCTGGCGCGGTGCGCTCTTGCTGGTGCCGACGACGGTGGCGACGCCGAACGGGCGACCGTCGGCGTACCAGGACCGCAGCGAGCCGATGATCTCACGCACCCCTCCGACTCTCCTCCCGGCTACTTGTTCCCGCAACGACGGACGCGAGCCGCTCCAGCGCGGCGAGGTTGTGCCCGGCCACGAAGTCGTCGACGTACGGCAGCGCCGCGGCCAGCCCGGCGGCCAGCGGGGCGAAGCCCGGCCGCCCCTTGCGCGGGTTGCACCAGACGATCCGGTGGGCGAGCCGGGACAGCCGCCGCATCTGCTCGCCGAGCAGCGTCGCGTCACCGCGCTCCCAGCCGTCGGACATGATCACGACGACCGCGCCCCGGGCCATCCCGCGCTGCCCCCAGCGGTCCAGGAACTCCCGCAGCAGCACGCCGATCCGGGTGCCGCCGGCGTAGTCCGGAACGGCCGCGGCCACCGCAGCCATCGCCGCGTCGGGGTCCCGCGAGCCCAACTCCCGGGTGACCCGGGTGAGCCGGGTGCCGATCGTGAACACCTCGCGGCGGGCCGCCCGCCGCCGGCTGGCCGCGTGCGCGAACCGGAGCAGGGCGTCGGCGTACGGGCTCATGGAGCCGCTCACGTCGACCAGCAGGACGACGCCGCGCGGCCGATCGGCGTGCCGCCGGTGGTGCAGCCGGGCCGGCTCGCCGCCGGACTGCAGCAGCGCCCGGACGGTGCGGCGGGGATCGACCGCGCCGCCATGCGGCGAGCGCCGCCACCGTCGCGACCGGCGCAGCTCGCCGGGCAGCTCCAGCGCGGCCAGCGCCCGGCGCAACGCCTGCCGCTCCTCGGCGGACAGCGTGGACACGTCCTTGTGCCGGAGCACCTCGGTGGTGCTCGCGGCGGCCCGCAGCGCCGAGGGCGCCTGCTCGTCCTCCTCGCCTGCCTCGTCGCGGGACTCGTCCGGCGCGGCGTCGAGCGTCAGCGGCGTCGAGCGCACCAGCGCGACCGGCCGGGAGCGCACCATCGGCAGCTCGCCCCCGAACAGCGCGTCGAAGACCGCGTCGTAGCGGGCCAGGTCGTCGTGACCGGAGCAGAACGTGAGCCGGCCGGCCCAGTACACGTCGGCGCGGTTTCCCGGGTCGAGCGCCGCCATCGCGCGCACCGCCTCCTGCACCCGGTCCGGCGCCGCCGGCACCCCCGCGGCCACGAGCGCCCGACCCAACGCAACCACCATCGCCACCGGGTCGGCGGCATCCGACGTGAGCGGGTTCATGCGCCGGCGACCGCGCGGGCGACGAGCGCGCGCATGTCCAGGGCGCGGGCGCGTTCGGTGTCCTCCCGGTACTTGACCACCGCGCCGAGCGTGGCCGCGGCCAGGCCGGGATCGAGGCTGGCCGCACCGAGCGCGGCCAGCGCCTCGGCCCAGTCGATCGTCTCCGCGATTCCGGGCGGCTTGAGCATGTCCTCGTGCCGCAGCTGCTGCGCGACCGCGACGACCTGCTCTGCCAGCCGGCGCGACGCCGCTGGCACGCGGAGCCGGACGATCGCCACCTCCCGCGCAAAGTCGGGCAGGTCGAGCCAGTGGTAGTAGCAGCGGCGCTTGAGCGCGTCGTGCACGTCCCGGGTCCGGTTGGAGGTGATCACCACCGCCGGTGGCGTCTCCGCCCGCAGCGTGCCCAGCTCCGGCACGGTGACCGTGAAGTCGGACAGCACCTCGAGCAGGAACGCCTCGAACTCGTCGTCGGCCCGGTCGATCTCGTCCACCAGCAGCACCGACGGAGTGGTCTCCAGCGCGGCCAGCAGCGGGCGGGCGAGCAGGAACCGCCGGTCGTACAGCTCCGCCTCCAGCGCGTCCACATCGGACACACCGGCCGCCTCGGCGGCGCGCAGGTGCAGCAGCTGGCGGGGAAAGTCCCAGTCGTAGAGCGCCTGGCTGGCGTCCAGGCCCTCGTAGCACTGCAGCCGGATCAGCGGCGCGTCCAACACCCGGGCCAGACCCTTGGCCAGCTCGGTCTTGCCGACCCCGGCCTCGCCCTCGCAGAAGAGCGGGCGGTGCAGCTTGAGCGCCAGGTACGCCGCCGTGGCCAGGCCCTCGTCGGCCAGGTACGCAGCGTCGGCGAGGCGCGCAGCCAGCCCGGCCGGGTCATCCACCCCGGCCGGGAGCAGGCCGCGCCCGTCCTCCGCGATGCCCGCCGCGCTCACCCCGTTTCCGAGGCGGCGGCCTGCACCGCGCGCCTCGTGAGCACCCGGGCCAGGTGGCGCCGGTAGTCCGGCTGCCCGGACAGGTCGCTCGGCGGCGCGGTGCCCTCGGCGGCCTGCTCGGCCGCCGCGGCGATGCCGCCGTTCTGAACCGCCGCGCCGGCCAGCGCCTGCTCGGTGGCGGTCGCGCGGACGGGTGTCGGCCCCATGTTGGTCAGGCCGATCCGCGCCTCGGCGATCGCGTCGCCGTCGCGCCGGACCAGCGCGGCCACGCCGACGATCGCCCAGGCCTGGGCGACCCGGTGGAACTTCTCGTAATGGCTCCCCCAGCCCGGCCCGAGCACCGGCACCCGCACCTCGACCAGGACCTCGCCCGGGCCGATCGCGGTCTCCAGGTAGTCGGCGAAGAACTCGGCCGCCGGCACGGTCCGCCGACCGGTAGGGCCAGCGATGACGAACTCGGCGTCCAGCGCCCGGGCCACCGCCGGCAGGTCGCCGGCCGGGTCGGCGTGCGCGAGCGAGCCGCCGAACGTTCCCCGGTGCCGCACCGCGGGGTCGGCCACGGTCGCGGTGGCCTGCGCGACCAGCGGGCAGTGCTCGCGGATCAGCGCGTCGGAGAGTACGTCGTGGTGGGTGGTCATGGCGCCGATGACGAGCCGGTCCCCGTCCCGGCGCACGCCGCGCATCTCGTCCACCCGGCCGGCATCGACGAGCGCGCTCGGGTAGGCGAGCCGCAGCCGCAGCAGCGGCAGCAGGCTCTGCCCGCCGGCCAGCACCTTCGCCTCGTCGCCGTGCTCGCCGAGCGCGGCTACCACGTCGTCCAGTGTGGTCGGACGGACGTAGTCGAAGCTGGGCGGGATCATCGTGCACCTCCACCGTGGATGGCTCGCCAGACCCGTTCCGGCGTGCACGGCATCTGCACGTCGTCGACGCCGAGGTGGCGGATCGCGTCGACGACCGCGCCGACCACGGCCGGGGTGGACGCGATCGTGCCGGCCTCGCCGACGCCCTTGACGCCCAGCGGGTTCGATGTCGCCGGGGTCTCCGTGCGCGCGGTGACGAACTCCGGCAGGTCCGGCGCCGCCGGCACCAGGTAGTCGACCAGCGTGCCGGTCGTCAGGTTGCCGTCGGCGTCATAGACCGCCTCCTCGTACAGCGCCTGCGCCACGCCCTGCGCGATCCCGCCGTGCACCTGCCCGTCGACGATCAGCGGGTTGATCACCTTGCCGATGTCGTCGACGGCCACGTACGAGCGAATCGTCGTCGCGCCGGTCTCGGTGTCGACCTCGACCGCGCACAGGTGGGTGCCGTGCGGGAAGGAGAAGTTCTCCGGGTCGAGCACCGCGTCCGCGTTCAGCTGCGGCTCCCAGCCCTCGGGCAAGTCGTGCGCGGCGAAGGTGGCGAGCGCCACTTCCTGGATCGTCTTGCGCGCCTCCGGCGAGCCCTTCACCGAGAACACGCCGCGGTCGAACTGCACGTCGCCCTCGGCCGCCTCCAGCAGGTGGGCGGCGACCGCACGGGCCTTCTCCACCACCCGCTGCGCCGCCATGTGCACGGCGATCCCGCCGACCACCAGCGACCGCGAGCCGTACGTGTCCATGCCCATCGGCGCGGACTGGGTGTCGCCGTGGATGACGGTCACGTCGTCGAACGGGACACCGAGCGCGTCCGAGGCGATCTGGCTCCACGCGGTCTCGTGGCCCTGCCCGTGCGGACTGGTGCCGGTGACCACCTCGGCCTTGCCGGTCGGCAGCAGCCGGATGCTCGCCGCCTCCCAGCCGCCGGCGCCGTAGGACAGCGCGCCGAGCACCCGGGACGGGGCCAGCCCGCACATCTCCGTGTAGGTCGAGATGCCGATGCCGAGCTGCACCCGGTCGCCCGCCTCGCGGCGGCGCTGCTGCTCGGCCCGCAGCTCGTGGTAGCCGAACAGCTCCATCGCCTTGTCGGTGGCGGCCTCGTAGTTGCCGCTGTCGTAGGTGAGCCCGGAGATCGTGGTGAACGGGAACTCCTCGTGCCGGATCCAGTTCTTCCGGCGCAGCTCCATCGGGTCCATGCCGAGCTCGGTGGCGAGCTCGGTGACGATCCGCTCCGTCGCGTACGTCGCCTCGGGCCGTCCGGCGCCGCGGTACGCGTCGGTCGGCGTCTTGGTGGTGAAGACGCCGGTGCAGCGGAACCGGTACGCCTCCATCTTGTAGATCGCGTTGTACATGAACGCGCCGAGGAGCGGCACGCCCGGCGTGACCAGCTGCAGGTACGCCCCCATGTCGGCGGTGAGGTCGACGGACAGGCCGAGGATCTGGCCGTCCCGGGTCGCGGCGATCTCGATGTCCTGGATCTGGTCGCGGCCGTGGATCGTGGCCTGGTACCCCTCGCTGCGGGACTCGGTCCACTTCACCGGGCGGGCCAGCCGCTTGGCCACCACGAGCGCGATGACCTCCTCGGCGTAGACGTTCAGCTTGGAGCCGAAGCCGCCGCCGACGTCCGGCGCCACCACCCGGATCTTGTGCTCGGGGATCCCGGTGACCAGCGCGAGCATGACGCGCAGGATGTGCGGGATCTGGGTGGCGGAGTAGATGGTGTACTCCCCGGCCGCGGCGATCGGCTCGACCACCACCGCCCGCGGCTCGATCGCGCTCGGGATCAGCCGCTGCTGGATGTACCGGCGGCGCAGCACCACGTCCGCCTTGGCCTTGGCGGCGTCGTAGTCCCCGCCGTCGAACGGCCACAGGAAGCTCTTGTTGGTGCCCTTGTCCGAGTGGACCAGCACCTTGTCGGTGAGCGCCTCGGTCATGTCGAGCACCGGCGGCAGCGGCTCGTAGTCGACCTCGACGGCCTCCAGCGCGTCGGCCGCGGCGTACCGGTCCCTGGCCACCACGACGGCGACCGCCTCGCCGACGTGCCGCACCTCGTCGACGGCCAGCGGGCGATGGTCGGGGTGGACCATGTCCGCGGTGACGGGCCAGGCACACGGCAGCGTGCCGAGCTCGTCGGCCAGGTCGGCCCCGGTGAACGCGGCGAGCACGCCGGGTCGCTGCAGCGCCGCGGACGCGTCGACACGGGTGATCCGGGCGTGCGCCATCGGGCTGCGCACGATCGCCATGTGCAGCAGGCCGGGCAGGGTGATGTTGTCCGTCCACCGGGTCTCGCCGGTGAGCAGCCGCGCATCCTCCTTGCGCCGCCGGGCCTGACCGACCTCGCGGCCACCATCGGGATGGCCCATGGCCTCGGGATGCTCGGCGATCTGCTCGGCCACCATGCCGGCGTCGATCTCCTCGGTCATCGGAGCACCCCCTCCGGCTGCGTCGTCGCGGGTTGGGCCGGCGCGGCGCGCATGGCGTCGGCGGCCGCGCTCACCGCGCGGACGATGTTCTGGTAGCCGGTGCACCGGCAGAGGTTGCCCTCCAGGCCGTCGCGGATCTGCTCGTCGGTGGGTGACGGGTTCTCCCGGAGCAGGTCGATCGCGGCCATCACCATGCCGGGCGTGCAGTAGCCGCACTGCAGGGCGTGCTGCTCGTGGAAGGCCTGCTGCACCGGATGCAGCTGTCCGTCCCGGCGCACGCCTTCGATCGTGGTGACCTCCTGGCCGTCGGCCTGCACGGCGAGCACCGAGCAGCTCTTGACGCTCATCCCGTCGAGCAGCACGGTGCAGGCCCCGCAGTTGGAGGTGTCGCACCCGATGGGGGTGCCGACCTTGCCGAGCCGATCTCGCAGGTAGTGGACGAGCAGCAGGCGGGGCTCCACCTCATCGCTGTAGCGGACCCCGTCGACGGTGACATCGATGCGTGCCATGCGACCCCCTTCGCTGGGAGCGGGCTGCCCTCGGCGTTCTGCCGCGACACCCTGACCCTAGGAGTGTTGCCGGCACGGCGAAAGAGCGAGCGCTCGCGCCCGCGGAGCCACAGCTTGGAGGTTGGTCGCAGAAACTGCCGCCATAGCAGCACTTTCCGCATCAACCCGTGGCGTCACCCTTCTCCGGCGGGCGGGACGTGGCCTCGTCGGCCGGCGCCGCGTCCGCGTCGGCCGGCGCCGCGTCCGCGTCACCGGCAGCCTCGGCC
>JBKOXW010000232.1:0-11181 GCA_046744115.1 Actinomycetota bacterium | reverse complement strand
ACCGCGAACACCGCGGCCGTGGCAGCCGCCGCGCCGCGCCGGGCCCGCCGGTGTGCCATGCCGGCGTGGACGCGTTCGACGAGGTCCGGCGCAGCGGTGGGCGACCGCCGCGGGTCGCGAAGCACCCGCCGCAGATCTTGTTCGAGCCGGTCGGTCACCGCCCACCTCCGGCCGTCAACGCCCGCCGCAGCCGGGCCAGCCCCCGCGAGCCGTTGCTCTTCACCGTGCCCACCGAGCAGTCCAGCACCCGGGCCACTTCGACCTCGGTGAGGTCCTCGTAGAACCGCAGCACGATCACGGCACGCTGCCTCGGCGGCAGCGTCGCGAGCAGCCGCCACAGCGTCTCGTCGGGTCCGGTCGGCGCCGCGTCGTAGGCGGCCTCCGGCACCGCCGCGACAAGCCGTTCCCGCCGCACCCGCCGCCACCAGCTGACATACCGGGTGACGACGATCCGGCGGACGTAGCCTTCAGGGTCGTCTCGGCGCCGAACCCTCGACCACCCCAGCCCGGTCCGCACCAGGGCGTCCTGCACCAGGTCCGCGGCCAACTCGGCGTCGCCGGTTAGCGCGTGCGCGAAGCGCAGCAACGCGATGTGCCGAGCCCGCACGAACGCCTCGAAGTCGCCGGTGGCCGCGCACCGGGTCACCGTCGGCTCGGGCACCACCACGCCGTCGTCGGGCACCGTCGCCTCCCGCACACCACCAGGACGCGCGGGACCGCATCCAGGGTTGCACGTGCCACAGCGCGGCGGGCCGCCCTCACAGCGCACCGATCAGCTACGCCGGATGCTGCTCTCACGCACCCCGACAGCACGAGCGCGACGCCGACAACCCGACCACCAGCCGTGCTCAACCGGCTTGTCGTCCATACAGCGTTGCCGCTCGTACACAACGTCGTTGCGTAGCAGAAGGGGACGCCGGCCCAGCGCCAGTTCTCGACCTCCGCTCGCAGGGCCACGAAGGTCTCCGTATGCGAGTCAGGGGCCACCCCCGGGCTCGGCCTGGTAACCCTCGTACGGGTGCTGCCACCACAACCCAGTCGGCAACGGCACGGATGGTGCCCTCCAAGCCGGCCAGCGCGCTGGCGTGCAGTCAACGCTCCCCGCTAATGCGCAGTGTCGCTAGTGGTTAGACGGTTCGGTGTGTTCGGGAATGGGGCATGGCGAATCGACCGGCGGGCGGCGCTGGGATTGCGTAAGGGTGATCGCGAAGGAGTACGACCCGACCCACCCGACACCCGTCGATACCGCGCTGAGTACCGCTCCCGGGCGTTGAGCGACACAGTCGCGCCGCTGGCGGCTTCGACGTCCACGGCGACAGCCGCCTGCGTATCGCGACGTCGCCTACGTCGCGTTCCAGGCGGCCGTCGCGGCCGCCGCGTTCGGTCCTAACCCCCCCGCGAGCGGTGGCTGAGACCTGCTTGCTTACTAGCTGCACAGCGGGTGACAAAAGGTGTGCGTGTGCTGGGGATGCGCTGGTGATCTATCGGGGTCGTCCTCGAGTCCGCTGGCGGTGGCTGCGCCGGTGATCCGGCGTGAGCGGTCGTGGCAGGCTCGTTGTATGCGTGGTCTTCGTCTGGCGGCTGCTGCCGCTGCCGCCGCTGCGGCCGCGGGCGGCGTCGGTTACCGGCTCCTCGTCGGTGGCGCGCTCACGGTGGACATCGGCTGGGGTCGCACGGTGCGTCCGCTCGGTCCGTTCAGCGTCGACATCGCCGCGTCGCCGGAGCTCGTGTTCGACGTCATCGCGGCGCCGTACCTGGGACGCACTCCACGGGCGATGGCCGACAAGTTGGAGGTCGTGGAGCGCGGCAGCGATCTGGTGCTGGCGGCCCATCGCACGCCGGTTCGGGCCGGGCTGGTGGCGACGACGCTGGAGACGGTCCGCTTCGATCGGCCGTCTCGAGTCGATTTCCGGTTGGTCCGTGGTCCGGTGCCGCACGTCCTGGAGCACTTCCTGCTTCACCCGAGCGGTCGCGGCACGACCTTGGAGTACGGCGGAGAGCTGGGCGCCGACCTGTGGGCTGCCGGCCGCTGGTGGGGCGATCAGGTGGCGCGCGTCTGGGAGGCGACGGTTCGCTCCTCGTTCGCCAGCATCCGAGCCGAGGCGGAGCGCCGCGCCGCCTTCGCGACCTGAAGGGTTCGCTACCCGGCACGGAACGAAGCGCCCGGCCAGCGGGGCCACGCCGAGCGGTCCGATCCCGGCCGGTCGACCGCGGCACGGGTCGACAGCGCGCTCAGCGGGCGTCGTCCGGCTCAGGCCTGAGGCCGGGCCCCATAGCGCCGACGATAGTCGCTGGGGCTAAGACCGCCCGCCCGTTTGAACGCGCGACCGAAGGCGGCAGCGTCGTGATAGCCGACGGTTCGCCGGATCTCGGTGATGGTCATCGTCGTGGTTTCAAGCAGGCGTCTCGCCGCGCTCATACGCGCGGCGACCTGGAACTCCATTGGCGGGTGACCGGTAGCCGCCCGGAACCGGCGAGCCAGCGTCCGCGCGCTGACCCCCATTCGGCGCGCGACGTCATCGGCCGTCAACTGCCCACCGAGATGCGCTTCGATGTACTCCTGGGCAGCGTGCACGGTGGCGTCCTGGTGCGCACGGGCAGATCCAAACGCGATGTAGGGAAGCTGGCTACCGCGGTCACCATCGACCAGCATCACCTTCGCCGCGGCCACCGCTCGATCGTGCCCACCGAACCGTTCCATCAGGTAGATCACCAGGTTCAAGAAGGTCGTTGCGCCACCGGAGGTGATGACATCGCCGGTGTCGACGATCATCTGGTCCACTGCGAGATCGACCCGCGGGTAGCGGCGACGGAACTCCTCAGCCGCGATCCAGTGAGTCGTGGCTCGGCGCCCGTCGAGCAGGCCTGCCTCGGCGGCCAGAAACGCTCCGGTGCACGAGGTCGCGATCCGTGATCCGGCCTCGAACCACTTCGCCAGCCACCGGACCCAACCCCGGTTACGTCCCAGCGACGCCCCGATCTCGTCGTCGAGCCCGGGGACCGCGACAACGTCCGGCGCGCTGATTTCCGGGGCGGCCACAGCCGGCTGCACGAGAACACGGTCCAGGAACATGACCGGATCACGATCCAGGCCGACCAGGAAAGGCTCGAAGACCGGGCCGGCGCCGGTGCTGAGAAGGGTCTGCTGCGCCCGGTCGGCCTTGCGCAGCGCGTCCAGCAGCCCCGCAACGTTGATCGATGCACAGCCGCCGATACCTACCACTGCGACCGACACCATGCCTCACGGCTCCGATCTCCGGCTGTGACCGAATCAGCATAGTCAACGGCGATCCAGACACTTCTCTCGGCGGCGAACTGACGCTTGGATCGGGCGACATCGGCGACGGCAGCGAGGAGTACGACATGACCCAGACGAGCGTGCTCCATGACGACGAGTGGGGTCAGATCCTGAGCAACCCCGACCGGTCCCGACTCGAGATCCGCTGGTACGACACCACCGCGGACCTCGACAGTGAGCGCTTCAACGCCTTCCTGGCCACCTTCGCCGACCATGTGCTCGTCGCCAAGCCCACGACGATCCTGGTCGACGCCACCGGGTTCACGATGGACCCCGCCAAGATGGACATGGCGTGGCGCAACGCCAACATCATCCCCAAGTACAACCAAGCCGGGGTGCGCCGTTTCGCCTTTCACGTGCCCGCCGGGATGCCCGCCGTCGGCACGCCGCCGGCGCCCGACGGACCCGCCAACTTTCCGACCGGCTGGTTCGCGTCCCGGCGTGAGGCGGTGGCCTGGCTCGACGGTAACTCATCCATCGATCTCGCCCGGCCAACCTGATCGCCTCACTCCTCACCCTCGCGATCGCCATCACGGTCGGCGATGCTGTTCCTGTGCTGCCATCCCGCGCCGACGCCCGCGTCGGCGTCCCGCTGACGTCGCGCGCGGTCGCCGGGCTGACCACCGCGGAGATCGCTCGCGCCTTCCTCGTGCCGGAGGCGACGATGGCGCAGCGGATCAGCCGCGCCAAGCAGCGCATCAAGGCGTCGGGCGCGCCCTTCGTGCTGCCGAGCGGCGACGAGTTGGGCGACCGGTTACACAGCGCGGCGTGACCACGGGTCGACGTTGTTGCCTTGGCTGCCCACGAATCGTCGGCAGGCGACAGGATCGTCGGCCCTCCGGCAACTGTCGGCCAGACCGTCCACTCTGGACGTACAAACGATCTTCGGCCGGGACGCGAGGCCGGCGGAGCGATATCGGTGTCGGCGCCGGGGAACGTCAGGTCGAGAGGCCTTGGCCGTAGCCTGGACGAAGATCGTGCGGACGCGCGAGGGCTGTGACGGGGAGGGTGGCGGATCAGTGGGGCAACACCTGACGGTGCGGGTGGCCTGGCACCAGGAGCGGTGGAATGCGACGTGCCACGCCGACCAGGGGCACTCCGAACTGTCCTGCCTGCTGCAGACGATGACCGACGAGGAGACCATCCGCCGCTATCTCAAGGAACACGGCATCGACCCGAACGCGGTGCGCAAGGCTATCAGCCGCTGCTGCGGTCGCTGAGTCAGTCGATCGTCTGCGCGGCGTCGCACTTCCGGGCGCCGGCTAAACCCATGGGTGGGGACGGCCCGAGAGCGTCAGGGCGAGCATCACGTCGGTCAGCTTGCCGGAGTCGAACAGATCGCGAGTTGCGGGTTCGTCCTTGAACTGCAGCACCCAAGTGCCCACCGGGTCGCGCGGCAGCGAGTTCCAGCCCTGCGCGTTGCCGCGGCTGCTCGCCAGCCCCGTGATCGGCACTGTCGCGCCCGTGCCGGTGACCCCGGTGCCGGACGGCCGGCCCAGTAGGTCGACGGTGATCGGCTCCGGCAGCTCGCCGGCGTCGTGCGCGAGCAGCAGCGCCACGTGAGCGAGCTGGACCGACTGCAGGTGTGGCGGCAGCAGCCCGGCGGACACCTCGAGCGAGACCCGGAACGGCGGCGTCCGGTCGCGCCGGTTGTGCAGCTGGTACCACTGGTCCGGGTACCGCGAGCGCAGGCTGAGCGGCAGCGTCACCTCGATCGTCGGGCGCATGCCGGAGATGACCTGCGAGCGCAGGTTCGCGTCGCTTAGCGCGGTGTACTCCACCGTCATGGTGACGTCGCCGATGGTCGCGTAGTCGAACGGGTTCGCCGCCCGCGGCAGCCGCAGCGTCCAGCGCGTGTCCAGGCCGCTGCCCTCGAACGGGAACCGCAGCTGGGGCTGCGGGTCGAGCTCGAAGACGCCGGTGTCGGCGAACGGCGAGCTGAGCGCCACCTCGTCGAACCCGCCGCGGACCTTCACCCGGGAGAACGATGGGCCACCGATGACGACGTACGACGGCCCGCTCTGGGCGAGCGTGGCCCGGATGCCGGTCGCCGGTGGGATGAGGGCGATCACCGACAGCCGGACCCGCCGGACCAGGCGCAGGTAGTGGCCCGGGAACTGGCGGTCGAACCACTCCCCGGGCGTGTCGAACGTCAGCTCCCCGGTCTGCCGGAAGCGGGCGAACTCGACCGGCGCCAGCTGGGCCAGCGACAGCGTCGTGGTCAGGTGCAGCTTGCGCCGGTCGGTTTCGAACGCGTACCCGTCGAGCTGCACCAGGTCGCCGAGTAGCCGCGCCGAGCCGGTGAGCCCGCGGCGGTCGGCGCCGCCGCCGTCCTGCTCCGGCGCGAGCGCACCGCCCTCGGTCGACGGCTGCCAGTAGTCCGCGCGGATGAACGCGGGCGGGTCCTCCTGCCGCTCGTAGGCGAGCTGGTCGGAGGCGAGCTGCGCGGTCGCCGCAGCCCGCTCGAGCACGGTTGCGTAGACCCGCTCCAGCTCCCCGGCCATGAAGTCGTACAGCTCGACGTTGGTGAACTTGTTGTCCAGGAAGTCGATCGTCTGCTCGGCGTTGTCGGCCGCGAGCTGCGCGATCTCGCGCTCCTGGGCGACCACGCGGACGTGGTCCTGCGCCACCTGGATCTGCTGGTCGGCGATGGCGAGGTCCTGGGCCGCCAGGCTGCGCTGGAAGTCCCACTCCTGCAGCCGCCGTTCGAACCCCGCCTGCATCGAGAGCAGCGACGATACCGTTTGCAGCCCCGCAGCCACCGACGAGGCCGACGACGCGATGGACGACGACATCGCCGCCCACACCGGGGGCGCCATCCCCGCGGTCACCGTCCCGGCGCTCAGCCCGGCGGCGTACGACCCTTGGATGCCGGCCGCCACCGCGCTCGCGACGGCCGCGGCCGCATGGAAGCCGGCCGCGATGCCGAGGGTCACCAGCGCGGCCTGCTCTGTCCCCGAGGCGCCCTCCTCGATCAGGTCGGTGTAGTGGTCGACGCTGATCGACGCCCGCTGCTTGGACAGCTCGGCCAGCTTCACGCCGCCGGTCGCCTCGGTCGTGCGCAGCGTCTGCAGCCGGACGCTGGCCCGCCCGATCGCGAGGTCCTGCCGGGCCTTGAGCCGCGTGTACCGCTCCTGTTCGCCGGCCTGGATCGCGGCCAGCATCGAGGCCTCCACCTGGCGGGCAAGCTCGGCCAGCTCCTTGGCCCGGGCCACCAGCTGCGGGTAGCGGTACGGCGTGGGCCGGTAGTTCCGCACGCCCGGCACGGACAGCTGCCCGCCCGCGCCGATGGACGGCAGCCCCGATGTCGTGTCGGTCGGCCCCGCGTACGCCTCGACCGCGCGCTCGAGCCCGGCGATGTTGCGGCTCGTGCGGATCTTGAACAGGTTGAGCTCGGCCCACAGCCGCAGCGTGCGCGGGATCGGGTTGGGCACGACGCAGAACTCGAAGTGCGGCGCCGGAGCCCAGTATCCGGTGATCTGCATGGTGTTCCCCGCGGCGCCGACCGTCGCGACGCCGGCGAGCCGGACGAGCATGCCCTCGACGTCGGGCGAGCGCAGCAGCGCCCGCTGCGCGAGATCGGTCTGCCGGAGCTGGCTGTCCACGGCCTCCAGCGCGGTCGGCGCCGACACACCGGCGAGGGCCTGGTCGACCACCGCCCGGGCGCCGTCGACCCGCTCCGGCCAGCCCGCGTCGGCGTGCAGCCGCTCGTTGACGGCGGCAACGGCGGCCGTGATCGCCGTCCGGTCGGACAGCGCCAGCAGCGACCGGGCCCAGTCGCGGAGGATCGGCACCCACTCCGGTCCGCCGACGGTGACGTCGACCTCGCCGATCAGCTCCTCGCAGCTGCCGTCGTCCTGGCGCAGCTCGTCCGCGTCGAGCAGGTCGAGCGCTGTGCCGTAGAGCACCCGCGCCCGCGAGATCGCCTCGCCGGTGTCGGTGGTGAACAGGTCGTCGCCGAACTCCAGCAGGCACCGAATGACGGACAGCAGCGTGGACCGGGTGTAGCTGCCCCTGCGGGTCTCGGCCACGGCGTGCGGGTTCATCGTGTCCAGCAGCCAGTCGGCGGCGCGGTCGAAGCCGGTGCCGAGCGTCAGCTCGTCCACCAGGCCGGGGTAGATCGCGCGCGTCCCGGCCGGCGCGGCGTAGTCGTAGACCACCCGGAACCAGTCGAGCGCGGCAATGTACTCCCGGCGCTGCTGCAGCGCGAGCGCGACGTGCAGCGGCACGAAGCCGTACGCCTCCTGGAGGTAGTCGCGGTTGGTGGCGACGGTGTTGGCGCCGCAGTCCCACCAGAACCGCAGGTTGGCCAGCACCCCGTCGTTGAGCTGGTGCCGGCGCTGCGGGTCGCGCTGCAGCTCGCCGATCTGGACGACGTCGACGGCCGCCAGCCGCGGCGCGACGTGCCGCCGGGGGCCCTCGACAAGCACGCTGTCGACGCCGAGCCGGCGGACGCTCGTGAGGTACTGCCCCGGCTCGTTCCAGCCGGTAGCCCGGAACGACCCGCCGCGCCGGAAGGCCGCCATCACGCGGCTGCCGAGGCTGGCGTCCGGCGACGTCCGCCCGCCTGAGACCGCGAGCCCGCCCTCGGCGTCCAGCCACGAGTTGCTGCTCTGGACGACGGAGAAGATGCCGGTCGTCGCGACCCCGAACGACTGGTACCAGGAGACCGACCCGTCGTACCAGAAGGCATACGCCCGCGCGGTGCCGGCAAGCGGGTAGCCGGGGTTCTCGGACTGCGTGGTGTCGTCCATCGAGAGGGCGCCCTGCCAGCGCCGGACCTGCGCGGTCACCGCTCGAACGCTGCGCAGTCCCTGGAAGGTGGCGACGAACAGGGCCCAGACCATGCCGGAGCGGTAGCGCGCGAAGATCAGCCACCCCCACCGGTTCAGGTGCACGACGTCCAGGAGTGTCTCCAGGTCCGTCTGCGGCAGGGTGACCTGCGCGCTCGTCCACCGCAGGTCGCGTGGCTTCCAGTCGCCCTCCTCCCAGTCGGTGTCCACCACCCGGCGGAGGAAAAAGCGGCCGTCCTGGGTGTGGATCGCCAGCTCCGGCCAGTCGGCGTACTGGTCCTGCACGAGCACCGCGGTGAACCCGGCGGTGCCGTCCGGGAGGTCGAGCTCCTGCAGCTCCGACCAGCCGGAGTCCTGGGTCTGCACGAGCGACCCGGCGTGATCGAGGACGAGCCGGGTGAAGCCGAGCTTGGGCCCGGCCGGGTCGAACATCTGGACGATCAGGTAGAGCCAGTCCGGGCCGAAGCCGGTGGTGCGGCACGCGCCGATCACCCGCGACACGTCGGCGGTGGCCAGCGTGGTGACCGGCGCCCAGGAGCTCTGCGTCCGGCCTGGCGTGCCGGTCGCGTCGTCGCGGGACCAGTAGACCGCGCCGGACGCCTCCGACTGTCCGAAGAGGTAGGTGTACTCCCGCGCGGCCGCCCCCATGCCGCTGCCGGCCACGGCGACGGCCTCCACGCGCAGGGACCGGACATCGTCGAGGTAGCGCAGGTACTCGCGCACCTCGTCGAGGGCACCGTCCGGGGTGGCGCGCCGGCCGCTCCGCAGCGCGGTGACGAGCTGGCGGAAGCCGTACGTCTGGTGCCGGCGCAGCGAGGGCAGCAGCAGGTTCTCCGGGTAGAGGGAGACGAACATCGCGGCGCGCCAGGTCGCGTACCCGCCGATCCAGTCCCACTCCTCGTCGAAGTGCTCGGCCTCCAGCTCCAGGCTCGGGTGGGTGTCGGTGAGCTGTGCGGTCCGCAGCGAGAAGAGCAGCACCTGCAGCGACTCGATCGCCTGGGCGACCCGGGTGGTGCGGTCCGCTGGACCGGTGACGACGTCGATCAGCAGCCGGTCGCCGAGCCAGTCGGCGCGCTGCGCCGGGTCGGTCAGCGGCACCGTGCTCGCGGCCACCAGCGCGTCGCGCAGCAGCGGCAGCGCCTGCTCCTCGGCCGCCCGGGCCGCGGCGGCCGCGGCCGTCCGGGTGGCCGCATCCTCGTCGATCCGGGCCCGCAGGACGTCCTGCCAGGTGCTGCGGTCGGCCATCGACCCGAGCAGCGGCGGTGGCGTGACGGCGCCCAGCCCGGCGAGCACGAAGCCGTCGGGGCCGATCACGATGCCCGCGGCCCGCTCCTCGCTGCGCCAGCGGGAGGCCTGGCGGCGGGTGACGACGCGGGCCAGCACCTGGGCGGCGTCCTGCCACTCCGGGTCGGCCACCGGGAGGCCCGACGACAGCGCCGTCCACAGCCGGACCAGCCGGCCCAGCTCGGGGCGCGTGATGGTGTACATCGCCAGCTCCTCGGTGAGCGGCGCGCCGGTCGCGTACCGGTCCGCCAGCCCCCGCCACCGGGCGGCGGGCAGCTCGTCGAGCACCGTGCGCACCCGGTTCTCCAGCAGCGTGAGCCCCGGCGTGCCACCGCCGTACTGGGCGATCCGCGCGGCGACGAACTGGCGCCGGGCGTCCCAGAGCTGGTAGAGCGCGCCGGATGGCGAGGGGTCGCGGAAGTCCACCGGTCCCAGCAGGACCGGGTCGACCACCGGCCCGGCCGAGCGCCGACGTAGCGCGGCCTGCCAGGCGAGCCGGGCGTCGCGCGGGCCGAGCCAGTCCCGCGCCCCCACCCGGCCGGCGTCGACCAGCCGGAACCGCAGCAGGTCGAGCCGGACGTCGCGGGTCGCCTCCTCCTGCACCCACGCCGGGTAGCCGCGGACCTTCTCGGCCTGGGTGAGGATCGCCGACAGCTCGTCGAGGTCGGCGCCGGTCGGCGGGTCGGCCGGCGCGGGCGCGGCTGCCGCACCGCGGATCTCCATGAGCCGGCCGAACGCCTCCGGGGTGAGGCCGAGCGCTGCCAGGCTGGCCCGCGCCGCCTCGGCGGCGGCCGGGCTGCCGGCGAGGTCGGCGGCGAGCGCGTCGAAGTCGGGGGCGGGGTGGCTCAGCGCCACCGCGAGCACCGCCGCGACGCCGTTCGCCGTGAGATCCTGCCGCAGTTGCTGGAGCCGGCCGTCGACCCAGAGCCGGCGGGCGGCGTGCAGCTGGAAGCACGGGTTGCCGCTCGGGTTCTGGTCGCGGAAGTCGACCGGTCCCACGAGGTCGGGGTCGATCGCGGGGAGGTGCTGCGGCTCGCGCTCGAAGCTGTAGCCGTCGGCCGGGTGGTCCGCGGCAAGCCAGGCCCGCCGCTGCCGGTCGTGGCGGCGGTCGCTGAGCAGGCCGGACGGGACGTCGGCGAGCGGGTCTCCGGTCGTGTCCTGGTAGCCGAACAGCCGCTGCAGCGCCGCCTCGGTGAGCTGTGCCGGCGTAGCGTTCGGGTCGAGCACCAGGTCGGCGAGGGGGTCGGGGGCGACCAGGTCCACGCCGAGGCGCTGGGCGAGCGCGGCCCGGTCGGCCGCGCTCGCGATCCGGGCGCCGCGCAACTCCTCGAACGACGTGCCGTGCTCGGCGAGCAGGCGAAGGTACGCCGTCGACCGGTAGGTCCGCTCGGCGGCCGCCAGCGCGTCGCGGCGGTCCTGCGGCACGGTCGCCCACTCTCGGGCCAAGTGCGCGCGGAGCACCTCGACGACGATCCGCAGCCGCGGGACGGCGGTGTCCACCGCGTCGCAGTCCAGCGGCAGCTTCCGCAGCGGCTGCAGGGTGAGGTCCACGACCTCGTCCAGGGTCAGCGGCTGGCCGGCCCGGGTGACGTGGGCGACGGCGTAGCCGAGCAGGTCGGCGAGGTAGGCGGCCGGGCTGACCGCGGACTGGCAGTCGGAGCAGGCGCAGCGGCCGGACGCCGTGCTGGGCAGGACCGCGGCCAGCGCGCTGGGCCGCGCCTCGACCGGCCGCCCGGCGGCGGACCGCTCGCCGGCGACGAGCGTGCCCAGATACGCCTGCTGGGCGCGCGCGCCTGCCTGCAGCGC
>JBKOXW010000243.1:0-15476 GCA_046744115.1 Actinomycetota bacterium | reverse complement strand
GGTCTGGCCCTGGCAGGTGCGCACGCTCGTCGACGCGGAGGCGGCCCCGCTGCCCGAGGCGCGCCGGTTCGCCCTGCACCCGCTCGGCACCGAGGCGCCGCTCTACCTGCGCCCGCGGCCACCGCGGCTGGCCGCTGAGCTGAGCGGCGCGGCCGGGCAGTCCCGCACCGGCGACGAGGCCGACGCGCCGGTCCGGACGACCTACCAGGTGCTGCAGACGCTCGCCCGGCCGGGCGAGATCACGTTCGGCGGGTCGCTGGAGATCGCGGGCAGCCACCCGCTGGCGACCGTGACCGGGTCGGCCGGCCCCCCACCGCTGCTGCGGCTGACCGCGGGCGGGTCCGAGGTGGACTGGGCGGACCTGCGCTTCGGCGCCCTCCCGCCCGGCGCGCCCGCGCCCGCGCCGCCGGGCGCCGGGCAGGCGCTCGTCGACGTCAACCTCGGCCACGTCGAGCTCGGCGCCGGAGTATCGGGGCCGGTGCGGGCGACCTGGCACCGGCCGGTGGCCGGCACGCTCGGCGCGCTCGCCAACACGGCCGACGGCGACCCCGCCGCCCGCGCGGTCGTGCGAGTCAACCCGGCCGGTGGCGCCGGCACGGTACCGACGCTGGCGGCCGCGTTCACTGCCGCCCAGGCGCTCGCCGCCGCGCTGGACCCCGCCGGCTCCAGCCCGGACGTGCCGGACGTGGAGATCCGGCTGGAGACGTCGGACCGGCTCGCCGCGCCGCCGCCGCAGGCGTTCGCCCCGCCGGTGCCGCGGTGGCGGATCGTCGCCCCCGCACTGGTCACCCCGACGATCGTGGGCGACCTGGCGCTGGACCTCGACGGCGCGTGCCTGAGCCTGGCCGGCTTCATGCTCGCCGGCGACCTGCGGCTCGGACCCGGGCTCGCCGGGGTCGAGCTGGACGGGCTGACCATGGACCCGGCCGCCGGCCGGCTCGAGGTCGACCCGGCCGCGTGGGAGCTGTCGCTGTCCGCCCGCCGGTGCGTGCTTGGGCCGATCCGGGCCGACCTCGGCGCGTACCCGATCGGGCTCACCGATTGCATCGTCGACGGCCGGGGCCGGCGGCTGCGGCCGTGCGGGGGACCGGGCGGAGGGTCCATTGTGGACGCGGTCGCGGCGGCCGACCGGTTCGGGCCGGCGCTCGACGCGGACAGCGTCACGTTCGCCGGGCCGGCGCGGGTGTCCGTGCTGGACGCGGTGGACTGCATCTTCGCCGACGGGCTCGACGTGGTGCACGTGCAGGAGGGCTGCCTGCGGCACAGCTCCCTCGGACCCGACCTGTCCGCGCCGCCGCGCCACCCGACCGCGTACGCCTGCGGCCCGTTCCCGGCGCCGGCGTTCGCATCCACCGGGTTCGACGCGGCCGGCTACTACTGCCTGGACTTCGAGCCGGACCATCCGCTGCTCGCGGCGGCCAGCGACGGCGGCGAGGTCGGCGCCTACCACCGGGCCCGCCGCGGGGCCCGGATCCGGCGGCTGCGGCGGCGCATCGACGAGTTCGTACCGCTGGGCCTGCGCGCATCGGTGGACGTGGCGGACTGGGAGGAACGATGACCACCGTGAGGCGACAGCGAGTGAGCATCGCAGCGCCGTCAGGCGCGAGGAGCGGAGCGAGCGCGGAGGCGAACCAATGACCGGCGACTACACCAAGGTCCCGCTGCGCGCCCGCGAGCGGTGGACCGGCGCGCGGATGCAGCAGGGCCGGGTGCTGCTCGACCACGAGTGGAACCTCAACCTGGACGCGGCCACGCGCACCGACCAGGACACCGCGCGGGATGCGATCGGGCCGGCCGGCGTGGTGGCCGGCAGCGCCGCGTTCCAGGTGGCGGTCTCCGGCGGCGGCCTGACCGTCCAACCGGGACGGATGTGGGTGGACGGGCTGGCCGCACACGCGCCGGCCGCGTTCAGCTACGCCGACCAGGACCAGATCCCGGCGCTGCCGTCGGGCGGCAGGGCGATCGTCTACCTGGACGTCTTCACCGAGCACATCCAACCGGCCGAGCAGCCGGCCGCGCTGGTCGACCCGGCGCTGGCCCCGGTCGACTCCTGCGCGCGCACCCGGGTCGGCTGGCGGGTCCGGGCCGCGGCGACCACCGCGACCGACTGCGCTGCCGCGATGGCCGGCCTCGGCCTGGCCGCGCTGTCCACCGGCCGGCTGAGCATCGGGCGGACCGCCCAGGCCGGGCCGGCCGACCCGTGCGACCCGCCGGGCGACCCGCGCGGGCTGCTGCCGGACGGGTTGCTGCGGGTCGAGGTGCTGGACTCCGGCAGCGCGGCCACCGCCCGGTTCGTCTGGTCGTACGAGAACGGTGCGGCCGCCGTGCCCGGCACCGTCGCCGGCGACGCGGTCACCCTCGCGCCCACACCGGCGGTGAAGTTCGCCAAGGACGACCTGGTCGAGGTGTCCTGGCTGGCCCGCCGCGCGGACCGGCTCGACCACGGCGCGCTCTACCAGGTCACCGACGTGACCCCGGCCGCCGCCGGTGACGTGCTCACGCTCGACCGAACGGTGACCGCACCGGCCGGCGCGGACGGGCTGGTGGTCCGCCGCTGGGACGGCCAGCGGGTCGGCGCGACCGCCGCGGTTAAGGCCCTGCACGGGACGGTCGACCTCGGCGTGGAGTTCACCGCGGCGGCCGGCAGCTACCGGGCCGGCGACTGGTGGGGCGCCTGGCTGCGGCCGGAGCACCCGCTCGGCGTCGAGGAGCGGACCACCGCCGTCCCGGACGGCATCGTGCACGCGTTCGCCCCGCTGGCGCTGGTCGACCTGACCGCGGGGACCGTGCTGTCGGACTGCCGACCGACGTTCGAGCCGCTGACCGCGATCGACCGCCGGACCAGCTGCACGGTCGTGGTGATGCCGGGCGAGGACCTGCAGGCCGCCGTCGACTCGCTGCCGCCGACCGGGGGAGAGGTGTGCCTGGCCGCGGGCGAGTACGTGGTGCTGTCCCCGGTGACCGTGGCCAACCGCAACCGAGTGGTGATCTGCGGCGTCGGGCCGGCCACCGTGATCCGCGCGGAGGGGACCGAGACCGCGCTGCTGTTCGACCGGTGCACCGAGGTCGAGGTGTGCCGGCTGCGCGCGGTCGGCGGCGCCCCGCCGGGCCCGCAGGCGCACCTCAACGGCGCGGTGACGTTCGTCGCCTGCACCGACGTCCGGGTCAGCGACTGCGACCTGTCCTGCGCCGACCGGCCGGAGCGTGCCGCGGCCTGCGTCGCGGTCCGGGCCGGCGTCGGCGGCCAGCCCGACCGGGTCGCGATCGAGGGCAACCGATGCACGGTCGGTGCCTGGCAGGTCGGCATCCTGGTCGCCGACGCCGGCGAGACGACGATCCGGGGCAACACGGTCCGATTCCCGGCCGGCAAGACCATCGCGGCCGCGCTGCTGCCCCGGGAGACCGTGGCGGTCACGCTGTCCCGGACCGCCGCGGTGGTCCAGCAGGCGCTGCTGCGCCCGGACATGAAGGCGTTCCTGGCCGCGTTCGAGGCGAAGGCGCCGCAGCTGATCGCCCAGCACGGCTCCCGGCGGGACGCGCTGGTCGCGTTCGCCCGGCATGTGCTCGCGCCGACCAAGCCCGACGACGTCGACGAGCCGCTATGGACCGCGATGGGCAGGATCCTGGCTGGCTACGTGGCCGGCGCGGCGGGCATCGTCGTCGGCGGCGGGCGGGCGAGCGTCGTGCGGGTCCTCGACAACCTCGTGGCCGGCGTGGTGCAGGGCATCCGGGTGGCCACCTCCGCGGTCGGTGCCCGCGTCCGGGCCGACGACGTGCTGGTCTCCCGCAACACGATCCGGCTGCTCGTGCCGAACGGGCACCGCAGGGAGCGGCACGCGGTCTATCTCGGCAACGCGCGGACCGCCGCCGTGACGGAGACGTCTGCCACGCTGACCCGCAACGGCACGGCGCTGATCATCCTCGGCAACACACCGGTCGAGGGGGTGCGGGTGTACGGCGAGCTCGGCGCCAACCTCGTGGTCCGGCAGACCAGCCTGCAGGGCTTCGGGGTCGGAGTGAGGGTCCGAGCGTTGGACCCGAAACCGGCGCCGACCCAGCGGCTGTGGCTGGTCGCCGAGACCATGGCCGCCACGGCCGGCGTCGTGACGTCGGTGGACGCCCCGGACGCCGTCGGCGCGAACAACATCCCGGCCTGAGATGCCTGCCCGTTGGGGCAGGCCTGGCCCGCAAGTCTGGTCGCGGTTCCGGCCGCGGCGTAGCCTCGGACCTGCATCGGATGCGTGTGGTTGCGCCAGGCCCGATCAGTGCGTTGTCATCCATCGTGTTGTCAGCGTTGGCCTGCAGGGTTCGACTCCCGGACTGATGTCGTTCAGCGGTGGAGCCGCGTTCCCTCGGGTTCGCGGCTCTTCCCATGTGTTCCCCGGTAGGCGTGTCGAGGGCTACGGTTGCGCACACAACTTCCGCGAGGGGTGGGTCGCAGCCGTGGCCTCCTTTGCCATCGAGGCGCTGCCGCAGCGGGTCGTCTTCGGCATCGGCACGGTCGCCGGCGTGCCGGACGAGGTCGACCGGCTCGGGCTGCACCGGGTCCTGGTCATCGCCGGCGGGTCGGCGAAGCCGGCCGGCGACGACGTGGCCGACCGGCTCGGGACGCGGGTCGCGGCCCGCTGGAGCGAGGTCCGCCAGCACGTGCCGGAGGCGCTCGCCGCGCAGGCCCGGGCGGCGGCGGGCGCGGCAGGCGCGGACGGGGTGCTCACCGTCGGCGGTGGCTCGGCCACCGGGCTCGGCAAGGCCGTCTCCGTCCACACCGGACTGCCGCTGGTCGCGGTGCCGACGACGTACGCCGGCTCGGAGGCGACTCCGATCTGGGGCATCACCGGCGAGCGCAAGCGCACCGGTCGCGACCCGCGGGCGCTGCCCCGCACAGTCGTCTACGACGCGGCGCTGACGACCGGGCTGCCCGCGCCGGCCACCGGCACGACCGGGTTCAACGCGCTGGCGCACTGCGTCGAGGCGCTCTACGCCCCGGGCGCGAACCCGGTGACCGCGCTGCTCGCCAGGGCCGGACTGGGCGAGCTGGCCCGCGCGCTACCGGCGGCGGTGGCCGCGCCCGACGACCTCGCCGCCCGCTCCGACGCGCTGCTCGGCGCGTACCTGGCCGGCGCGGCGCTCGGCACCGCCGGCACTGCGCTGCACCACACGATCTGCCACGTCCTCGGCGGCTCGTTCGGGCTGGTGCACGGCGAGGCCAACGCCGTGCTGCTGCCGCACGTGGTGGCGCTCAACGCGGCGGCCGCGCCGGACATGGCGAGCGCTGTGGCCGGCGCGCTGGGCGCGGCGGATCCGGCGGCCGGCCTGCGCACGCTCGCCGAGCGGCTGGGGTTGCCGACCAGCCTGGCCGCGATCGGCATGCGGCACGACGGCCTGGACGCCGCCGCCGAGCAGGCGGTGGCCGCGGTCGGCGACCGCAACCCGCGACAGGTCGACGTGGCGACCGTGCGTCGCCTGCTCGACGACGCCTACGCCGGCCGCCGACCCGCGGCCGGCACACCCAACGAGGGGAGAGCACCATGAGCGGCTGGAACGCGATGTCGTACGAGGGCAAGGACAACCTGCTGCGCGTCGTGCGCGCCGAGGCCGAGGGCTTCTTCGCGCTGGCCGAGAGGCCGGACGCGTGGGAGGCGCCGACGCGCAGCACCGACTGGCAGACCCGCGATGTCGTAGGCCACCTCGTGGACACGACGGAGGCGTACTTCGTCAGCTTCGACGCCGCCCGCAGCGGCAGCGAGGTGCCGCCGGCGTACGGGCTGCCCGGCATGGCGGCGCGGGTGGACCAGCAGGCCAGGTCGTTCCGCGGCACGTCGCAGGCCGAGATGCTGGACCGGCTGCGGACGGACTTCGCCAAGATGATGGAGACGTTCGCCGCGCTCGGTCCAGACGAATGGGGCAACCTGACGGTCCCGCACTTCTACATGGGACCGCTGCCGGCGTTCTTCTATCCGGCGTTCCAGCTGATGGACTACGGCGTCCACTCCTGGGACCTGCGCCAGGGCACCGGCCGGGCGCACGGGCTGGCCGGCGAGACCGCCGACCTGCTCACCCCGTTCATGTTCGTGCTCTGGCAGGCGACCGCGACGACCGGCCCGGACACCGAGCCGTGTGAGATCGGCGTGCGCATCACCAGCGGGCCGAACGCGGGGGACTACCGGGTGCGGGCCGGCGCCGACGGGCTGACCTACGAGCCGGGCGACATCGGCGACGCCGCGTGCACGATCGAGTTCGACCCGGCCAGCTTCGTGCTGACCGCGTTCGGGCGCAGCAACGCAGGCACGATCCGCGGCGACGGCGCGATCGCGAACCGCTACCTCAACATGTTCTTCCGGATCTGAGGAGCCGAGGAGCGTCATGGCCGACATCGACTACGCCGCCGTCGAGGCCGAGCGGGACCGGATCCGGTCGACCTACCTGCGAGCGGACCGGCCCGCGTCGTCCGCCCGCGGGCTGCACCACGTCGCGCTGCTGTCCGCCAACGTGGAGCGCACCGTCCGCTTCTACCAGGACGTGCTGGAGTTCCCGCTCACCGAGATCTTCGAGAACCGCGACTACAAGGGCTCCAACCACTTCTTCTTCGACATCGGCAACGGCAACCTGCTCGCGTTTTTCGACTTCCCGGGCCTGGACCTAGGCCCGTACGCCGAGGTGCTGGGCGGTCTGCACCACATGGCGATCTCGGTCGAGCCGGAGCGGTGGGAGCGGCTGAAGGGCAACCTGGACCGGCACGGCGTGCCGTACCAGCAGGAGAGCGGGACGTCGATCTACTTCCGTGACCCGGACGGGGCACGGCTGGAACTGATCTCCGACCCGCTGGGGGAGATGTACGGCAGCGCCGTGCTGTAGGCCGGTCCTTCAGCTGACGACGAGGTCGCCGAGCGCGGCGCGGGCGGCCGCGTCGTCGCTGACGCACATGGCCAGGTCGACCTCGTCCTCGCAGATCCGGGTCGGCAGGACGAGCTCGATGTTGACGTTCGCGTCGGCGAGCCGGCGGGCGAACATCGCGGCCTGCCCGGGCACGTCCGGCAGCCGGACGGTGAGCGCGGTCCGCTCGTTGAAGTCGGCGCCGGCGTCCCGCAGCGCGGCCCGGACCGCCTCGTCGTCGTTCGAGACGAACGCGACGACGCCCTCGCTGCGCGAGCTGACCCCGCACAGCATGACGTTCGCGCCGCGCCCCGCGATCCGCTCCGCGATCTGCGCCAGCTCGCCAGGCTGGTTCTTCAGAAGCACGGTGAAGACACTCATCTGTCGCACCTCCTCTGGGACGGCCGGTCGCTCGGCCGGTCGGGCTGCGTCCCGTCGGTAGTGTGCTCCTGTGGCCGGCGCGGCTGTCCACCCGGTCACCAGCGCACCACGTGCGGCGTTCCGGTGCGCCGGACGTGGCCCCCGTTCACGCACTCGGTGCCGCCGATGCTGGCACTTGCCGCCAGCGGCTGGTGCACGTGCCCGAACAGCGCCCACTGTGGACGGTCCCGCCGGATCACCTCGAGCAGGTGCGCCGAGCCGCCCTCGTCGCGGCGGGCCACCGTGTCGTAGGTCAGCTCGGGCAGCGCGGGCGGGATATGGCTGCGCAGCACGTCGACGCTCGCCAGGCCGCCGACCGCGGCGGCGAACTCGCCGGCCGTGCGCAGCACGGGCACCCACGGCGAGCTGCGTCGACCCAACGCAGGACGTCGGAGCCGTGCCCGCGGCGCACCACACCTCGGCACCATCGGGCCGTGGTTGGCCAGCCAGTTCGCACCGCCGAACTCCGGCACGGCGTGATGGAGGCGGTCGTACGCCTCGTCCAGGGTGGTGCTGTCCATCGGCCTACCGGCGGGGCGCCGCGGCACGGGCCTGCACGGGGTGGGCGATGCGGTCGGCTGCCCATGTCGCCATCGCCACGGCGGTCAGCAGATGCCACAGGGCGTGCGGTTGGAGCAGGCTGCTCGGCCAGCACAGCGGCCCGCCGGTCCGGCCCAGCAGATAGGCGGTCAGCCCGACCGCCAGCGCTGTCAGCATGACGACGCGGGCGGGCCGGCGCGGCCGGTGCGCGGCGGGCGGCGTCTCCGTGGAGGCACCAGCCGGCGCTGTGGGCTGCCGGGCTACCGCCGCCTCGGCCACCACGGCCGCGGTCACCGCGGTGAGCAAGGCGATGTTGGTCGCCGGCCAGGCCAGCACCACGGCCGCGGCCAGCGCCGTCGTCGTCAGGGCGACCCGCGCGATGCTGCGGTCGTGCCAGCCCCGGACTCCGCCCAACCCGTCGACCGCGACAAACACCGCTACGGCAATCGCGGCGATGTCGTGGCTCGCGCCGCTGCCGGGCCACCCCGGGCCGTGGTAGAGGCCGCTACCGATCCCGTTGGCCACCACCGCGGCCGCGAACCACCGGTACCGGTGCGGCGTCGAGGGCCGCCGGCAGACCCATACCAGCAGCCATCCGCCGGCCAGCAGGTAGCCGGCGGCCGTCACCGTGTTGGCCGGCTGCCCTAGCAGCTCGGACCGGACCTGCTCGCAGTCGCCGGCAGCGGCATACCACGTGCTCACCGAGCCACCGGCCACAGTCGAGGGCCAGCTCACGGCCCGAGCAAAGCACGTCCCGACGGGGGCGACCTCATTGGGCGCGTCAGGCGGATCCGCCGCTGGAGCGGTGGATGCGTCTGACAACCTGCTCCTAGGCGACCGGGGTGACCGTCGCGACGCGGGCCGGCGTGGGTTCCACCGAGAGGCGGAAGCCGACGCCGCGCACCGACTCCACCGCGGCGGCAACCCCGGCCTCGCGGAGCTTGCGCCGCAGCCGCTTCGTTGCGGCATGCAGGGTCGAGGTGTCGCCGAGGTAGGCGCTCCGCCAGACCGCCGCGTACAGGCGCTCGTACGACCAGACGCGCAGCGGTGGCTCGGCCAGGCAGCCGAGCACGTCCCGCTCGAGCCTGGTCAGCCGGAGCGGGGCGCCCCGCCAGGTGACCTGCTGCCGTCCGGGGTCGATCACCAGCCCACCCCAAGTGATCGTCTGCTCCGGCTCCCCGGTTCGGTCCTGCTCGGTGCGCAGGATGCCGTCGCCGAACGCCCGGGCCGGCGTATCGCGGCGCCAGTCCGTCGCTCGGGGTGACCAGGCCCAGCCGAACCAGCCGGGCGAGCGTCGCGTCGACCTCGCTGCGCGGCTGGTGAACCGCTGCTGCAACCTGGTCGGCCGTACATCCATCCATGACCAGGACGCACCGACAGACCCGCTCGTCGTGCTGCCGGAGCCCCACAGCCTCGAGCAACCGCTGACCCCCAGGTCCACCAGGCCGGCCTCATCGCCGGACAGTCCCAGCCCACCTCAGGACGTCCCGCGGACCCTAGGCACCCATCAGTCGGCCGCTTCCGACCAGGGGGTCACGCGCTCTGTCTCGCTTTCCGCAGTCTGCCCGTCTCGGACCGCTTGTCGACGAGTGCTCACGGGCTGCCCATGTTCGGACCTGTTCTGCCCACAACAGCCGGTCGGCCGGTCGGAACCGGCGGGCGAGACCCGCCGATCGGCTCAGCCGGCGATCGTCCAGGAGTGGTCGGGCGTCACCCGGACCGCCACGCCGTAATGGGCGTCGTACCAGTTCGTTTGGGCCCCAAGGCGCTCCATCGCGGCGGCGTACTTGTCCAGGAAGCCCGGGAACCGCGACGGCGGCGGCGCATCCGGCACCCGCTCGGCGCGGCCGGCGATGACGACGACGTCCAGGCCGTGCTCGTCGGTGTTGAAGGACACGGCCACCCGGTCGTTGGCCGCGATGTGCCGCAGCTTGGCACCGTCGTTGACGCTGTAGATGATGACCGCCGTCCCGTCCCAGACGAACCAGACCGGCCGCGGCGCCGGCTGTCCGGACGGCGTCACCGTGGTCAGCCAGGCAACCTGGTCGCCGAGCAGGCGCCGCTCGATCTGCTCGTTGAGCACGAAGGGCATGCCCGAATTAGAACAGCCCAGGAGCGCGACCATCCGCTGAATGCGGCGAGCCGCGCGACGGCATGCTGGCGCTGCCGATCTGTCTACTGTGGGGCTAGCGGCTCGGCGGCGCGGCCGGGGCGGGGTGCCAGCGCGGACCGTCCGGCGTGTCCTGCACCTCGATGCCGGCGAGTGCGAGCGTGTCGCGGACGGCGTCGGCGTGCCGGTACGCCCGGTCCTCGCGCAGCCGGTCGCGCAGCGCGAGCAGGGCGTCCACGGCGGCGGCCGGCGGCCGCTGGGCGGTCTCCCCCAGCCGGACGACGAGCGACCGCAGCACGGTGCGCGCGTGCTCTGCCTCGTCGATGTCGGTGTCGGAGGCCCAGTCGGCCAGCGCGTCATCGAGATCGAGGACCGCCTGGCTCATCGCAGCCGGGTCCGCACGCTCGTACGCGCCGTCGAAGCGACGCTGGCAGGCGTCGACCCGCTCGGTCAGAGTGAGCACCGACACCGCCCGCGCCATCTCGCGAGATTCGGGCGTGGCGGTGGTCACCGGGCGGGGCGGCGACGGTTCACCGGCGATCATCGCCTGCAGGTGCGCCAGCGTGCTGTCGGTGCCGGCGGGGAGGACCTCCGACGTCCCGCACCGGCGCACAGTGACCCCGCCGCGACCGCGGACCTGGATCGTCCCGGCGAGCAGGTCGATGATCAACGCGGTGTGCTCGTCCACCCCGAGCACGGCGGTGCCGTCGGGAAGCTCCGTCTCGAGCCGCCGCAGCCGCCGCTCGCCCAGGTAGCAGTAGCGGGTGTCGTGGGTGCCGCCCTCGGCGTTGTCGTAGTGCGAGATCACGGTGACCGGCATCCCGAGCGGCGCGAGCAGGTCTAGGCCGTCGAGCCAGTGCGGCGGCGCCCCGGCCTTGTAGATCTCGTACACGGGCAGCGCGAGCGCACCGAGCACGCAGGCGGCCGCGGAGGCGAGCACGGTGACACCGTCGCCGGCGGTCAGCCGGTACCGCAGCGCCTCCGCCAGCGCGCCGCCGCGCCACTCGGTCAGGGCGTACGACGGGCTGCCCGGCCCGGCGAACACCCAGTCACTCGCGCGGACCTGCGCCACCGCCCGCTCCACCGGCACCCGCTCGTCCAGCACGTCCACCGGCAGGCCGACGTTCCCGGCGAAGTAGCGGACCGCCTTGGCGGACACCTCCGCGGCGTTCTCCTGGAACCGGTACGGGCTGTCCAGCACCACCCCGGACCGGACGCCAGCGCGAGCGAGCAGCTCCTGGTGGATCGTGACCATCGTCGGCCCCGTCTCGCCCGACCCGATGATCGCCAGGATCCGCCGCCGCATGGGCACCAGTCTGCCGCGACCGCCGTGCCGCGCGGCAGCAGTGGCAGAGTGATGGGCGCCAGACTCGGGAGGAGCGGGGCATCGATGACGGCGGCGGAGCGGGCGGCCCGGCCGGGCGTGCCGCAACCGGTGCTGGGCCCGTTGACCAACGCCGCCATCTTCCTGGTGCTGACCGTGCGGCCGGGTGCCGAGCCGGTGGTGCGGGGCCTGCTGTCCGATGTGGGCGGGCTGCAGCGGTCGGTCGGGTTCCGCGCCGCCGACGGCAGCCTGTCCTGCGTCGTGGGCATCGGTGCCGCGGTCTGGGACCGGCTGTGCGGGCCGCCGCGCCCGGCCGGGCTGCACCCGTTCCGGGAACTGCGCGGCGACCGGCATCGGGCCGTGGCCACGGCCGGCGACCTGCTTTTCCACGTCCGGGCCTCCCGGCTCGACCTCTGCTTCGAGCTGGTCACGCAGGTGATGAACCGGCTGGCCGGCACGGTCGAGCTGGCCGACGAGGTCCACGGCTTTCGCTTCTTCGACCAGCGCGACCTGCTCGGCTTCGTCGACGGCACCGAGAACCCGACCGGACCGGCCGCGTACGCGGCGGTCACCGTGGGGGAGGAAGACTCGGTCTTCGCCGGTGGCAGCTACGTCGTCGTCCAGAAGTATCTGCACGACATGCAGAGGTGGAACGCGCTGCCGGTGGAGGAGCAGGAGCGGGTCATCGGGCGGACCAAGCTGTCCGACATCGAGCTGCCGGACGAGATCAAGCCCGTGAACTCGCACGTCGCGCTGAACACCATCGTCGATCCGAACGGCACGCAGCGGCAGATCCTGCGGGACAACATGCCGTTCGGGTCGGTCGGGCGCGGCGAGTTCGGCACCTACTTCATCGGGTACGCCGGAACGCCGGCGGTCATCGAGCTGATGCTGGAGCACATGTTCCTGGGAGACCCGCCCGGCAACCACGACCGGATCCTCGACTTCTCCACCGCCGTGACCGGTGCCCTGTTCTTCGCGCCGACCGCGGACCTCCTCGACGACCTGCCGGGTGTCACCGCGTGATCTCCACGGCCGGCTCGCTCGCGAGGTCATGGTGGCTGTCCCCACTCGCCTGGCGCGTTCGTCATTGACGCGAGGAACATCTATCGAGGAGGGCGACGATGAAGTACATGCTGCTGATCTACTCGGGCGGCGAGGCCTGGGCACGTTTCGAAGGCCTCGGCGAGGACGAGCAGAAGCGGATCTCGGAGGAGTACCTCGCGATCTCCGCGACGCCCGGCGTCCTGGGCGGCGCCCAGCTACATCCGGCGGACACGGCGACGACTGTGCGGGTGCAGGACGGCCGGACGCTGACCACGGACGGCCCGTTCATCGAGGCGAAGGAGGCGCTCGGCGGCTACTACCTCATCGAGGCGGACAACCTCGACAGGGCGACCGAGCTGGCGGCCCGCATCCCGGCCGCTCGAATGGGCGGCGCGATCGAGGTACGCCCGGTGATGGAGCGTGCGGGTGGGGAGCGCTAGGCCGCGCATCGAGCAGGTCTTCCGCGACGAGTGGGGGCGGGTCGTCGCCACCCTGGTCGGCTTCCTCGGCGACTTCGACCTCGCCGAGGAGGCCGCCCAGGAGGCGTTCGCGATCGCCACCGAGCGCTGGGCCCGCGACGGCCCTCCGGCCAACCCGGCCGCCTGGCTGGTCACCACAGCCCGCAACCGGGCGATCGACCGCATCCGCCGCGACCGGACGCTCGCCGCGAAGACGCGCCTGCTCACCGTGCCGGAGGCGGTGGAGGACGAGATGGAGAAGACGGCATTCCCCGATGAGCGGCTCGAGCTGATCTTCACCTGCTGCCACCCGGCACTCGGACTCGAGGCGCAGGTCGCCCTCACGCTGCGCGCGCTCGGTGGCCTGAGCACAGAGGAGATCGCACGCGCGTTCCTCGTTTCCGAGCCGACGATGAAGCGGCGGCTGACGCGCGCGAAGCGCAAGATCCGGGACGCGGGCATCCCGTTCCGCGTGCCGGCGAAGCACCTGCTGCCCGAGCGCCTGGCAGCAGTGCTTGCCGTCGTCTACCTGATCTTCAACGAGGGGTACGGCGGCCGCGGCGACCTCGCGGCGGAGGCGCTCTGGCTCGGGCGCGCGCTCGCCGAGCTGATGCCGGACGAGCCCGAGGTGCACGGCCTGCTCGCGCTGATGCTGCTCGACGACGCGCGCCGCGACGCCCGGTTCGACGGCGGGGAGCTCGTGCTGCTCGCCGACCAGGACAGCGCGCGCTGGGACGCCGCACAGATCGAACGCGGGCGTGCCGCACTCGACCGGGCCTTCGCGCTGGGCGGCCGCGGCCCGTACGTCATCCAGGCGGCGATCGCCGCGCTGCACACCGAGGCGCCGCGCGACTGGCCGCAGATCGCCGCGCTGTACGGCGAGCTCGCCCGGCTGACCGACTCGCCGGTGGTCGAGCTCAACCGCGCGATCGCCGTGGCGGAGGCGGACGGGGCGGGAGCGGGCCTGATCCTCATCGACCGGCTCGACCTCGACGGCTACCAGTACTTCCACTCGACTCGGGCCGACCTGCTGCGCCGGCTGGGCCGGACGGACGAGGCGCGGACGGAGTACGAGCGCGCCCTGGAGTTGGCTCGCACCGAGCCTGAGCGCCGCTTCCTGCGGCGGCGCGTCGCGGAGGTCGGCGCGTAGGAGGTGTCCCCTCCCGCGCCTCCCGCTCGTCGTCTGGACGACACGAGACGAGGAGGACGGCATGAAGGACACCGCACCCGCACCGGAGGTGCTGCCGCGGCCAGGCACGGAGGTCGGCTCGGACCGGAGGAAGTGGCTCGCGCTGGCGCTGCTCTGCGCCGTGCAGTTCATGGTCGTGCTCGACGTCGCGATCGTGAACGTCGCGCTCCCGTCGATCCAGCTGGATCTCGGCTTCGCACCGGCGAACCTGCAGTGGGTGATCAGCGCCTACGCGCTCGTCTTCGGCGGCTTCCTGCTCCTCGGCGGCCGGCTGGCGGACATCGTCGGGCGCCGGCGGATCTTCATCGTCGGCCTGGTCGTCTTCTCGCTCGGCTCGCTGCTGTGCGGGCTCGCGTGGAGCGACGGGTCCCTGATCGCCGCCCGGGCCATCCAGGGTCTCGGAGCGGCGACGATCACGCCCGCGGCGCTGTCGATCCTGACCACGACGTTCGCCGAGGGCCGGGAGCGCAACCTCGCGCTCGGCGCCTGGGGTGCGGTCGGCGGCTTCGGCGCCGCGGCCGGCGTCCTGATGGGCGGCCTGCTGACCGACCTGCTGTCCTGGGAGTGGATCTTCTTCCTCAACATCCCGGTCGGCGTCGCCGGCCTTGGCCTCGCCCCGATCCTGCTCGGCGAGAGCCGGGACGCGCACGGGCAGAGCCACGACGTGCCCGGTGCGGTGCTCGTCACCGGCGGGCTCAGCGTCCTGGTGCTCGCGGTCACCCAGGGCCAGCAGTGGGGCTGGGCCTCCGCCCGCACCATCGGCGCGTTCGCTGCGGCGGCGGTCCTGCTCGCCGCGTTCGCGGGGTGGGAGCAGCGGCAGCGGGACCCGCTGGTGCCGTTCTCGATCTTCCGCCTGCAGACCCTGGCGGCGGCGAACATCGTCGGGTTCATCGTGGGCACGGCGCTGTTCTCGATGTTCCTGATGCTCACGCTGTACATGCAGCAGGTGCTCGGCTACTCCCCCCTGGAGGCCGGCGTCGCGTACCTCGCCGTCGCGGGCACCGCCGTGGTCTGGGCGAACGTCGCCGCGGCCGCGGTGACCCGGGTCGGCGTCAAGCCGGTGCTCGTGCTCGGCATGGCGTTCCTCACCAGCGGGCTCCTGTATTTCACCCAGGTGTCGGTCGGCGGCTCGTACTGGGCCGACCTGTTCCCCGGCTTCCTGCTGCTCGGCGTGGGGATCCCGTTCGCGTTCGTCCCGATCACGATCGCCGCCCTCGCCGGGACGAGGCCGGAGGAGGCGGGGCTGGCCTCCGGCCTGATCAACACGGCCCAGCAGATCGGCGGCGCCGTCGGAATCGCGTTGCTGTCCACCGTCGCGGTCGCCACCACGAACGACCGAGCGGCGAACGGCGATGAGCTGGCGTACGCGCTGACCGGCGGCTTCCAGACCGCGTTCTGGGTCGGGGCGTCCATCGCGTTCGCCGGTGTCATCGTCGCGATCGTCCTGGTCCGCGGGCGGGATCTCCGCCCGCAGGAGGCGGTGGCCGCCGAGCCGGCGCTCGAAGCGGCCTGAAC
>JBKOXW010000050.1:0-5141 GCA_046744115.1 Actinomycetota bacterium | reverse complement strand
GGCGTCAGCCGCGCGGAGGCCACCCGCCGGCTCGCCGCCCAGCCGCAGCAGACCGCGGTCGCGGAGCGGCTGGCCAGCCAGCTCGGCGCCCGCACCGCCGGCGCGTACATCGAGCAGGCCACCGGCGCCCTCGTCGTGACCGTGCTCGACCGCGCGGCCGCGGCCACGGTCCGGGCGGCCGGCGCGCAAGCGAGGCTCGTCACCCGCAGCACCGCCACGCTCAATCGGATCGCCGCGGCCCTGGGCCGGTACCCGGCCGTGGGCACCGCGTGGGGCATCGACGCGGCCAGCAACGCGGTGGTCCTGACCGTGACCAGCCAGGCCAGGGGCGCCCGGCTGGCGGCGCTGCTCGCCACGGCGGCGCGGTATGGCGGCGCGGTCCGGGTCGAGCGGGTCGCGGGCGCGTTCAGCACGCTGATCCGCGGCGGGGACGCCATCTACGGTGGCAGCTCCCGCTGCTCGCTTGGCTTCAACGTGCGCAACAGCGGCGGCACGTACTACTTCCTGACCGCTGGGCACTGCACCAACATCGCGGTGAACTGGTACACCAACGCCAGCCACACGACCCTCATCGGGCCGCGGGTCGGCACCAGCTTCCCGACCAACGACTACGGGATCGTCCGATACGACAACCCGAACGTGTCCCACCCGGGCACGGTGAACCTCTACAACGGCACCTCCCGGGACATCACCAGCTCCGGCAATCCCACCGTTGGCCAGTCGGCCTGCCGCAGCGGCAGCACGACCCGCGTGCGCTGCGGCACGGTCACGGCGCTGAACCAGACCGTGAACTACCCGCAGGGCACCGTGTTCGGCCTGATCCGGACGAACATCTGCGCCGAGCCCGGTGACAGCGGGGGCCCGCTGTTCTCCAGCAACCGGGCGCTGGGCCTCACGTCGGGCGGCAGCGGCAACTGCACGTTCGGCGGCACCACGTTCTTCCAGCCGGTGACCGAACCGCTGGGTGTCTTCGGCGTCAGCGTGTACTGACGGCCACGTAGGCGTATGGGGCGCCCGCTGACGGTGGAGCGGGCGCTCCGTCGCCGTCCAGCAGCGGCACGTCCCAGACCCATAGGCTGTCCTCCCAGCGCGGGCGCGCGTCCGGCCACGCCCGCCGCAGGATGCGGGCGATCGGCGCGTTCTCGGCGAGGCAGTGCGCCCGCATCCGGCTCGCGCCTCGAGCCCTGGCCAGCTCGAGCGCCGCGGTGGCGAGCCGCGGTCCCAGGCCTTGGCGCTGCCAGGCGTCGGCCACGACGACGCCGATCTCCACGGTGCCCGGCTGGTCGCGGACCCGGGCGTAGTCGGCCAGCCCGAGCACCTCCTCGCCCGCCGCCGGGTCCTCCAGCACGGCGACGACCGCGTCGCGCGCGTCCCGGTCGGTCTCGACGAGCTTACGGACCAGGGAGGGCGACGGGGTGCCGAGGCCGGTGAAGAACCGCCGGTACGCCGAGTCCAGCGACAGCCCGGCGAGGAACCGGGTGACCGCGTCCTTGTCGTCCGGTCGTGCCGGCCGGATCCGCGGGCCGGCCGGTAGGGTGAGAATCTCGGCCTCGGTCACCGCGTCCATGGCTGGGGAGTCGGCCGGGCGGACCAGCAGACCCGTCATGGGTGGTCACCCCCTGAGTTCGTCGGTCGAACTCAGCCTTCCCCTCCCTTGCTAAGTCTGTCAAGTGAACTTAGCCTTAGTCGCATGTCCGCGCCACGGCCGGCCGACTTCGACCCCGCCAACTGCTCGATCGGGCGCACGCTCGCGCTGATCGGGGAGCGATGGACGCTGCTCGTGCTGCGGGAGGTGTTCAACGGGGTGCGCCGGTTCGAGGTCATGCAGCGCCGCATCGGCGCCCCCCGCCAGGTGCTGTCCGGCAGGCTCGGCCGGCTGGTCGACATCGGCCTGCTGCGCCGGGTGCCGTACCGGGAGACCGGCCAGCGCACCCGGTACGAGTACCGGCTCACCGAGAAGGGCCTGGACCTCTACCCGGTGCTGGTCGCGCTGCTGCACTGGGGCGACCGGTACCTGGACAGCCCCGACGGCCCGTCGGTCGAGCTCACCCACCGCGACTGCGGCGAGCCGGTCGAGCTGGAGCTGCACTGCCGGGCCGGCCACCGGCTGACCTCGGCACGCGAGGTCACGCCGATCCCTGGCCCCGGCGCGCACGTCCTTCCGCGAGTGGTGAGTTCGGGCCGCGAGTGAGGCCGTATAGCTGCTCACTCGGCGGCCTCAGTCCCCACTCGCGGAGGGGTGTGGGCACTCGGCGAGGGTTCAGCGGCCGATGGAGCGGCACGGGCGGCGGCGGAGTTCGGCCACGTACTCGTCCGGTGCGCCCGCCCGCTCGGCAGCCTCGGCGAGTACGCCCAGGTAGCGCGCGGACGGCAGCCCACCCTCGAACCCGTTCAGCACGTAGACCCAGGCCAGCTCCTCCCCGTCCAGGGTGTGCACGCGCAGCCTGATCTTGCCGTAGATGCCGAGCTCGACGCCCTCCCACGAGTCCAATCGGGACTCGTCGCCGGCCGTCACGTCGTACAGCGCGACGAACACCGTCGCGTCCGGGCTCTGCCGGTCCTCGACCAGCGTGGCGAGCGCGCCCTCCCAGCCGAGATCCTCGCCGCCGAACGTGAGCCGCCACCCCTTGATCCAGCCGGTGCCGGCGAACGGCGAGTGCGGGCAGCGGTCCAGCATCTGCTCGGGATCCATGTTCGACGCATAGGCGGCATACAAGGGCACGGCAGACTCCGTCCGCTCACCGATCGCGTCGGGGAGGGACAATAGCCCGGTGACCCGCATTGTCATCGTCGGTGGTGGTCCGGCCGGGTACGAGGCGGCCCTGGTGGCGGCGCAGCTCGCGGCCGAGGTGACCGTCGTGGAGAGCGACGGCATGGGCGGCGCGTGCGTGCTCTACGACTGCGTGCCGTCGAAGACGTTCATCGCGACCAGCGAGACGATGGCGGTGCTGCGCGGCGCGGCCACGCTCGGCGTGCGGACCGCCGAGCCGGTGGACGTGGCGGTCGACGCCCCGGTGGTGCACCGCCGGGTGCAGCGGCTGGCCGTGGCGCAGTCCGAGGACGTGCGCAGCCGGCTGGAGCGGGACGGGGTGCGGCTGATCAGCGGCCGGGCCCGGTTCGCGGCCGAGCAGACGGGCCGGGTCTCGCACCGGGTCGAGGCGCACACCGCGGACGGTGTCGAGGTGCTGGACGCGGACGTGGTGCTGGTGGCGACCGGGGCCCACCCGCGGGTGCTGCCCGGCGCCCGGCCGGACGGGGAGCGCATCCTCAACTGGCGGCAGGTGTACGACCTGGCCGAGCTGCCCGACCACCTGGTCGTCGTCGGCTCCGGGGTGACCGGCGCCGAGTTCGCCAGCGCGTATACCGAGATGGGCGTGCGGGTCACCCTCGTCTCCAGCCGCGACCGGGTGCTGCCGAGCGAGGACGCCGACGCTGCGGCGGTGCTGGAGACCGTCTTCGCCGAGCACGGCGGCGAGATCGTCAAGCACGCCAGGGCGGCGGCCGTGCGGCGTACCGAGAAGGGCGTCGTGGTCGAGATGGAGGACGGCCGCACGGTCGAGGGCAGCCACGCGCTGATGACCGTGGGGTCGGTGCCCAACACGACCGATCTCGGCCTGGAGCACGTGGGCGTGACCCGGCGGGCGGGCGGCTTCGTCGACGTCGACCGGGTGTCGCGGACGAACGTGCCGGGCATCTACGCGGCCGGCGACTGCACCGGCCTGCTCATGCTGGCCTCGGTGGCCGCGATGCAGGGCCGGATCGCGATGTGGCACGCCCTCGGCGAGGCGGTCGAGCCGCTGCGGCTGAAGACCGTCTCGGCGAACGTGTTCACCCACCCGGAGATCGCCACGGTCGGCATCCAGCAGCGGGCGATCGAGGCCGGCGAGGTGCCGGCGCGGATGGTGACGCTGCCGCTGGCCACGAACGCGCGGGCGAAGATGCAGTCGCTCCGGCAGGGCTTCGTGAAGCTGTTCTGCCGGCCGGCCACCGGGGTGGTGATCGGGGGCGTGGTGGTCGCGCCGTACGCCTCCGAGCTGATCCTGCCGATCACGCTCGCCGTACAGAACAGGCTGACCGTCTCCCAGGTGGCCTCGTCGCTGTCGGTGTACCCGTCGATCTCCGGCTCGCTGACCGAGGCGGCCCGCCGGCTGATGGTCCACGACGACCTGGACTAGGCGGCCGCGGGTCACTGCTCCGGCTGGCCGGGCGGGGACAGCCCGTGCTGGCGGAGCCGCCGGTCGCGCAGGTTCTCGGCGTACGCCGCCGCGGTGAACAGCGCGCCGGCCAGCACCAGGCCGGCGGTCAGCACCCGGATCTCCAGCTGGGCGGGCAGCAGGAAGAGGATCACCGCGGGCGCCGCGCACTGCACCAGGACCCGGAGCAGCTCCCGCCACCGCCAGTCCGCGTCGGTGAGGTCGTGCCGCACCCACTCGGTGAGCCCCGCGGGCAGCCGGGCGCCGAACGCGTAGCCCAGCCACTGCCACACGGTCGGCCGGCTCGCCACATCGTTCATGATGCCGGGCCGGCGAGGTCGGTACGGTCGGGGCGGTGGCGCAGCGGTGGACCGAGCGGCTGCGGGCGGTGGGTGAGGATCCCGACCCGCGGTTCACCTTCGCGAACGAGCGCACGTTCCTGGCCTGGATACGCACCGCGCTCGCCCTGGTCGCGGCCGGGATCGGGCTGGAGGCGTTCGTGCCGGAGCTGGTCGTGCCCGGCTTCCGCCAGGCGCTCGCCGCGAGCCTGGTCCTGCTCGGCGCCGCCACCAGCGGGTACTCGTTCCGCCGCTGGCAGCGCAGCGAGCGCGCGCTGCGCACCGGCGAGCCGCTGCCGCTGCCGGGCCTGGCCCCCACGCTCGCCTACGGGGTCGCAGTGCTCGCGCTCGTCGCCGTCGTGCTCTTGCTGCTGCCGCGATGAGCGGGCCGGCACAGCGCGATCTGGGTCACGGCGCGCAGAACGAGCGCACCGCGCTCGCCTGGCTGCGGACCTCACTCGGGTTCGGCGTGTGCGCGCTGCTGTGCAGCCGGCTGGTCGCCGAGAGTGCGCTGGCGGTCGGCGCCATCGTGCTGGCCGGCGCGCTTTCCGCGGTCGCGCTCTTCGCCGCGGCGGCGAGTCGCTACCGGCGGAATGCGGCGACGCGGGCG
>JBKOXW010000072.1:0-14098 GCA_046744115.1 Actinomycetota bacterium | reverse complement strand
GTCATGGTGACCCAGGAGAACTTCCTGTTCTCCGGCACGGTCGCGGACAACATCGAGTTCGGCCGGCCCGGGGCACCGCGGTCGGAGATCGAGGCGGCGGCGCGCGCGATCGGCGCGCACCGGTTCATCGCGGCGCTGCCGGACGGGTACGACACCGACGTGCGCAAGCGCGGCGGCCGGCTGTCGGCCGGGCAGCGGCAGCTGGTCGCGTTCGCCCGGGCGTTCCTGGCCGACCCGGCGGTGCTGATCCTGGACGAGGCGACGTCGTCGCTGGACGTGCCGAGCGAGCGGGCAGTGCAGCGGGCGCTGCGCACGATCCTCGCCGACCGCACCGCGCTGATCATCGCCCATCGGCTGTCCACTGTGGAGATAGCGGACCGGGTGCTGGTGATGGAGGCCGGCCGGATCGTCGAGGACGGCACGCCCGCCGACCTGGTCGCCAGCTCCGGCCGGTTCGCCGGCCTGCACCGGGCCTGGCGCGACAGCCTCGTTTAGCCCCCAGCACTCTCCGCTCGTCTAGTCGGGCACGCCCCGCGAGCGTCAGCGAGTTGCTCACGATCTGGTCACGAGTGCGGGACCGGTCGCGATCTGTTCGTACGGTGCTGACATGCGGCGGCGACCGGCGTCCCGGTTGCGACGGCGACCGGCGCTGGTCGCGTTGCTCACGTCGCGGCCGTGGCAGCGGGCGCCGCTGCTGGCCGCCGGGCAGCCGAGCGCCGCGTTCGCCGTGCTCGTCGCGACCGCGATCCTCGGCGCGACGAGCGCGTCCGGCCCGCTGTTCCAGTCCTCGGCCGGCACCGCGGCGGTCGGCCGGGCGCTGGGCGCGGAGTGCCCCGAGCAGGGCACGCCCGGTGTCACCACCGTCGACCCGGACGCGACCACGGCGATCTCGGTGAACGCACCCCCCGCGCAGGCGCCGGCCGAGGACAGGGCGGTGCGCGAGGCGTTCGTGCGGCGCGGGCTGCCCGAGCCGGTCCGGGTGATGATGGTGGCGCCGCAGGCGTTCGAGCGGCCACTCACGATCGGCATGACCGGGCCTGCGATCCCGGTGTCGTTCTTCGCTCATCCGGACGCGCTGGAGAACGTGACGGTGCTGCAGCGGTCCGGCCGGACGCGCGGCCTGTGGCTGCCCGACGTGCTGGCCGCCGACCTCGGCATCCGGGCCGGCGACACGGTCGCGGTCAGCTCCACCAGGCTGGCCGGCGACACGACGGTCACCGACCGGCGATCCGTACCGGTCGCCGGCATCTACCGCGATCTGGTCGGCCGCACGCTCGGCGGCGTGGTCCCGCGCTTCTGGTGCTCGTGGAGTGGCCTGATCGTGCCGCCGCTGGAGTCGGACTATTACCCGTTCGTGATTACCGACGACCGGACGCTGCTCGGCCTCGCCGGCGCCAGGGTGGTCGCGAAGTCCTGGTACGCCGCGGTCGACCCCACCCGGCTGACCGTGCCGGAGGCCGACGAGCTGGTCGCCCGCGCCACCGGCCTGGCGCCGGAGCTGAGCGTGCGGGCCGGCTCGTACGGCAGCTACCACCCGACCGGCCGGCTGGACCACCTGGTCGCGCAGGCCCGGGAGACCAGGGCGGGCCTGGGCGGATCGATTGGGCCCGCCTGGCTCGCGGCCACGCTGGTCGGGATCCTGCTGGTCGGCGCGGCGGGCGGGTTCTGGGCCGAGCGCCGGACGGTCGAGGTGCGGCTGCTCACCGCCCGCGGCGTGGGGCCGGTCGGGGTCGGATCCAAGGCAGCGCTGGAACTGCTCGTGCCGGCGGTCGTCGGCGGCGCGGCCGGATGGCTCGGCGGCCTCGCGCTGGTCGGCTGGCTCGGCCCGGCGCGGGAGATAGAGCCGGGCGCGGCGATCGGCGCGCTGCGCGCGGTCCTGCTCGCCGTGGGCGCCGGGATGGTGCTGCTCGCCGCGTCCGCTGCGCTGCGTCAGCGGTTCGCCGCCGAGCGGTCGGTCGGTCTGCGGCGGTCGCGGTGGGGCTACGTGCCGTGGGAGCTTGCGTGCTGGCCGCGGCCGGCTGGGCGTACCTGCGGCTGGACGAGAACGGCGGGGTCCGGTTCGAGCGGCAGATCCTGGTCGTGGACCCGGTCGTCGTGCTGTTCCCGCTGCTACTCGTGACGGGGTCGGCGCTGCTCGTGGTGCGCCTGTTCGACGCGCTGCTCCCGTACCTGGGTCGCGCGGCGACACGCCTGCCCGCCGCGGCCTACCTGGCCGCTCGCCGGCTCGCCGGGTCGCGGGTGGCTACGGCCGGCATCGTGGCCGCGGTCGCGCTGCCGCTCGGGCTGCTCGTGCTCTCCGGGTCGCTGACCGCGTCGGTGGAGGAGACGACGCTGGCGAAGGTGCGCACGTACGTCGGCGCGCCGGTGGCGCTGCGCACGGCCGTCCCGCCGGGCACGCCGGTGGACGTCGGCGGCCGGGCCACCAAGGTGACCGTCATCCTGGACGGGTTCTCCGGCGGGCTGGAGATGCCGGTGCTGGGCGTCGACCCGGACACGTTCGCCCGCTACGGGTACTGGCAGGACGACTTCGCCGCGGCCCCGCTGCCCGACCTGCTCGGCCGCCTCGGCCCGCCGGGGCGCGGCGAGTCCATTCGGGCGATCCTGGCCGGCGCGGGCCCGACCCGCACCGTCGACACCGTCACGATGTGGTTCACCGACTATCCGGTCCGCGTCGTCGCCCGGACCGAGGCGTTCCCCGGCATGCGGCTGCAGCGAGCCCCGTTGCTCATCGTCGACGAGCGGGCGCTGGCCCAGGTCGCGCCCGACCCGAAGCGCGTCGAGCTGTGGACGAGCCAGGCGAACGCGGCCGGCACGCTGGCGGCGCTGCGCGGGCTGGAGGTGCAGGCGACGTCCGTGCGCCCGGCGGACATCCTCAGCCAGACCAGGCTCTATCCGATCACCTGGACGTTCGGCTACCTGCAGGGGCTGGCGGCGCTGGCCGGCGCGATCAGCGTGACCGGCCTGATGCTCTACCTCGCCGCGCGGCAGCGGTCCCGGCTTGCCTCGTACGCGCTCGGCCGGCGGATGGGCGTCGGCCGCGGCACCCACCTCGCGTCGCTGATCGTAGAGCTGCTGGTGGCGCTCGGCCTGGCGGCGGTGACCGGCACCGCGCTGGCCCGGCTCGCGCTCGGCCCTGCCACGCGGTTCCTCGAACTCGACCCGAGCCGCCAGCCCGCGCCGACGCTGGTGGTGCCGCTCGTGCTGCTCGCCGCGGTGGTCGTCGGCGTGCTCGCCCTGGTCGCGCTCGGCGCGGTCACCGCGCAGGCGTCCGCGGACCGGGTCCGCCCGGCCGAGGTCATGCGGCAACAGGAGTAGTGCTCGGCGACTGGCCCTGGATGGCTGCGATCTGGTCACGAGCTCCGGGACGCAGGGGCGGTCGCCGGTACGGTCGGGTCATGCCCGCGGCCGCCGCCTGCAACGAGATACGCAAGGTGTACGTCGTGGCGGACGAGGAAATCGAGGCCCTCGACGAGGTCGGCAAGGACTTCCACGGCGGAACGGTGACCACGGTTGTCGGCCCGTCCGGCTCGGGCAAGTCGTCGCTGCTGCGCATCCTCGCCTGCGTGGACCGGCCGACCAGCGGCTCGGTGCGCATCCGCGGCGAGGAGGTCGGCGCCCGCAGCGCGCGGGAGCGGCGCCAGCTGCGCCGCACCGAGGTCGGCTACGTGTTCCAGAACCCGGTCCACAACCTGGTCGAGTACCTGGACGTCACCGAGCAGCTCCGGTTCGCCCAGCGGGTACGGGGTCTGCGGCGCGATGAGGACGAGGTGGCCCGACTGCTGGCGCTGCTGCGGCTCGAGCACCGCGCCCACCACCTGCCCCGGCAGCTGTCCGGCGGCGAGCAGCAACGGCTCGCGTTCGCCTGCGCGGCGGCCGGCCGCCCGTCCATCGTGGTCGCCGACGAGCCGACCGCCGAGCTCGACTCCGCCTCGGCCGGGTTCGTCCTCGAGACCGTGCGGGGCCTGCGCCAGGAGGGCGTCGCGCTCATCCTGTGCTCACACGACCCGCAGGTGGTCGAGGCGAGCGACCACCTGCTGCGGCTCGAGCACGGCCGCGCGGTGGAGTCCTGGTAGCCGACGGCGGCGGTCGTTCGCATGCACGGGACGTGGGCCGATCGGCGCAATCGCCTGCCACGGCTCACAATCCGGTCACGATCGGCTGGCCGGTCGCGGGCGGTCGCCTACGGTCGGGTGTCGTGACCTCCCTGCGCCTCGCCGAGCCGCCTCCCGCGCCGGCGGCCGCACCTGCCCCCCGGGTGCAACCGCCGGCGGGGCTGCCGGACACCCGGTCGCCGGCGCCGCCGCGGCGGTCCACCCACGGGACGCTGCTGCTGCCGCCCTGGCGGCGGGCACCGCTGTTGCTCTTCCGCGAGCCGAGCGTCATCCTGGCGGTGGCCGGCGCGGCCGCCATCCTCGCCCTGGCCAGCGCATCCGGCCTGCTGTTCCTGTCGTCCGCGTCGTCGGAGGCGCTGCACCGGCAGTATGTCGGCAACTGCCCGGAGGTCACCGGCACCACCGTCCTGATCCGCCCGGGCAGCGTCTTCTACAACGGCGGGGTGGGGCGCGAAACGGGGTCGATGAGCCAGGCCCTGCGGCGCGACGACGCGACCGTGCGGTCGGCGATGGCCGAGAGCGGGTTCGCCGAGCCCAGCCGGCAGGTCCTGATCCGGCCGGATGCGGTCAGCCGCAGCGGCGTGCCCCGGCAGATCCAGCTGCTGCACAAGGACGCGGCGGTCGACCACATCACGCCAGTGGCGACCGCCGGCGGCTCCGGCATCTGGGTGCCGGACCAAGCCGCGGCCGCCTGGGGCTACCGGCCCGGCGACTCGGTGCCGCTGAACGGCCGCGCCGGCCGGACGACGGCGCGCATCGTCGGCACGTACCGCAACCTGACGAACGAGCCGGTCACCCCGTTCTGGTGCGCCAACCGGGCGCTCTTCCTCGCGCCGGGCTACGGCGAGGACCCGCCGCCGTTCCTGCTGATCGCGTCCGGGGAGCAGGAGATCGTGCGGCTGGCGGAGGCGTTCGGGGCCCGGCCCGACCAGCGGTGGACGTCACCGGTGGACGGCGCCGCGCTCACCCTCACCGGCGCCGACGAGTTGAACGCGCACACCGCCGAGGTCGGCCGCCGGCTGGCCGGCTACCAGACCAGTCCGGACCCTGAGCTGGCGCTCGCCGTCTCCGTCGACAGCCGGGTGCGGGAGTTCGCCGAGCGCACCCGGCTGGTCGTCGGCGGTCTGCGCGGCCCCGTCGTGCCGGTGAGCATCGGTGCCAGCCTGGTCGCGCTGCTGCTGGTGGGCGCGGCCGGCAGCTACTGGGCCGACAAGCGCAGCCGGGAGGTCCAGCTGCTCTCCTCGCGCGGGGTGGGCCCGGGCGCGCTGGCGGCCAAGGCCGCGCTGGAGCTTGCCGCGCCGGCCCTGATCGGCGGCCTCGTCGGGTGGGGGCTGGCCATCGTGCTGGTCCGCTGGCTCGGTCCGAACAGCCTGCTCGACCCGTCCGCTCCGGTCCAGGCCGGACTCATCGCCGCCGGCGCGGTGCTGATGGGCCTGCTGCTGCTGGCCACGGTCGCGGGGCTGCGCTCGCGCGGAGCGACCGAGCGGCCGGTCGGCGCCCGGCGGTCGATCGCCGCGTGGGTGCCCTGGGAGCTGGCCGTGCTAGGCCTCGCGCTGCTCGCGCTGGTGCGGCTGCGGTCCGGCGACGGCGTGGTCAACGTCAAGGGCGTTGCCCAGGTGAACCTGCTGCTGGTCGCGTTCCCGCTGCTCGTGCTCGCCGGGGCGGTGCCACTCGGGGTCCGGCTCGGCGGCCTGGGGCTGCCGCTGCTGCGGCGCTGGGGCGCCCGGCGCGGTCCGGCGCTCTTCCTCGCCACCCGCCGGGTGCTGGCCAACCGGCCGGCCAGCATGATCCTGCTCGCCGCGGCCAGCCTGCCGGTCGGCGTGCTGGTGTACGCATCCGGGCTGACCGGCACGTCCACGCAGACCGTCGACGCCAAGGCCGGCGTCATCGCCGGCGCGCCCACGCAGCTGATGCTCATCGACCGGCCCGAGCTGACCCCCGAGCTGGCCGCTCTCGGCACGGTCGTGCGCCGCTACCCGGCCGCCGACATCGCCGGCCAGGAGGGCCAGCTGCTCGCGCTGGACCGTGCGACGTTCGCCGAGCACGCCTACTGGGACGACCGGCTGGCGCACCGGCCGCTGCCCGACCTGCTCGCCGCGCTGGCGCCGCCGGCGACGGCCGGCGAGCCGGTGCCGGCGATCTGGGTCGGCTCGGGCCCGGGGCCGACGGAGGTCCGGCTCGCCACCTCGACCGTGCCGATCCGGGTGGTCACCACGGCCCGGACGTTCCCCGGCCAGCAGCTTGCCGCGGACCCGATGCTGATCGTGGACCGGGTAGCGCTGGGGACCGTGGACCGCTACGCCGCGGTGCGGGACGAGGTCTGGACGCACCGGCCGGCCGAGGATGTCCAGCCCGTGCTCACCGAGCAGGGCGTGCGGATGCTCATCGCCCGTACCACCGACGACGTCGTCGATGTGTCCGGCTTCGTCGCGGTCACCTGGACGTTCGGCTACCTGCAGGCGCTCGGCGCGCTGACCGCACTGGTCGCGATCGGCGGCCTGCTGCTCTACCTGGAGACGCGCCAGCGGGCCCGCAACGCCGCGTACGCGCTGGCCGTCCGCGGCGGCCTGAGCCGCCGCGCACACCTCGGCTCGCTGGTCGCGGAGCTGTCCGCGCTGCTGCTGGCCGGCTACGCGCTCGGCGCCGGGCTGGGCTGGCTCGCGGTGCTCAGCGTGTACGACCGGCTCGACGTGGACACCCGGCACCCGCCCACGCCGCTGCTGGCCGTCCCGGTCACAGCGCTCGTCGCCGCTTTCGGCGCCGTGCTGGTCGTGGCCGTGCTGGCCGCGGTGAAGGCGCAGCGCACGTCCGACCGCGCCGACATCTCGGAGGTGCTCCGCCTTGGGACCTGACCAGCCCGGCTGGGACTCGCTGGACGACTCGTGGGCGTCCGGCTGGGATGCCCGCGGCGGCACCACCACGGCCGCGGCGGCCGCGGTGTGCACCGGCGTGCGGAAGGTGTACGTCATCGCGGACGAGGAGGTGGAGGCGCTGCGCGGGGTGGACAAGGAGTTCCCGGCCGCGAGCGTGTCGACCATCGTCGGCCCGTCCGGCTCGGGCAAGTCGTCGCTGCTGCGCATCCTCGCCTGCGTGGACCGGCCGACCGCGGGTTCGGTCCAGGTCGGCGGCCAGGAGGTGGCCGAGCTCGGTGCCCGCAAGCGCCGGGCGCTGCGCCGGACATCGGTCGGCTACGTGTTCCAGAACCCGGTCGACAACCTCGTCGAGTACCTCGACGCCGCCGAGCAGATCCGGCTCGCCGGCCGGCTGCGCGGCGTCCGCCCCGGGCCGGACGAGATCGATCGCCTGCTCACCGTCCTCGGGCTGGAGCACCGGGCCGAGCACCTTCCCGTGCACCTGTCCGGCGGTGAGCAGCAGCGGCTGGCGTTCGCCTGCGCGGTGGTCGGCCGCCCGGCGATCGTGGTCGCCGACGAGCCCACTGCGGAGCTGGACTCCGCCTCCGCTGACCGGGTCATGGACGCGGTGGCCGACCTGCGCCGGGAAGGGGTGGCGTTCATCGTGTCCTCGCACGACCCGCGCGTCGTGGAGTCCGCCGACCACCTGCTGCGGCTGGAGCACGGGAGGGTCGTCGAGTCATGGTAGGTCCGTCGTGAGCGGAGCCTGCGGAGCGAACGGGAGAACGCAGTGGTAGGTCCACAAGGGACGCTCGCGTTGCCGGCCACCGCGATCGTGTCCGCCCGCGGGCTGGACAAGACCTTCCGGCGCGGCGACGAGCTTGTGCACGCGCTGCGCGGCGTCGGGCTCGACCTCTACCCCGGCGAGCTGGTCGCGCTGGTCGGCCCGTCCGGGTCCGGCAAGAGCACTTTGCTGAACGTGCTCTGCGGCTGGGAGCGGCCGGAGGCGGGCAGCCTCGACTTCACCGCCGCGCTCGCCGACCGGCCGCCGGCGCGGCTCGGCTGGGACCAGATCGCCCTCGTTCCGCAGGCGCTCGGGCTGCTGGAGGACCTCACCATCGAGGAGAACGTGCTGCTGCCGGCGCGGCTGACCGGCCGGCTGCAGGCCGAGACCCCGCGCGGCCGGGCGCTGACGGACGCGTTCGGCATCGCGCACCTCGCTGGCCGCTACCCCCGCCAGGCCTCGCTCGGCGAGCAGCAGCGCTGCTGCGCGGCCCGGGCCCTGCTGCTACGGCCGACCCTGGTGCTCGCCGACGAGCCGACCGCACACCAGGACACCGGCTGGACCGACGTCATCTTCACCGAGCTACGCGACCTCATCCGGGACGGTTCGGCCTGCCTCGTCGCCACGCACAACCCGGAAACGTGGGGGTACGCCGACCGCATCCTTACCATGCACGACGGTGAGCTCGCCGAGGGCGCTCCTGACCCGGTGCCCTGAGGCCGGCCCGGCTGCCGGCGCCGATGCCGGCACGCGCCGCCGGCGGGCGACCAGGATCCAGCACGCCAGGGCGAGGGCCTCACCGGCGAAGATGTCGACCAGATAGTGGTTGGCGGTCGCGACCACGCTGAACGTCATGACCAGCGGCATGAGGGTGCCGAGCACGCGCTGCGGCAGCCCGCGCCGCCCGGCCGGCGTGGTCGCCACCAGGGCCAGCCCGACCAGCAGGTTCCACCCGCAGTGCAAGCTCGGCATGGCGGCGTTGACGTTCACCAGGGTCGGTGGCTGGAGCACGCGGTAGGCGTTCGAGTAGGCGGTCACCGTGTCGACCAGCCCGAGGTCGAACAGGCGCGGCGGCGCGACCGGAACCAGCGCGAAGACGACCAGCGCGACCGCGCCGGAGACGAACATCGCCGAGCGCAACCGGCGGAGCGTGTCCGGGTGGCGGATCAGCAGCCACAGCATCGCCGCCGCGATCACCGGCCAGTGGCCCCAGATGTAGACCCCGTTCGCCGCGTCCACGAGGACCGGCCGGTCGATGATCAGGCCCTGCACCCAGTGCTCGACGCCGAGGTGCAGCCAGCGCTCCAGCCGCCAGATGTCGGCGGCGTTGTGCTGGGCGCGGATCGGGTGGTCGTCGGTGAGCCCGCGGACTCCGAAGTAGGCCAGGATGCCGCCGAGCACCAGCGCCGGCTCGATCCAGAACCGGGACAGCGCGCCGCGCGGTCGAGGCGGGCTCGGACGAAGGCTCTGGACGGGCGGAGCGCCGAGGGTCGCGGCAGCACGCATCCGTCCACCCCCGCTTCACCCGCGCATAACCCTCTCGCTGGCACGAAGTCTGCGTGGCCGTCCTGACATTCCAGCGATGGCGGGCTGATGCGCCGGAGCAGGCGCGTGTTCGCCGCGCGCGAACGCGGCGGCCTCGGAGGCCGCTGAACAATCCCGCCCGTCGCGAGCCGCGATCCAGGCGGCGGTCCGGCAAGGCGGAGGAGGAGCCGATATGAGACATATCGGCGAAGACGACAACGCCGCCGGTCGTCGTCTGGGCGCGGCGCAGCAGGGCGGGATTGTTCAGCGGCCTCCTAGGTGCCCGCGAGCGGCCAGGCCTCCAGCCGCTCGTGCCGGGGCGAGGCGCCGAGGTGGCTGCGGACGAGCGCGATCTCGCCGACCTGGAACGGCGGGCCGGCGTAGCCGTCGAGCCCGGCGGTCAGCCCGCGGTCGGCCGGATCACCGCGACGCCAGCGGCCCAGCGTGAGATGCGGGCGGTACGTCCGCCGCTCCGTCGCGGCCCCGGCCGCCCGGCCGGAGCGCGCCGCCGCCCGGGCGAGCCGCCCCAGCCGGTCGAGGTCGCCGGTCAGCCCGACCCAGAGCACCTGCGGCGCGCCCCGGGCCGGGAACGCGCCGAACCCAGCAAGCTGCAGCCGCAGCGGCGGCGCGGCGGCGGCGGTGACGGCGAGCCCGCTCGCCAGCCTCGACACCCGCTCGGGCGGCAGCTCGCCGAGGAACGCGAGCGTCACGTGCCACAACTCGCGGCCCGTCCAGCGAGGGTGGCCGGGCGCCTCCCGGACCGGGGCGAGCGCGCGGTCGAGGTCGTCCAGCGCAACGGGATCGGGATCGACCGCGACGAAGAGCCGCACCGCCGCCGCTTCCGAGCCGCTTCCGGGCCGCGCCGTCAGCCGTCGCCGCGGGCGGACACCGGGCGGAACCGCAGACCCGCTTGCTCCAGCTCCGCCTCGATCCGGATCCGCTCCAGGTCCCGGTCCATGCCCAGCGGCAGCGCGGACAGCGACTGCGGCACGTCGAGCGCGCGGCACCCGGCGACCAGCGCGTCGTCGTACGCGAGCTGGAGCCCCTTGCGCCGGACGTGCGACGTGCCGCGGGACACCCGCCGCAGCGCGCCGCCGAGCCGTCGCAGGTCGGCGGCGATCCGCTGGACCGACGGCTCGTACGTGAGCACCGGCGGTGGCGCGATCAGCCCGTACCGGCGAAGGAGCGCGACCGTGCGCTCGCCGACCTCGGTGGCATGCAGCAGCACCCAGATCGTGGCGACGGGCAACGCCGCCGCCAGCGCGAACTGGGACAGTCCAACCACCAGCGTGGACGGGGTCGGGCCCACGCCATAAACCTACCCCGGCCCGGCAACCGGACAACCCGTCGACGTCAGTCGATCAGCGCCCCGGCGCTCACGTTCACCGTGGCCGCGGTCATCGTCCGGGCCCGGTCCGACGCCACGAACGCCGCAACGTTGCCGACGTCCTCGAGCGTCGCCGCCCGCCCGAGCATCGTCATCTTCACGAGACTGTCGACGAGCGCCTCGGCACCCTCGACGCCGTCCGGAATCGTCTCCGGGACGCCGCCGGTCCGCATCGTCACGACGCGCACGCCGTACGGTCCGAGTTCGGCGGACAGCTGCCGCCGCATGGCCTCGACCGCGTGGAGGGCGATCTGGAAGCCGCCGATGTAGTAGTCGCGCAGCGGGTCGCCCTCGCCGCCGAACTGAAGGATCACTCCCGACCGTTGCCGGATCATGTGCCGGGCCGCCGCCCGCGTGGTGAGGAACATCGTGCGCACCGCGGTCACGATCGGCCGCTCGAAGTCCGCCAGCGACATCTCGGCCAGCGGGGTGCCCTGCACGTCGCCGAGCGAGATCAGGTTGAACGAGATGTCGAGGCTGCCCCCCTCGGCCGCCACGGCGTCGGCGTGCCGGTCGACGGCCGCCTCGTCGAGCGCGTCGACCTCGGCCGTGTCCGCCGTCCCACCGGCGGCACGGATCTCGTCCGCCTCCGCCTCGAGCCGGCTCGGGGTCCGACCGGCGAGGAAGACCCTCGCCCCCTCGCGCGCGAAGGCACGGGCGACCGCGCCGCCGATCGCACCGCCGCCGCCGTAGATGACCGCGTTCTTGCCGTCGAGCAACATCCCTGCCTCCTCGTGGTCTCGGTCCTCGACGCTGCGGGTCTGGATATGGATAGCGCGCCGGCGCCGGAATCATCGGGCAAACGGCACCAGGGTGGCAGTGACCCGGACTCCCCGCCGCCAGGCCAGCAGCAGGCCGAGCCCGACCGCCGCCACGGCACAGGCCGCCCCGCCGGCGATCAGGCCGGTCCGGGGACCGAACGCGTCGGCCAGCGCACCGATCGTGGGCGCGCCCAGCGGCGTACCGCCCATGAAGCAGAGCAGGTAGAGCGCCATCACCCGGCCGCGCATGGTCGGCTCGGCGGCGAGCTGGACCGAGGCGTTGGCGGCGATCGTGAACGTCAGCGCGGCTGCGCCGGCCGGAACCAGCGCGATCGCGACCGCGGCGTACGTCGGCATCAGCCCGACCGCCATCTCCACCAGGCCGAACCCGCACGCGCTGGCGAGGAGGAACCGCTGCCGCGGCCGGCCGGTGCGGCGGGTGGACAGCAGCGCCCCGGCCAGCGAGCCGACGGCCAGCATGGTGGACAGCAGGCCGTACGAGGCGGCGCCGCGGCCGAACTCGTCCTTGGCCATCAGCGCCATCGTGATCTGGAAGTTCAGCCCGAACGTGCCGACCACGGCCACCAGCAGCATCGGCAGCAGCAGCTCGGAACGCTCGCGCACGTAGCGCAGCCCCTCCCGCAGCTGGCCACGCGCGCGGGCCACGGGCGGCGAGCGGAGCAGCTCGCCAGGGCGCATCACCAGCAGGCCGGTGATCACCGCGAGCGTGAGCGCGGAGTTGGCCAGGAACACCCAGCCCGTGCCGACCGCGGTGATCATGACGCCGGCGACGGCGGGGCCGACGATGCGGGCCGTGTTGAAGGTCGCCGAGTTCAGACCGACCGCGTTCGGCAAGTCGTCCGGACCGACCATCTCCACCACGAACGACTGGCGCACCGGCACCTCGATCGCGCTCGCCACGCCGAGCAGGCCGGCGAGCAGGTAGACGTGCCAGAGCGTGACGGCGCCGGTGACGTCGAGCAGGCCAAGCGCGAGCGCGAACGTGGCCATCAGCGTCTGCGCCGCGAGCAGGATGCGGCGCTTGTCGTACCGATCGGCGAGCACCCCGCCCCACAGCGAGAACAGCAGCGTCGGCCCGAACTGCAAGGCGGTCACGATGCCGAGCGCGGTGCCGCTGTTGGACAGCTCGAGCACCAGCCAGTCCTGCGCCACCCGTTGCATCCAGGTGCCGGTCAGCGAGACGACCTGGCCGGAGGCGAAGATCCGGTAGTTGCGCACGCGCAGCGAGCGGAACATCCCACGCGATCGCACCGCGGCGGCGCTGTCCTCCTGCACCGCCACCGTCACGCGGTCACCAGCTTGTCGATCACGGCGCTGGCCGCGCGCAGGACCTCTCTCTCCTCGGCGGTGAGCTCGGCCAGCCGGCGCGCCAGCCAGGCCTCGCGCATCCGCACCTCCTGGGCGAGCAGCTCGCGCCCGGCGGTGGTGAGCTCGACGACGGACTGGCGGCCGTCCGTCGGATGTGGACGGCGGCTCACCAGCCCGTGCTCCTCCAGCCTGGCCAGCACCCGGGTCATCGACGGCGGCTGCACCTTCTCGTGCGCGGCCAGCTCGCCCGGTGTGAGCGCGCCGTGCGACTTCAGCGTGGACAGCGCCGCAAGCTGGGTGAGCGTGACCGAGGTGTCCGCGCGCTGGGCGCGTAGCCGCCGGTTCAGCCGGACGATGGACAGCCGCAGCGCGCTGGCCAGTGCGGTGTCCCCGGTTGCTGCACTCGGCATATCGTTAGCATACCTCACGATCTTTTCGTCGCGGTCACCTTACGGCTGCGGGCTCGGCCACTCGGCTAGGCTGCGATACGTGGGCGAGTACGACGGCCGGCCTCCGCCGCCGGAGCCCGAGCCAGCGCCGCGACCGGCGTCCGGACCGGCCTTCAGGCCCGATCCCGAGCCGGTGGAGGTGGACGCCGTCCGCATCGTGGTGATCGGCACGGTGCTGTGGTTCGCCGCGTTCCTGGCACTGCTTCCGTTCCGCGCCCGGCTGGCCGACGCCGGCAACGAGATCTGGCTCTGGACGTGCCTCGCGGGCGGCGTGCTCGGCCTGATCGGCCTGCCGCTCACGCTCCGGCACCGCGCCGCCGTCCGCCGCGCCCAGTCGACGAGGAGGCCGGGATGACGGGAACGACCGGCACCCCACGCCTGACGCTGACCGCGACCGTGATCGACGCCCCCGACCCGAGCGAGCTGGCCGCGTTCTATCAGCGGTTGCTGGGGTGGCCGATCGGGTCGAATGAGCCGGACTGGGTCACGCTCCGCCCGCCGGACGGCGGCGCCGGGCTGTCCTTCCAGCAGGAGTCGGCCTATGTCCGGCCCACGTGGCCGGCCGGGCCCGGCGATCAGCAGATGCAGACGCACCTGGACATCGAGGTCGACGACCTCGACGCCGCCGTGGCGCATGCCGTCGCCGCCGGCGCGGTCGTCGCGGACTTCCAGCCGCAGCAGTACGTGCGGGTCTGCCTCGATCCCGCGGGGCACCCGTTCTGCCTCTGGATGAACGAGCCCGCCGACGGCTGAACCATCGCTCAGCCCAGGGTGTCCTCGGCGCGGAGGGTGTCCGCGTCGGCGGGCCGCGCGAACGCCTCGGCCGCGGCGTTGCGCGCCCCCCACCGGCCGAGCCGCCAGGCGAGCGCCCGTCCCAGCGCCGCCGCGCCGGCCTCGGCC
>JBKOXW010000159.1:0-13054 GCA_046744115.1 Actinomycetota bacterium | reverse complement strand
ATCTCGGCGACCGTGACCGTGCGCCGCTCGTCCACCGACCGCTGGGCGGCCTCGGCGACGTACAGCGCCTCCAGCGCCTCTGCGCCGGTGCACGGGTTGGGCACCCGGCCGCGGGCCACGTCGAGGAACGTCCTGATCTCGGCGACGTACGCGTCGGCGAACCGGTCGAGGAAGCCCGCGTACGGGGCCTCGGCCGGCCACGAGAGCCCGGGCTGCACCGACCGCAGCGGGGTGCGCTCGTCCAGCCCCACCGCGAGCGTGCCGCCGGCGCCGGACAGCTCCATCCTGATGTCGTAGCCGGCCGGGTTGTGCCGGCCGCCGGCGAGCGTCACCAGCGCGCCGCCGTCGAGCACGAGCAGCAGTGCGGTCGTGTCGCGGTCGCCGTACCGGACGAACGCGCCGGGGCCGAGGTTGGCGCCCGCCGCGTGCACCTCGACCACCTCGGAGCCGGTGACCCAGCGCAGCGCGTCGAAGTCGTGGATGTGCAGGTCCCGGAAGACGCCGCCGGAGGTGGGGATGTACGACTCGTGCGGCGGTTCCCGGTCGAGCGCGGTCATCCGCACCGTGTAGAGCCGGCCGAGCGCGCCGGCGGCCACGGCCTCGCGGGCGGCGAGGTAGCCGGCGTCGAACCGGCGCTGGAAGCCGACCTGCAGGACCGTCCCGGACGCGCGGACCTGTTCCAGCGCCTCGCGGGTGCCGGCGATGTCGAGCGCGATCGGCTTTTCGCAGAACGCCGGCAGTCCGGCCCGCGCGGCCCGGACCACGAGCCCGGCGTGCGCCGCGGTCGCCGCGGCGATGACGACCGCGTCCACGCCGGCGGCGAAGACCGAGTCCACGTCGCCGCCGGACGCGGTGGCCGCGAGCCGGTCCCCGAGCTTGTCCGCCAGCGCGGCCGCCCGCGCCGCGTCGACGTCGCCGATGACGAGCTCGGCGACGTCGGGATGGTCGAGCAGGGTGGTGGCGTGGAAGGCGCCGATGCGACCCGCACCGAGCAGACCGACCCGCATCGACGACCTCCTCGCCCCCGATCCGGCGGCCGGCAGGTGGCCGACCACGCGCCCCGATTCTTAACGCCGTGGACATCGGGCTGTCAACAGTTTGTTCTGACAAACTGACTTAGATCTCCTGCCTACTTGCTCTCATGCGTTACTGTTGCCCCCGTTCCGCGCTCCGGAGGTGGCCGTGAGCACGCCGCTGAAGATTCCGGTCGACCGGGCCAGCCCGGTGCCCCTCTACTTCCAGGTGGCGCAGCGGCTGGAGAGCGCGATCGAGGACGGCACGCTGCCCCCGGGCTCCCGGATCGACAACGAGGTCGACCTCGCCGAGCGGCTCGGGCTGTCCCGGCCGACCGTGCGTCGGGCCATCCAGCACCTGGTCGAGCAGGGGCTGCTGGTCCGCAAGCGCGGGGTCGGCACCCAGGTCGTGCACGCCCGGGTGCGCCGCTCGATCGAGCTGACCAGCCTGTACGACGACCTCGCCGCGGCCGGGCAGCGGCCGCGCACCGACGTGCTCGCGCTCGGCGTCGAGCCGGCACCGGCCGCGGTCGCGGTGGCGCTCGGGATCGCCGAGGGCGCGCCGGTGCTGAGCCTGGAGCGGCTGCGCTACGCGCAGGATTCGCCGCTCGCCCTGATGCACAACTACCTGCCGCCGGACCTGGTCGACCTCGGCCGCGAGGAGCTGCGCGAGCAGGGGCTGTACCAGCTGCTCCGCGAGGCCGGCGTGCGGCTGCGCATCGCCTCGCAGACGATCGGTGCCCGGGCGGCGACGGCAGCCGAGGCGCGGCTGCTGGACGAGCGGCGCGGCGCGCCGCTGCTCACGATGGGCCGGACCACGTACGACGATGCCGGCCGGATCGTGGAGTATGCCCGCCACCTCTACCGCGCCTCGGTCTACTCCTTCGAGCTGACCCTGCTCGGCCGCTGACCAGCACCCCACCGAGGACGGTCGGTCAGATGCGGCGGCGGGCGAGGTCGGCGGCGCCGACCAGACCGGCGCCCGGGCCGAGCGCGGCCGGCCGGATCGGGGCGATCGGGCGGAAGCCACGCCCGGTCAGCGACGAGCCGAACGCCTCCCGCGCCGGGCCCAGCAGCAGGTCGCCGGCCTCGGACACGCCGCCGCCAATCACGACGACGCTCGGGTCGATGATCGCGGCGAGGTTGGCGATCCCCCGGCCCAGCCAGCGGCCCATCGTGGTGTAGATCTCCACCGCGGCCGGGTCGCCCTCGCGCGCCGCGATCGTGACGTCCATCCCGGTCAGCGCCGCGGGTTCCCCGTCGACCAGCTGGAGCAGCCGGTGCGCGCCGACCGGGGACACCTCGGCCAGCTCGCGGGCGTCCAGGGCGAGCGCGCTGCCGCTGGCATACATCTCCCAGCAGCCGCGGTTGCCGCAGGCGCAGCGCCGCCCGTCGGGCACCACCGTCATGTGCCCCCACTCGCAGGAGACCCCGTGCGCGCCGCGGTAGAGCACGCCGGAGACGACGAGGCCGCCGCCGATGCCGGTGCCGAGCGTCACGCAGACCACGACCCGCTCGCCGCGCGCGGCCCCGTACCGGTACTCCGCCCACGCCGCGGCGTTCGCGTCGTTCTCCACCGTCACCGGCAGCCCGATGCGGTCGCTCAGCGCGTCCCGCAGCGGCTCGTCCCGCCAGGCCAGGTGCGGCGCGAACAGCACGGTCGCCCGGTCCGCGGCGATCCAGCCGGCCGCTCCGATGCCGACCGCGACGACGTCGTACCGGCCGGCGAGCTCGGTGACGACGTCGGCGATCGCCTCCTCGGTCTCCTTGACGTCGTCGCTCGGCGTCGGCCGGCGGACCAGCGCGAGCACCCCGCCGGACTCGTCGACGACCCCGGCGGCCACCTTCGTGCCGCCGATGTCGACGCCGATGGCGAGCGACACGGCAGGCTCAGCCCTCGACCCGCTTCTTCAGCTCCTTGAGCGCGGTGTCCATGATCACTTTCTCGGCCTTGCGCTTGAACATCCCCAGCATCGGGATGGCGAGGTCGACCGAGAGGGTGTAGACGACCGTGGTCGAGTTACCCGCGGGTTCCAGCTCGTACGAGCCCTGCTGGGCCTTCTGCATCTGCCCGCTGACCAGCCGCCAGCTCACCCGCTCGTCCCCGGCCCAGTCGTACTCCAGCACGTAGTCGTCCTTGACAACGCCGGCGTCGATGACGAAGTGCACCTGGCGGGCCCGGCCGCCGGGGCCGGGCTGCACGACCTCGCAGGTCTTCACCGACGCCGCCCACTCCGGATAGGCCGGGAAGTCGGCAATCACGCCCATGATCGAGGCGGGTGGCGCGTCGATGACGATCGACTGGGTGGACTGGTCGGCCATGGCGGAAGGCTACCGCTACCACTCGAGCACGTAGGGCACGCCGAGGCCGCGGAAGTGCCCGACGTTGACGCACTCGGTGCGGCCGATGCGCATCCGCCGCTGCAGCGGCTGGTGCACGTGGCCGAACAGGACGTACCGGGGCTGGGTGGCCCGGATCGCAGCCAGCAGGCCCTCGCTCCCCCGCTCGAACCGGCGGGCGACCACGTCGTAGGTCAGCTCGGGCACCGCGGGCGGGATGTGCGTGCACAGCACGTCGACCGCGCCGACCGCGGCGAGCTTCGCCGCGTACTCCTCGTCGCCGATCTCGTACGGCGTCCGCATCGGGCTGCGCAGCCCGCCGCCGACGAAGCCGAACCGCCAACCGTCCAAAGTGGTCGTCGCACCGTCCAGCACGTGCACTCCGTCGCGGGCGAACTCCGGCCACAGCGTCGGGATGTCGACGTTGCCGTAGGTGACGTAGGACGGCGTCGGGAACGCCGCGAACAGCTCCGCGTACTGCCGGCGGACCGCCTCCCGCACGACCGTCTCGCGGTCGCCGAGCTCGGCCCACAGCGTGCGGGTGAACGCCCTGGCGTCGTCGAAGCGCCCGTCGGTGCGCATCGCGACGAACCGGCCGACCGCCTCGGCGCCGAACAGCTCGCCCATGATCCCGGCGGCGTGGTCGTCGTAGTCAATGAACAGCAGCAGGTCGCCGAGGCAGAGCAGGGCGTCCGCGCCGGTCCCGGCCCGGGCCAGCGCGTCGACGCTCCCGTGCACGTCGGACACCACGTGGACCCGCACCCCACGAGACTATGCGAGCGGACCGGTCATCGGGCCGGCTCGCCTGGGCGGCGGTCTCCCTCCAGGTCGTCCTTCAGCCGCCAGAAGACCTGCTTCGCGCGCAGCGCCCGCCGCCGGCGCTCCCGATCCGCGGGCCGGGACGTCGGGGCGGCCGCGGCGGGCGGGTCGCAGCGCAGGTAGTAGTGCACGATTACGCCGTCGCCGTACGGCTCGAGCCACACCTCCATGCTGCCCACCAGCGCTCCCGCGACGTTCCACCGGATGCCCTGCTCGCCGCGGTCCTGGAAGACCGACAGCGACAGGTCGGGCCACCACCGCCGCCACCGGTCGACGTCGTGCACGACCGCCGCGACCGCCGCGGGGGCGGCCGCCACGAACGTCTCGTCGACCAGATCCACCGCCGGCACGGCGCAAAGCTTGCCACGACGGACTTGCCACGACGGGCTTGCCACGACGGGCTTGCCACGACGGCCTCGGCACGACGGGCTCGGCACGACGGGCTCGGCACGACGGGCTCGGCACGACGGGCTCGGCACGACGGGCTCGGCACGACGGGCTCGGCACGACGGGCCTGTCACGGCGGCGCCTTCGCGCGCACGCTCCCGCGAAGGCGTACGGCACGCTACGGTCTTGCTACCGGCGCGTAACAGCCCGGGTTCTAGCGGCCGGCCGGATCGAGGAGTGTCCCGTGCGCGAGTTCACCGTTCCCGCCACCATCACCGTCCCGGACGGCGCGAGCCTGTCCGACGCCGTCTTCGACAACGCCACCACCCGCCCGAACCTCGTCAGCTTCAGCCGGCGCGAGGACGGCCGGTGGGTCGACGTGACCGCGAAGCAGTTCGCCGACGAGGTCACCGCGGTGGCGAAGGGGCTGGTCGCCGCCGGCGTGCGGCCGGGCGACCGGGTCGCGCTGATGTCGAAGACCCGGTACGAGTGGACGCTGTTCGACTACGCGATCTGGACCGCCGGGGCGGTCGGGGTGCCGATCTACGAGACCTCCAGCGCCGAGCAGGTGCAGTGGATCATCAGCGACTCGGGCGCGGTGGCCGCCGTCGTGGAGACGGCCGAGCACGAGGCGGTGCTCGACACCGTCCGCCCGGACCTGCCCTCGCTGACCAACGTCTGGCGGATCGACGCCGACGCGGTGGGCACGCTGACCGGGCTGGGCGAGGGCGTCGACGACGAGGAGATCGCCCGGCGCCGGGAGGCCGTCGACGCCGACGACCTGGCCACGATCATCTACACCAGCGGCACGACCGGCCGGCCCAAGGGCTGCGAGCTGACCCACCGCAACCTGCTCTTCGACGTGATGACCTCAACCGACGGGCTGCGCAAGCTGTTCAACGAGGAGGGCTCGACGCTGCTGTTCCTGCCGCTGGCGCACGTCTTCGGCCGGATGATCCAGGTCGGCGCGGTGATGAACGGCGCGCGCATGGGCCACACCGCGGACGTCAAGAAGCTGCTCGACGATCTCAGGGAGTTCCGGCCGACGTTCGTGCTGTCGGTGCCGCGGGTGTTCGAGAAGGTCTACAACGCGGCCAAGCAGCGGGCGCACGCCGACGGCAAGGGCCGCATCTTCGACGCGGCCGACCGGGTCGCGGTCGCCTACAGCGAGGCCCTGGACTCCGGCCGGGTGCCGCTGCCGCTCCGGCTCCAGCACGCCCTGTTCGACCGGCTGGTGTACGGCAAGCTCCGCGCCGCGCTCGGCGGCCAGTGCCACGCGGCCATATCCGGCGGCGCGCCGCTCGGCGCCCGGCTCGGCCACTTCTTCCGCGGCATCGGGCTGACCGTGTACGAGGGCTACGGGCTCACCGAGACCACCGCCGGGGCCTGCGTCAACCTGGAGGGCGCGCTGAAGATCGGCACCGTGGGGCGGCCGCTGCCCGGCGTCTCGGTGCGGGTGGCCGACGACGGCGAGGTGCTGCTCAAGGGCGCCAACGTGTTCCGCGCCTACTGGCGTAACGAGGCCGCGTCCGCCGACAGCATCACCGACGACGGCTGGTTCCACACCGGCGACATCGGCGAGATCGACACCGACGGCTACCTGACCATCACCGGCCGGAAGAAGGAGCTCATCGTCACCTCCGGCGGCAAGAACGTCGCGCCGGCCGTGCTCGAGGACCGGCTGCGCGCGCACCCGCTGGTCAGCCAGTGCATGGTGGTCGGCGACCAGCAGCCGTTCATCGGTTGCCTGGTGACGATCGACCCGGAGGCGTTCCCGGCCTGGAAGCAGGCGCACGGCAAGCCGGCCGAGGCGACCGTCGAGGACCTGCGGGAGGACCCGCAGCTGCGCGGCGACATCCAGGCCGCGATCGACGAGGCGAACAAGGCGGTGTCGAAGGCGGAGGCGATCCGCAAGTTCCGGATCCTGCCGCGCGACTTCACCGAGGAGGGCGGCGAGCTCACCCCGACCCTGAAGCTGAAGCGGAGCATCGTGCTCAAGGGGTACGCAGACGAGGTCGCCGCGATCTACACCTGAGAGCCGGCCGGGCTGGGCGGCGCGAGCAGTTCGGCGGCAGGGGGCCCGGCCCGCCCCGGCCGGCGGGCGAGGACCCCGGCGGCCGCGCCGGCCAGCAGCAACGGCACGAGCAGGAACGCGGAGTGCGTGCCCACCTGGTCGGCGACCGCGCCGAGGGTGAACGGCGCCAGCCCGACCGCGGCGGCCGCCGCCCACGACGCCCTCCCGGCGGCCAGGTCCGTGCGGTTGCAGCTGGCGGCGAGCGCCCTCGCCATGCCCAGCGGGAACTGCACCGCGATGCCGAGGCCGGTGATCGCGAGGCCCACCATCGCGAGCCACAGCACGGTCGAGGACCAGAACACGGCGAACCCGACCGCGCTCAGCGCGATCGCACCGAGCATCAGCCGGCCGGTGTCCAGCCGCAGCGCGATGCGACCGCCGACGAGCCGGCCCACCAGCATGCCGGCGACCACCGTGGTCACCCCGGCGGTCGCCATCCCGGGCGCGGCGCCGGTCCGCGCGGCGAGGACGTCCGGCCCCCAGATCGTGACGCAGAACTCGACCGCGATGCAGAGCACCAGCACCATCCAGGCGAGCCAGAACTGGCCGGGCAGCCGTCCCGGTCCGCTGTCCATGACGAGACCGGCCCCCGCGCCGGCCAGGGCGGGCCCGGCCTCGACGGAGCCGGCCTCGACGGAGCCAGCCTCGACGGAGCCAGCCTCGACGGAGCCGGGCGAAGCGGGCCCCGCCGGGCGGCGGTACGCCAGCCAGATCGCTGCGGCGAGCAGGACGGTGACCAGCAGGCCGGGCCGCCAGCCCAGGCCGAGCCCGACCGTGGCTCCAATCACGAGCGGCGCGACCAGCCCGAACCCCGCCGCCGTCGCGTTGGCCTCGCTGATCGCGGCCGGCCCTGCCGGCCCGTGGTGCTCGTCGAGGATGACGACCGAGGCGCTGACGACCACGGTGCCGGCGAGCCCGCAGACCAGCGCCCCGAGCAGGGTCACCGGCAGCAGCGCCACCGAGGAGTAGACGACGACGCCGGCCGCCGTGCCGGCGACCCCCGCCCACATGGTCGCGGCCCGCCCGATCCGCCGGACCAGCGGGGCGAACACTGCGCCCGTCACGACGGTGCCGACCGCCAGCGCGGTCGCGTGCAGGCCGGAGACCCCGCGGGAGATGTCCAGCTCGTGCCGCAGCAGCGGGACCGAGGGGCCGAACCCGTACAGGAAGTAGCCGTACACCGCGAGCTGCAGGTAGGTGAGCCGGGTCAACCGGTCTCGGACGAGCTGCGGCACATCGTCGAGCGTACGGACGGGAACGCGACGGCCGGGTCGGTCAGGGTCGCGGACGTGGCCGGCATCACAGCACGCGGCCGGCCCGCCGGATCAGGCGGTCTTGGCCTGCCCGTTCAGCCGGCGCTCGGTGACCTGCGCGATGTAGCGGCGCTGACCCTCGGTCAGCGTGAGCACCCGGTGGTTCCTGCCGTAGAACTCACGCCATGCCTTGTCGCGTAGCTCCGGGGTCACCTTGATCCGCTGCACGCGTTCCATTGTCACCGCCCCGCCAGAGCGTGTCGATCTCCAAGGCGTAGTCACCGTACTACGGAGAGTCCGTACGCCGAACCCGCCTTATGGCGCATCCGTCTCCCATCCGAGCAGGTCAACGATGACCCTGCCGAGGGCGTCCGCGTGCGTGACCAGCGACTCGATTCCTTCCGGCGTGTCCAGCCCGCTGGCCGGGTCGGTGCTCGACGCGCCGAGCACGGCGATGGGCCGGCCCACCGCGTTCAGCACGGGCACGGCGGCGACGACGGCCAGCGCCGCGTACCGCTCGCGGCGGTCCGCCGGCAGGTCGCCGATGCCCTGCAGGATCTCCTCGCCGCGCGCGGTCAGCGCCTCCTTGTCGCGCCAGGCCCGACCGACGATGCCCTGGCCGACGTGCCACCAGTCGGTGCCGCCGCCGACGCGGTCGGGCTCGAACGCCGGGACCAGCACCAGCCCGGTCTCGTCGGCCAGGTAGAGGTGCAGACTGCTGCCCTCCAGCACGCCGCCGGGATGGTCGCGGAACCGGCGGATGAACTGGTCGGCCGCGGTGTAGCGGGCCCGGCTCACCCGGTCGATGACCACCGGGCCGGGGGGCCTGCCCGGCTCGGCCGGCGCGAGCGGGAGGGGCGGCTGCTCCGCGGCGTAGTCGGCGGTCTCGTCGCCGCTGACGTAGATGTTCAGCGCGTCGACGCCGACGGCCCGCGCGTTCACGGTCTGGGTCAGCTGGGCGGATACCGACGCCAGCTGGGACTCGAGCAGCTCGCGGCGGGCCTCCTCGGTCTCCAGCCGGGACTCCTGCTCCTCCACCCGACGGCGCAGGGTGAACAGCCCGGGCACCCCGACCTCGGCCAGGTCGGGCGCGAGCAGCAGGAGAACGAACAGCGCGTACGCGATGACCAGCGCGTCGGTCGCCTCCGGCGTCCGGCAGGTCTCCACGACCCGGCCGGCCGCGGTCGTCGATTCCGAGCACACCCGGCCCCAGCCGCCGGCGATGCTGGCGACCGCGAACAGCACCACCGCGAGCGCCAGCCCGCGGCGGACCCGGTCCGACCAGCGCGGCCGGTCGATCCGGGACGGCCGGTATCTCGGCGCAGGCCGGTCGGCTCGCCTCGGCTCGGTGGAGCCGGTCACCGACGATCCCGGCCCGGCCGAGCCGGCGCGACGGCGTGCCCGGGCCGGCACGGCGCGGGTCGCGCGGTCCCTGCCCTGATCGTGAGCCACCGTTGCACCATAGTGGACGGTGGCCACAGACCCGGGCGTTGGCGGCTCAGTCCGGCCTCAATCAGGACGGCCGCAGCAGCCGGCCGAGTCGGCCGGCCAGGGTGTCCCAGCGCCAGTCGCGCTCCACCCAGGCCCGGCCCTTCTCCCCCATCGCGCGGGCGAACACCGGGTCGCCGAGCAGCCGGCACACCCGGTCCACGACGGCCGGCACCGAACGGCCGTCGACCACGTAGCCGGTCTCGCCCTCGCGGACCGCGTCCGGCGCGCCACCCGAGTGCCCGGCGACGACCGGCAGACCGGTCGCCGACGCCTCCAGGTAGACCACGCCCAGGCCCTCGACGTCGAGCCCGCCTCTGCGGGTCCGGCACGGCATGGCGAACACGTGCCCCGCCGCGAAGTGGCTCGGCAGCTCCGACCACGGCACGGCGCCGGTGACGATGACGTCGTCGGCCACGCCGTGGGCTGCGGCGAGCCGGCGCAGCCGGGGCAGGTCCCGCCCACCGCCGACGAGCAGCAGCGCGGCGCCCGGCACCCGGCGCCGGATCTCCGGGAGGGCGCCGATGAGCATGTCCTGGCCCTTACGCGGCACCAGCCGGGAGACGCAGACCACCGTGGGCCGGTCGCCGAGGCCGTGCCGCCGGCGCACGCCGGAGCCGTCCACGCCGGGGTGGAACGCGTCGGTATCCACCCCCGGCGGCAGCTGCTCCAGCGCAGGCCGCGGGCCGAGCGCCCGCGCGAGCCGACGCCGCGTGTACTCGCCGAGATACGTCACGACGTCGACGTGGTTGCCGATGCGGTGCAGCAGCTGCCGGGCGCCGGGCAGCATCGCCCAGCCGGCCTCGTGGCCGTGGGTGGAGGCGACGGCGCGGTCCACCCCGGCCGTGCGCAGCCCGGGAGCGAGCAGCCCTAGCGGGGCGGCCGCGCCGAACCACACCGTGTCGCACCCCTCCGCGCGGGCGATCTCGCGCGCCCGGCGGAGCACGTCCGGCAGCGGCAGCAGCAGCCCGTTGTAGTGGCGCACCACCGGGAACGGCTGCGCGGCGTCGAACCGGGTCGAGCCGCGCCAGTCGGACGCGTAGACCACGACCGAGCCGGCCGGCTGGCGGACCGCGAGCGCGTGCACGTACGCCTGGATGCCGCCGGGCCGGGGCGGGAAGTCGTTCGTCACGACGAGCGTCCGCGTCACCGCGACAACCCCGGTGGCACGGGCGCGCCGGCGCGGCGGGCCCAGTCCCGCGCGAGCGCGATCCGCTGCGGCGCGGTGGGATGGGTCGCGAACATCGCGTAGACCAGCGGGTGCGGGTCGAGGTCGGACAGGTTGGACACGGCCAGCTCGCGCTGCATCGAGGCGAACGTTGCCGGGTCGGCGGTCAGGTCGAGTGCGTGCACGTCCGCCCGGGCCTCGATCCGGCGCGAGACGAGGGCCTGCGCCGGCGAGGTGAGCAGCCCGGCCAGCGCGGCCAGCAGCGCCAGCAGCGCGAGCGATCGGGGGTCGGCCGCGCCGGTGACGCCGGCCCGGCGTAGCAGCGGCGCCCAGCCGAGCACCAGGTACGCCGCGCAGGCACCGGCGGCGATGCCGAGCGCGCCGATCGCCGTGCCGTGCAGCACATCCCGGTGCTTGGCGTGGCCGAGCTCGTGCGCGACCACAAGCCGCACCTGCTCCGGTGGGGCCCGGTCGAGCAGCGTGTCGTAGACGACGATCCGGCGGGTCGCGCCGAAGCCGGACACGTACGCGTTGAGCCGGGTCGTCCGGCGGGACGCGTCGGCCACCAGCACATCGCTGACCGGCACGCCGTCGGCGCGCGCGAGCTCCAGCAGCGAGGTCCGAAGTGGACCGTCGGGCATGGAGCGGAACGTGTTGAAGACGGGCTCGACGAGCACCGGGTAGGCGAACGAGAGCAGCACGACCAGCGCGGCGCCGCCCAGCGCGGTCCACGCCCACCAGGAACGCGGCGCGGCACGCGTGATGGCGTAGAACCCGACCAGCGCGACCGTGGTGATCGCGACGCCGACCCCGTACGACTTCGCCGCGTCGACCACCCAGCCCGTCCAGTCCCGGGTGGACAGTTCGTAGCGCCGGTTGACGACCTCGACCCGGGCTGCGAACGGCATCGCGGCGAGCTGGCCGACCAGGGCCAGCGCGACGGCGCCGAGCACGACCTGCCACAGCCAGCCGCCGCCGAGCGGCCGGGCCACCGCCTCGACCAGCCGGGCACCGGCCGCGGTCAGCCCGAGCGCGGCGGCGACGGCCAGGCCGGCGAGCATCGAGGCGTACTGCGGCGGCCTGACGGCCCGGTGGTAGGCGTCGTCCCGGGCTCGCTCGGCGGCGGTGAAGTCGCGCTCCGGGTCCGCCGCCGTACGACCGCCGGGCGGTGCCGGCTGGCTCGTCCACGGGGTGCTGACCAGGACGACGGCGGCGAGCGCGGCCAGCAGCACGACGAGCGCGACCGCCGCGCCGCGGTGACCGTCCGCCGCGGAGCTGGCCAGGACCGTCATCCCAGCTCCGCCCGCACCGCCGCGCGCCAGTGCGTCACGAACCCGGCGTACGAGCTGCCGAGCAGCCGGCGCAGCGCGCCGTCCACCGCCGCCCGCGCCGCGCCGGGCGCGGCCGCGACCATCCGGTAGAAGCGGACCAGCCCGGCGGTGCCGAGCCTGCGCGCCAGCAGCCGGCAGGCGAACCAGGCCTCCTCGTAGGCGACCGACAGCCCGGCCGCGGGGCCCCGGAAGTCCGCGTCGGTCGGCAGCGCGGCGTCCCATCGCCGGGCGCGGACGGCCGCGGCCAGGTCGCGGGCGATAACGCTGGGCGGCAGGCCGGTGCCCAGGTAGCCGATGTAGTCGGCGAAGCCCTCGACCAGCCACTCGGGCATCGCCTCGCCGGTGATGCCGCGCGCGGCGACGTGGGTCACCTCGTGGCGCAGTACCACGCGGCGGCCGAGCGCGCCAAGCCGGTCCAGGTTGGCGGGGTTGAGCACGACCCGCTGCCCGGTGGCGGTGCCGGCGGCCGTGTCGACCTCGTCGGCGACGGCGACCGCGGCGATCTGGGCCAGCGCCAGCCGCTCCCCGACGACGCGCGCCATCTCCTGCTGCGAGGCGGGGACGAGCACCGCGACCTGCGGCCGCCAGCGCTTGCCCCAGACCCTGCTGACCTGTGGCACCACCTCGTCCAGCGTGCGCACGATCGACCCGAGCCGGTCCGCGTGCGACGGGTGGCCGAGAACCAGGCTCGACCTGCCGCGCCGGGCGAGCATGGGGCCGAAGTCCCACAGCCCGCGCCAGGTGCGGGTGCCGTCGGCGGCGGGCTGGTCGTCGGCGGCCAGGTACCACCGCCCGCCGCGGTGGGTGAAGACGAGCACCTGCGGCCGGGCGGTCGGCCTGCCGTCGACCCGGGCGAGCGCGTACCGGAGGGCGACGGCCGGCGCCCAGACCCGGCCGCCGTACCTGCCTCGCCAGTGGGTCCGGGTACGGTCCCGGCGCGGGTCGACCTCGTATCGCCAGGCGGTGAGCGGGACCGCGGCGAGGTTGGCGAACACCGCCGCCTGCCGGGACCGGAACGCGGCCTGCCGCGGGTCGAGGTCGGCCAGCCAGCCGGCCCGGTCGCGACGGAGCAGCGCCGCCGCCCGGCGGTCGAGCAGGCCGCGGATCGCGGCGACCGCGACCGCATCGGCGACCGATGGTGCCGCTGTCTCTTATACACATCTCCGAGCCCACGAGACAGG
>JBKOXW010000014.1:0-16752 GCA_046744115.1 Actinomycetota bacterium | reverse complement strand
GCCCTCGCCCGGGCCGGACCCGGCTCCAGCGGTGGACGTGGCGGGGTCCCGCACGGCCCCGCCGGGGCGGCGGGCTGGTCTGCGGTGGGCGGGGCTGCGCAGGGCGGGCGTCGTTGGCGACATCGCCGAGCTGATCGTGCTGGTGGTGGTCGGTGTCACCGTGGCCCTCGCGGTCGACGGGTTCGTCGGCCCACTGGACGGGCAGCCGCCGGTGCACGCGTTCCTCGTGCTCGCGCTGCCGCTCTGGGATCGGCTACCGCGGCGGATCCCGGTTCGACTGGCCGAGATCGCGATCATGCTCGCGGCGGTCGGAGCGGTCTGGCTGGGGCTCGCCGCGCTCCGGCCCCAGTCCTGGTGGCGCGCCGAGATCGCGTGCGGCTTCGCCTGCGCGCTCGTGGGCGCCGCCCGGATCCTGCTCGCCGCGGCCCTGGCCGGGCGCCGTACGGTAAAGCGGTGAAGGCGTTCGCCGTCTACACGAGTGCCCGGCTGCTGCTGCTGGCCGCCGTCGCCGTCGTGCTCTACCTCGTCGGCGCCCGCGGCCTCGTTCTCGCCGCGCTGGCCGTGCTGCTCAGCCTGCCGTTGTCGTATGTCCTGCTGGCGGGCCAGCGAGCCGCCCTCGGCGCCGAGGTCGAGCGGCGTCTCGCCGCTCGCCAGGCCCGCCGCGCCGACCTGCGCGCCCGCCTGCGCGGCGACGACGACCCGGCCAAGTAGGCAGTCCGCCGCGCCGCGACTCCAGGCGGCGATCCGGCAAGGCCCGAGGAGGAAGCCGGTAGGAAAGCTACCGGCGACGACGAGAACGCAGCCGGTCGTCGCCTGGGCGCGGCGCGGGCTCAACGCCGTTTCGCCTGGCGTAGCCCGGTTCCCTCGTGCCAGGAGTCGATCACCAGGTGGTCCGCCGGGGTCCCCACCCGGGTCAGCACCGCCTCGGTCAGGTCGACCCGAAACAGGTGGTACGGACCGGGCGGCGCCTCCTCGCCGCTTTCCTCCTGCACGGCGCGCATGAGGTCCCGCTTCGTCTGCTCGTCGTGGATCTCGACGGCGCGGCCGGCGACCTTCGCGTCGCCGTCCGACATCTGCGGGTCCAGGCTCGCGCTGTGGATCGCGACCCGCGGGTCCCGGCGCAGGTCCAGCGCCTTGCGCGAGCCGTCCATCATGCCCAGCCACAACTCGCCGTCGTGGAACGTGGTCTCTATCCCGCTGATCCGCGGCGAGCCGTCCCGGCGCAGCGTGGCCATCATCTTGTGCTTGTGCGCGTCAAACCGCGCCCGCACCCGGGCGGCGAGCTCCGGCGCGGCCGCGGCGAACTCGTCCCATGTCGCCATGCGTCGCACTCTCGCACCACGCGCCGACAGAACGGCACCCCGATCGCGGGCCGCGTCCACCAGCGACATACCGTGACCCCGATGAGCCAATGAGCACGGAGTCGGTGCGCCGCCCCAGGGTGGGGCACATCCAGTTCCTCAACTGCCTGCCGCTGTACTGGGGGCTGGTGCAGAACAGCGCGCTGCTGGACGTTGAGCTCACCAAGGACACCCCAGACCGGCTGAACGACGCCCTGGTCGCCGGTGACCTCGACATCGGCCCGATCAGCCTGGTCGAGTACCTCCGGCACGCCGCGGAGCTCGTGCTGCTGCCCGGCCTCGCGGTCGGCAGCGACGGCCCGGTGCTGTCCTGCAACCTCGTCTCCCAGCGGCCGCCGCCGGAGCTGGACGGAGCGCGGGTCGCGCTCGGCTCGACCAGCCGCACCAGCGTGCTGCTGGCCCAGATGTGGCTCGCCGAGGTGCACCGGGTGCGGCCCGCGTACTTCACCTGCCCGCCCGACCTCGGCGCGATGATGCGCGAGGCGGCCGGCGCGGTGCTCATCGGCGACGCCGCGCTGCGGGCGACGTACCACGCGCCCCGCCAGGGCCTGGCCGTACAGGACCTCGGCGCCGCCTGGCGGGACTGGACCGGACTGCCGATGGTGTTCGCGGTCTGGGCGGTGCGCCGGGACTTCGCCGCGGCGCAACCGGGCCTGGTCAAGGACGTGCACGAGGCGTTCCTGGACAGCCGGGAGCGGGCCGCGCGCCAGGTGGAGGAGGTCGCAGCGCGAGCGGCGCGGTGGGCCGAGTTCGACGCCGCCACGCTCGCCACCTACTTCCGCACGCTCGACTTCTCGCTCGGCGAGCGACAGCTCGCCGGCCTCGCCGAGTTCGCCCGGCGGGCCGGCCGGTACGGGGCCGTGCCGCCCGGCGTCATCCCGATCTTTGCCGAGGTCTGACCGGCCGTTCGCCGCGGTCCGGGCATACTCCTACGGCGTGGTCGCTCCCCTCGCGCCCGGCGACCCGGCAGTGGTCGGCGCGTACCGGCTGCTCGGCCGGCTCGGCCGAGGCGGCATGGGCACCGTCTACCTGGGACAGCCGGCCGCCGCCGGCGCGCCGGGCGTGCCCGACATGCGGGTCGCGGTCAAGGTGGTCCATCCGGACCTCGCCGCCCACGCGGGGTTCCGCGCTCGGTTCCGGGAGGAGGTCGCCGCGGCCCGCCGGGTGGCCCCGTTCTGCACCGCGCGGGTGGTCGACGCCGACCCGGACGCGGAGCCGCCGTATCTGGTCACCGAGTACGTCGACGGCGTCTCGCTGCGCCAGGCCGTCGACGAGCGCGGGCCGCTGGATGGCTCCACGCTCGCCGGAGTGGCGCTGGGCGTCGCCGCGGCGCTGGCCGCGATCCACGCCGCCGGCCTGGTGCACCGCGACCTCAAGCCGGCGAACGTGCTGCTGTCCCTGTCCGGTCCGCGCGTGATCGACTTCGGCATCGCCCGGGCGCTGGACTCGGCGCGGCGCCTGACCCAGGTCGGCACGGTGCTCGGCACGCCCGGCTGGATGGCGCCGGAGCAGATCGCAGGCGGCGTGGTCGGCCCGGCGGCCGACGTCTTCAGCTGGGGCAGCGTGGTCGCCTACGCGGCGACCGGGCGCAACCCGTGGGGGCAGGACGGCGGGCCGACGGCGCTGGCGTATCGGGTCGTGCACGACGTGCCCGACCTGGCCGGCGTGGACGGCGCGCTGCGCCCGCTGGTCGAGCTCGCGCTGCGGAAGGACCCGGCCCAGCGGCCGGCCGCTCGCGACCTCGTGCTGTCCCTGCTCGGCGGAACCGCCGCGCTGGGTCAGCCCGTCCCGCTGGCCGACCCGGCGGGCGCCGCCACGGCAGCCGCAACCCAGCTCGTGCGCCTCGGGCTGGGGGGTACGGCCGCCGTACCGCGTCCCGGGCCCGGTCAGCCACCGCCCACCGCGGTCATGCCACCGCCCACCGCGGTCATGCCACCGCCCACCGCGGTCATGCCACCGCCCACCGCGGTCATGCCACCGCCCACCGCGGTCATGCCGCCGCGTACCCGCGCGCTCACCCGGCATCCGGGCGGCGCTCCGCCGCCCGGACCGCCGCCACCGCCTCCGTACGTCTACCCGCCCCAGCCGAGGAAGCGCCGGTGGTACCGGAAGAAGCGGTACCTCCTGCCGATCGCCGTTCTCGCCGTGCTGCTGTTCAGCGCGGCCCGGCCGGACGACCCGAATGATCCGGGCGAGCGCGGCACGGTGCCCGGTAGCGAGGCCAGCGGGGTCGGCGCACCCGTCCGGGACGGGCAGCTCGAGTTCGTGCTGCGGTCATGGCGATGCGGCGTGCAGCGGATCGGCCAGCCGCCGCGGGTGCTCCGGCCGCAGGGGCAGTACTGCGTGGGTCGCGTGGACGTCCGCAACATCGGCACCGAGCCGCGCACCCTCTACGAGCCGGTGCAGAAGCTGTTCGATGCGAACGACCGCGAGTACCACGCCGACTTCCGGGCCCGGTTCGTGATCGACAACCAGACGCTCTGGGGAGAGGTGAACCCGGGCAACACGGTGCGCGGAACGATGGCGTTCGACGTGGCCGAGGACGCCACCCCGGAGCGGCTCGAGTTCCACGACGGCCTGCTGTCCGGTGGGGCCACCCTGCGGCTCTGAACCCATCATTGGACGGACCCGAACGATGACCACCGCGACCGCCCAGTACGCGTGCGCCCGGGCCTGGGTCGCGATGGCGCAGGCGCATGCCGTCGTCACCGAGCGGCTGAGGGCCGAGCTGTCGATACGGTGCCGGCTGAGCGTCAACGGCTTCGAGACCCTCGTGCGGCTGGCCGACGGGGGCAGGGACGGCGTACGGATGCGCGACTCAACCGGTCGATCCGGCTCAGCCAGCCCGCGCTCAGCCGGCTCGTCGCCCGGCTGGAGCAGCAGCGCCTCGTTCGGCGGGAGGGCGACCCCACGGACCGGCGTGGCGTCCGCCTCGCCCTGACCGCGCTCCTGCACGAGGCGGCCGAGATCCACGCCGAGTGCGTGCGTCAGGTGCTGGCCAGCCACCTGACCGACGCCGAGGCCGACCTGCTCGCCGACGCGCTGGATCAGATCACGCTGACCGACGTCGGTGGCGCCCTCCCGCCGCCGGTCTCCGGTCCGGTGGTTACGCTGAGGCGGTGACCGTGGCGCGGGAGATCCGTACGGTGCTGGACCGGGCGGCCGATGGCGGCCGGATCAGCCCGGACGAGGCCCTGCTGCTCTACACGTCCGCACCGCTGCACGCGCTCGGCTCGGCGGCGGACGCGGTCCGGCGCCGGCGGTACCCGGACAACGTCGCGACGTACCTCATCGACCGCAACATCAACTACACGAACGTCTGCGTGACCGCGTGCAAGTTCTGCGCGTTCTATCGGCCGCCGAAGCACGAGGAGGGCTGGACGCACTCGGTCGAGGAGATCCTGCGCCGGTGCGGCGAGGCGGTCGAGCTCGGCGCCACCCAGATCATGCTGCAGGGCGGCCACTCGCCCGACCTCGGGATCGAGTGGTACGAGGGGACGTTCGCGGCGATCAAGGCCGCGTACCCGCAGCTGGCGCTGCACTCGCTCGGCGGCTCCGAGGTGGTGCACATCGCGCGCACGTCCGGCCTGGACTTCCGGACGGTGATCTCGCGGCTGCACGCGGCGGGGCTGGACTCGTTCGCCGGGGCGGGTGCGGAGATCCTGGTGCGCCGGGCCCGTACCGCGATCGCGCCGCTGAAGGAGACCGGCGAGGTCTGGCTGCAGGTCATGGAGACGGCACACGAGCTGGGTGTGGAGTCCACCGCGACGTTCATGATGGGCACCGGCGAGTCCAACGCCGAACGCATCGAGCACCTGCGGATGATCCGGGACGTGCAGGACCGCACCGGCGGGTTCCGGTCCTTCATCCCGTGGACGTACCAGCCGGAGAACAACCACCTCAAGGGCCGCACGCAGGCCACGACGCTGGAGTACCTGCGGCTGCTCGCGGTGGCGCGGCTGTTCTTCGACAACGTCGCGCACCTGCAGGGGTCGTGGCTGACCACCGGCAAGGCGGCAGGTCAGCTCACGCTGCACTTCGGCGCCGACGACCTCGGCTCGGTGATGCTGGAGGAGAACGTGGTCTCCTCGGCGGGCGCCCGGCACCGGTCCAACCGGCAGGAGCTGATCCACCTGATCCGCACCGCCGGGCGCATCCCGGCGCAGCGGGACACGCTCTACCGCCGGCTGGTCATCCACGACGACCCCGCGAACGACCCGGTCGACGACCGCGTCGTCTCGCATTACTCGTCCATGGCCCTGCCGCTGCTGGACGCCGCCGCCTCCGCCTGATCGAGTCGAACGAAGGGCTGTCCGCGGCATCGCGTCACCGGCGGCGCGATCTGACGGACAGCCCGAGGGCCCGTCCGATCTGGCCGGCCACCGCCCACTCGTCCGAGCGGATCACCACGCTCGGGAAGCGCAGGATGATCGCGTCGCTGCCGATCGCTAGCTCGTTCTGCCGGGCCATGTCGTCCCACCACGTCGACGCGAGCAGGTGCAGCGCGCCGTCCACCTCAGCGATCACGGATCGACCGTCTCGCCTTCGCCACACGGCATCCAGGTAGCGCCGCCTGCCCTGCGCGTCGGTGCGCACCGCCTGCTGCTCCGGCGCCGGAAGGCCCGCCCGCCGGCACAGCCGCACGAAGTCGATCTCGGACAGCGACTGTGCGCCGCCGGAGATGTCATCGAGCGCGTGAAGGAGCAGCTGGCGGCCCCGCACCGGACCCGCCGAGTCGAGCTGCGCTCGGAGCTGCTCCGCGCTCGCCAGCCGCTGCTGCACGACTGCGGCGAGCAGCGCGCAACCGACCCGCGCTGTCGGCTCGGCGCTGGCCGCTTCGACAGCCGCGCGGGCGATTCGGATGCGCTTGGGCTCGTGCGCCGGATGAAGTTCCGCCGGTCCGAGCCGCCGGGACTCGTGCACCACGACGCCGTTCAGCGGCGGCACGTGAGTCCCCTTGGGCACGATGACGTGCACCGCTCGGCGCTCCCATCCCCGCAGGCCGCCCGCCTCGGCTGCGGTGTGGCCGTGCAGCGCAGAGCGTGGGCCGGCGTGCAGGACCGCGACCCACCACCGCTGCCGGCGGGTGAGCGAGCCCGTCTGCAGGACGACCACCCGGGCACCGGCCCGGATCCACCGTCGGGCCCTGAGTTGGCTGCGTATCGCATGCCGGCTCACGCCGATGGCCCGCAGCTGCGCGCGCGACACGACACCTTCCTGGGCCGCCGCAGTCTCGTCGAGCCGTCCGAGCACCATGCCAGCGTGCCGAGTCGGCGCAGGTCCCCGTGGGCATCATCCACAGGGCGGGGAAGCTGTCCGCCGGATCGCGTCATGGGTGACGCGTTCTGGCGGACGGCCATGGGCCAAGGCTCGGCTCCGTAGCATCGCGCGGGTGGCGGTGACGATGCATGCGGCAGATGTGGTCGTGCCGGTGTGCGCGCCGCCGATCCGGGACGGCGGGGTCGTGGTCGACGGGGACCGGATCGTCTGGGTCGGGCCGCGCCGCGACTGGGACGGCCGAGGCGGAGTGGTCGAATGGCCCGGGGTGCTCACGCCCGGGCTGGTGAACGCGCACGCGCACCTGCAGTACTCGTGGTACGCGGACAAGTGCCGGTCCGGCGTGGACTTCCTCGACTGGATCATGGAGTTCGTGCCGCGCAACCGGGGGATGTCCGAGGTCGACTGGCGTCGGTCCACTGAGGACGGTGTCGCCGCGCTGCTGCGCACCGGGACGACCTGTGTCGCCGACGTCGCCGCGCACCCGGTCGTGGTGGACGTACTGGCCGAGTCCGGGCTGGCCGGGATCAGCTACGTGGAGACGGTCGGCGCCGACGAGGCGAACTGGGCCGACCGCCGGCAGCGGCTCCTGTCCGTTGTGGACCGTGCGACAGCGCGGCGCGTCGGGGTGAGCCCGCACACGCTCTACACGCTCGGCACCGCGGTCGTGCGGGACTGCGTCGCGCTGGCCCGCGAGCGCGGGCTCCGGCTGCACCCGCACGCCGCCGAGTCGCCGTACGAGGTGGAGTACGTCGCCACCGGCTCGGGCCCGTTCGCCGACGCGAACCGGGGCTTCGGGCTGGCGATGGAGCTGATGGCCGGCGGTGGCTCGGGCCGCACGCCCGTGGCGGAGCTGGTCGAGCTCGGCGCGCTCGGGCCGGACACGCACGTGGCGCACGGCGTGCACTGCGACGCCACGGACCGGGCGCTGCTGCGCGAGCACGCCACCGCGGTGACGCTGTGCCCGCGGTCGAACCGAGTGCTCGGCGTCGGCGAGGCGCCGGTCGCCGCGTACCGGGCCGAGCGCGCTCCGGTCGCGGTCGGCACCGACTCGCTCGCATCGGTGCCCAGCCTGGACCTGCTCGCCGACCTCGCGGCGCTGCGCGGGACGGCGCTGCGCCAGGGATCCGCGGAGGACGGCCTCGACCGCTGGCTGGTCGGGGCCGCGACTGTGGGCGGCGCCCGGGCGATGGGCCTGAAAGACGTCGGTGTCCTGCGCCCCGGCGCCCGCGCCGACCTCGCCGCCTTCGACGTGCCGGTCGGCCCGGCCGACGATCCGTACACCGCGCTCGTCACGGCCGGCGCCGGTCGCTGCGCCGGCACGGTCCTCGCCGGCACCGTCGTCCACCGCCGATACGCCGCTTGAGTGAGCACTTCGGCCGCGAGTGAGCGCCCAGATGCGCCCACTCGGCACCGACGTGCTCACTCGCGGGGGTTGGAGTGGCTCGCTCGGCGGGTGGGGGAGGATGGGCGGGTGGGGCGGGCGTCGTTGGACAAGCAGCCGGCCGAGGTGGCGGCGATGTTCGACGGGGTGGCCCGGCGGTACGACCTGACGAACACCGTGCTGTCGTTTGGGCGGGACCGGGCCTGGCGGCGGTCGACCCGCGACGCGCTGGCCTCGCGGCCCGGTGAGCGGGTGCTGGACGTGGCCGCCGGCACCGCGGTGTCCACGGTCGAGCTGGCTCGCTCCGGCGTCCACGCGGTCGCCGCCGACTTCTCCCTTGGCATGCTTCGCGCCGGTCGGCGCGCCGGCCGGCGGTCGCCGATGGTGGCCGCCGACGCGCTGCGGCTGCCGTTCGGCGACGGCGCGTTCGACGCGGTCACCATCTCGTTCGGGCTGCGCAACGTCGCCGACGCCGATGCCGCGCTGCGCGAGCTCGCCCGGGTCACCAGGCACGGCGGCCGGCTGGTGGTCTGCGAGTTCAGCCGGCCGACCTGGGGACCGTTCCGCACCGCCTACACCGAGTACCTGATGCGCGCGCTGCCGGCGGTCGCCCGCGGCGTGGCCACGAACCCCGACGCGTACGTCTACCTCGCCGAATCCATCCGCGCCTGGCCCGACCAACCGGCGCTGGCGGCGCGGATCGCCGACGCCGGCTGGCAGCGGGTCGCCTGGCGCGACCTCACCGGCGGCATCGTCGCCCTGCACCGGGCCGTCCGCTGATCACGCCGGCTGCGCCCGGGGCGGGTGAGCGCCGCCACAACACCGGTCCTACACTGACGCTGGCCACCTCGTGAAAGCGTTCACAAGCCCGTTCACAGCCCGCCGGAGTCCGGATGACCACCAGCGAGTACGACGCGGACGTGATCGTCGTCGGCGCCGGCCCGGGCGGCGCGACCACCGCGCACTACCTCGCCATGGCGGGCCTGGACGTGCTGCTGCTGGAGAAGTCGCGGTTCCCGCGGGAGAAGGTGTGCGGCGACGGGCTGACCCCCCGCTCGGTGCAGAGCTTGATCGCCATGGGTGTCGGCATCGCCGAGAGTGACGGCTGGATCCGCAACAAGGGGCTGCGCGTCATCGGCGGCGGGCTCCGGCTGGAGCTGCCCTGGCCGGAGCTGGCCAGCTTCCCCGACTTCGGCCTGGTCCGCCCGCGGCTGGACCTGGACGAGGTGCTGGTCCGGCAGGCGGAGAAGGCCGGCGCGCGCCTGCACGAACAGATCACCGTCACCGGCGCCGCCACCGACACCGCCGGCCGGGTCGCCGGGGTCACGGCGCAGACCGGGGCGGACAAGGTGCCGGCCACGTTCCGGGCGCCGGTCGTGGTCGCCTCCGACGGGGTGTCGGGCCGGCTCGCGTTGAGCCTCGGCATCGGCAAGCGGTCCGACCGGCCGATGGGGGTAGCGGTGCGGCGCTACTACACCAGCCCCCGCACCGACGACGACCACCTGGAGTCCTGGCTGGAGCTGTGGGACGGCGACGGGGGCGGCGAGCGCCGGCAGCTGCCCGGCTACGGCTGGATCTTCGGCGTCGGCGACGGCACGTCCAACGTGGGCCTCGGCATCCTCAACTCGTCGGCCGCGTTCCGGCACACCGACTACCGGGCGATGCTCGGCCGCTGGCTGGCCACGTTGCCGGCCGAGTGGGGCTTCGCGGAGGAGAACGCGACCGGTCCGGTGCGCGGCGGCGGGCTGCCCATGGGCTTCAACCGCACCCCGCACTACACCCGTGGGCTGCTGCTCGTCGGCGACGCCGGCGGCGCGGTGAACCCGTTCAACGGCGAGGGCATTGCCTACGCGATGGAGTCCGGCCGGCTCGCCGCCGAGCACGTCACGCAGGCGCTGGCCCGGCCGGCCGGCCCCGCGCGGGAGCGGGCGCTGCGCGCGTACCCGGAGGCGCTGCGGGCCGGCTACGGCGGCTACTTCCGGCTCGGCGCGGTGTTCGTCCGCCTCATCGGCAACCCGCACGTGATGAAGATCGCCACCCGGCACGGCATGCCCCATCCGGTGCTGATGAGGTTCGTGCTCAAGCTGCTCGCCAACCTGACCGACCCGCGCGGTGGGGACGCCATGGACCGGGTCATCACCGCCATGACCAAGCTCGCCCCCGCCGTCTAGGCGGGCGGGCCCAACCAATAGCCTGCCCACGGGCGGCCGGACCGCACGAGGAGCACGAGGAGGGAGGACGCCCGGATGCTGAGCCCGTACATCCCGATCGTCGCGCTGTTCGTGCTGGCCGCGGCGTTCGCGCTCTTCTCGGTGACGATCGCGCCGTTCCTCGGCCCGCGCCGCTACAACCGGGCGAAGCTGGACGCGTACGAGTGCGGCATCGAGCCGACGCCGCAGCCGGTCGGGGCCGGCCGGTTCCCGGTGAAGTTCTACCTGACCGCGATGCTGTTCATCGTCTTCGACATCGAGATCATCTTCCTCTACCCGTGGGCGGTCGCGAGCAACGCACTGGGCCTGCTCGGGCTCGTGGAGATGACCCTGTTCATCGGCACCGTCTTCATCGCGTACGCCTACGTGTGGCGCCGCGGCGGGCTGGATTGGAACTGAGATGGGCCTCGAGGAGAAGGTGCCCAGCGGCATCCTGCTGACCACGGTGGAGAAGCTGGTCAACTGGACCCGCAAGTCCTCGCTCTGGCCGGCCACGTTCGGCCTGGCCTGCTGCGCGATCGAGATGATGGCCAGCGGCGGCCCGCGGTACGACCTGGCCCGGTTCGGCATGGAGGTCTTCCGCGCCTCGCCGCGGCAGGCCGACCTGATGATCGTCGCCGGCCGGGTGAGCCAGAAGATGGCGCCCGTGCTCCGGCAGATCTACGACCAGATGCCGGAGCCGAAGTGGGTGCTCTCGATGGGCGTCTGCGCCTCCTCCGGCGGCATGTTCAACAACTACGCGATCGTGCAGGGCGTCGACCACATCGTGCCGGTGGACATGTACCTGCCGGGCTGCCCGCCGCGGCCGGAGATGCTCATCGACTCGATCCTCAAGCTGCACGACAAGATCATGCACGAGCCGCTCGGGCCGAAGCGGGCGAAGCAGGTCGAGGGCCAGCGGCACGATCTGGTTGCGTCGTCGGTGAGGTTCGGACGATGACGTCGGGCGACGAGCCGCGACTGCCCGCCGGCCAGATCCAGAAGTACCCGACGCCGGACGAGGCGGGGCCGGGCGAGGTCGAGCGCGGCGCGTTCGGCGCGCACGACTCCGGCGACACGTCCGGCTACGGCGGGCTGATCCGCCGGCCGTACCTGGCGCCGCCCGCCGAGCGGCCGTACGGCGGGTACTTCGACGAGGTCGCCGATGCACTCGCCGCGGCCTATCCGGACTTCGGCGACGCGGTGTCCACAGTGGTCGTCGACCGCGGCGAGCTGACGTTCCACGTCCGCCGCGAGCACCTGGTCGGGCTGTGCCGGACGCTGCGAGACGACCCGGCGCTCCGGTTCGAGCTGTGCTCCAGCGTGTCCGGAGTGGACTATCTGGGCACGCCGACCCGGCTGCACGCGGTCTACCACCTCACCTCGATGACGTACCGCCGGCTGCTCCGGCTGGAGGTGTCGGTCACCGCCGAGGACCCGCACGTGCCGTCGGTGACCCAGGTTTACCCGACCGCGGACTGGCACGAGCGGGAGACCTGGGACATGTACGGGATCGTCTTCGACGGCCATCCCGCGCTGACCCGGATCCTGATGCCCGACGACTGGGAGGGCTTCCCGCAGCGCAAGGACTACCCGCTCGGCGGCGTGCCGGTCGAGTACAAGGGCGCCTCTATCCCGCCGCCGGACGAGCGGAGGGCCTACGACTGATGGCTGTGCTCGCGCTGGAGTTCGCCCCGTGACCGCCGATCCGTACGCGTCCGCGCGGGAGACGACCGAGGGCCGTGTCTACACGGTCACCGGTGGGGACTGGGAGGACCTGCTCGCGACCGGCGACCCGATCGCCGAGGAGCGGCTGGTGCTGAACATGGGGCCCCAGCATCCGTCCACGCACGGCGTGCTCCGGCTCGTGCTGGAGCTCGAGGGCGAGACCGTCACCCAGACCCGGCTGGTCATCGGCTACCTGCACACGGGGATCGAGAAGAACACCGAGTACCGCACGTGGACGCAGGGCGTCACGTTCGTCACCCGGGCCGACTACCTGTCCCCGATCTTCAACGAGGCCGCGTACTGCCTGGCGGTGGAGAAGCTGCTCGGCATCGAGGCGCCGCCGCGCGCCACGCTGCTGCGGGTGCTGCTGATGGAGGTCAACCGGGTGGCCTCGCACTGGGTGTGGTTCGCCACCGGCGGCCTGGAGCTGGGCGCGCTCACCGCGATGACGAACGGCTTCCGCGCCCGCGAGTGGTGCCTGGACATCCTGGAGCTGGTCACCGGGCTGCGGATGAACCACGGGTACGTCCGGCCCGGTGGCGTGTCCCAGGACCTGCCGCCGGGCGCGGTCGAGGAGATCGGCACCTGGCTGGCGAAGATGCGGCGCGAGGTGGACGACCTGGAGCGGTTGCTGACCGGGCAGCCGGTCTGGCACCGCCGGCTCAAGGGCGTCGGCTACCTCGACGTGCCTGGCTGCCTGTCGCTCGGCGTGACCGGGCCGCTGCTGCGCGCCGCCGGGCTGCCCTGGGACCTGCGCAAGGTCATGCCGTACTGCGGGTACGAGAGCTACGACTTCGAGGTGCCCACGCACACCGACGCCGACTGCTGGTCCCGGTACGTGGTGCGGGTGCAGGAGATCCGCGAGTCTCTGAAGATCGTCGAGCAGGTGCTGCGCCGGCTCGAGCCAGGCCCGGTGATGGTCACCGATCGCAAGATCGCCTGGCCGGCGCAGCTCGCGCTCGGCCCGGACGGCCTGGGCAACTCGCTCGACCACGTCAAGAAGATCATGGGCCAGTCGATGGAGGCGCTGATCCATCACTTCAAGCTCGTCACCGAGGGCTTCCGGGTGCCGCCGGGGCAGGTGTACGTGCCGATCGAGTCGCCCCGCGGCGAGCTCGGCTACCACGTCGTCAGCGACGGTGGCACGAGACCGTGGCGGGTGCACGTGCGCGACCCCTCGTTCGTCAACCTGCAGGCCGCGCCGGCGCTGACCGAGGGCGGGCTGCTTGCCGACGTCATCGCGTGTGTCGCGTCGATCGACCCGATCATGGGCGGGGTGGACCGATGAGCTCGTTCAGTGACGAGACGCGGGCGCGGGCCGCCGAGATCGTCGCCCGCTACCCGCGGCCGCGCTCGGCGCTGCTGCCGATGCTGCACCTGGTGCAGGCCGAGCAGGGGTACGTCAGCCCGGACGGCATCGCGTTCTGCGCCGAGCAGCTCGGGCTGACCAAGGCCGAGGTCGCCGCGGTGGCCACGTTCTACACGATGTACAAGCGCCGACCGGCCGGCGACTGGCTGGTCAGCATCTGCACGAACACGATGTGCGGGATCCTCGGCGGCGACGCAATCTTCCGCACGCTGTCCGACCATCTCGGCGTCGGCCACAACGAGACCACAGAGGACGGTCAGGTCACGCTGGAGCACGCCGAGTGCCTGGCGGCCTGCGACTACGCCCCCGTGGTCACCGTCAACTACGAGTTCTTCGACAACCAGACGCCGGAGTCGGCGCTTGGTCTGGTCAAGGAGCTGCGCAACGGCGGGCGGCCGGACCCGAGCCGCGGCGCTCCACTGTGTACGTTCCAGGAGATGTCGCGCCAGCTCGCCGGGTTCGCCGACGAGCGGCCCGGCGCCGTCGACGCCGGGCCGGCCGGCGAGCCGACGCTGATCGGCGCGCGGCTCGCGGTGGAGCGCGGCGAGAGCGCCCCGGCGTATCCCGAGACGGTGTCCTCGGAGCCGGCGGCCGAGAGCGGCACGCCCGCGCCGCGGCGGAAGGGGGACTGACCGTGCCGCTCACCCCGGTGCTCACCAAGCGCTGGCTGTCCCCGCAGTCGTGGACGCTGCGCCGGTACCAGGAGCTCGAGGGCTACCAGGCGCTGCGCCGGGCGCTGGGGATGCACCCGGACGAGATCATCCAGCTGGTCAAGGACTCCGGGCTCGGCGGCCGCGGCGGCGCCGGCTTCCCGACCGGCATGAAGTGGGGGTTCATCCCGCAGGGCGCCGGGAAGCCGCACTACCTGGTCGTCAACGCCGACGAGGGCGAGCCGGGCACGTGCAAGGACACCCCGCTGATGATGGCCGACCCGCACTCGCTGATCGAGGGGATCGTGATCGCGGCGTACGCGATTCGCTCCCACCTCGCGGTCATCTACCTGCGCGGCGAGCTGGTGCACTGCCTGCGCCGGCTGCGGGCGGCGATCGCGGACGCGTACGAGGCCGGCTACCTCGGCGCCGACATCCTCGGCTCCGGCTTCGACCTGGACGTCGTCGTGCACAGTGGGGCCGGCGCGTACATCTGCGGCGAGGAGACCGCGCTGCTGGACTCGCTGGAGGGCTACCGGGGGCAGCCACGGCTGCGCCCGCCGTTCCCGGCCGTGGCCGGCCTGTACGCCTGCCCGACCGTGGTGAACAACGTCGAGTCGATCGCGAGCGTGCCCTATATCGTGCTCGGCGGCGCGCAGTGGTGGCGCTCGATGGGCACCGAGAAGTCCCCCGGACCCAAGATCTTCTCTCTGTCCGGGCACGTCACCCGGCCCGGGCAGTACGAGGTGCCGCTCGGCACCACCCTGCGCGAGCTGCTCGAGCTCGCTGGCGGCATGCGGGACGGGCGGGCGCTGAAGTTCTGGACCCCGGGCGGCTCGTCCACGCAGTTCCTCACCGCCGACCACCTCGACGTGCCGCTGTCGTTCGAGGGCGTGGCCGCGGCCGGCTCGCTGCTGGGTACCGCCGCCCTGATGATCTTCGACGAGACCGTGAACATCGTGCCCGCGGTGCTCCGGTTCACCGAGTTCTATGCGCACGAGTCGTGCGGCAAGTGCACGCCGTGCCGCGAGGGCACCTACTGGATGGTGCAGATCCTGGAGCGGTTCGTGCAGGGCCGGGGCACCGTCGAGGACTTCGACACGCTGCTAGACACCTGCGACAACATCCTCGGCCGAGCCTTCTGCGCGCTCGGCGACGGTGCGGTCAGCCCGATCGTCAGCTCGATCAAGTACTTCAAGGACGACTACGTCGCACTGCTCGGCCCGGACGAGCGGGCCAAGCTCACCGAGACCGCCACGCTCACCGAGACCGCCGGGGCGGCCTGATGACCATCGCGCCAGACCGGCCGGCGCAGCCGGCGCCGGCCCCGGAGAACCTCGTTGCCGTCACGATCGACGGTTTCGAGGTGCGGGTGCCGAAGGGAACGCTGATCATCCGCGCGGCCGAGCAGCTCGGCATCCTGATCCCGCGGTTCTGCGATCACCCGCTGCTCGACCCGATCGGCGCGTGTCGGCAGTGTCTGGTCGAAGTGGAGGGTCAGCGCAAGCCCGTCGCCTCCTGCACGACCACGGTGGCCGACGGGATGGTGGTCAAGACACAGCTCACCTCCCCGGTCGCGGACAAGGCGCAGCAGGGCAACATGGAGATGCTGCTCATCAACCACCCGCTGGACTGTCCGATATGTGACAAGGGCGGCGAGTGTCCACTGCAGAACCAGGCGATGAGCAACGGCCGGGCGGACTCCCGGTTCCGCGACGTCAAGCGGACGTTCCCGAAGCCCATCCCCATCTCCTCCCAGGTGCTGCTCGACCGGGAGCGCTGCGTGCTGTGCGCCCGGTGCACCCGGTTCTCCCAGCAGGTGGCCGGCGACCCGTTCATCGAGCTGTTCGAGCGGGGCGCGCTGGAGCAGGTCGCGATCTACGCCGACGAGCCGTTCGAGTCCTACTTCTCCGGCAACACCGTGCAGATCTGCCCGGTCGGCGCGCTCACCGGCGCCGCCTACCGGTTCCGCGCCCGCCCGTTCGACCTGAGGTCCACGCCGAGCGTGTGCGAGCACTGCGCGTCCGGGTGCGCGCAACGCACCGACTGGCGGCGCGGCAAGGTGACCCGCCGGCTGGCCGCCGAGGACCCGGCGGTGAACGAGGAGTGGAACTGCGACAAGGGCCGGTGGGCGTTCACCTACGCCACCCTGCCGGACCGGATCACCGCACCGCTGGCGCGGGACGAGTCCGGCGAGCTGGTCGAGTCGTCGTGGACGGACGCGCTCGAGCGCGCGGCGGAGGGGCTGCGCGAGGCGCGCGACGCCGGCGGCGTCGGTGTGCTGCCGGGCGGCCGGCTGACGCAGGAGGACGCGTACGCGTACGCCAAGTTCGCCCGGGTCGCGCTCGGCACGAACGACGTAGACCTGCGGGCCCGCCCGCACTCGGCCGAGGAGCTCGACTTCCTGGCCGCCGAGGTGGCCGCCGTGACGCCGGACGGCGGCGGGGTGACCTACGCCGACCTGGACTCCGCGCCCGCCGTGCTGCTGGTCGGCTTCGAGCCGGAGGAGGAGTCGCCGATCGTGTTCCTCCGGCTGCGCAAGGCCGCGCGGCGGGGCACCAAGGTCTTCGCGGTGGCGCCGTTCCTGTCCAACGGGGTGCGCAAGGCGCTCGGCACGCTCGTCCAGACGGTGCCGGGGCGGGAGCGCGGCGTGCTCCGCCGGCTGTCCGGCGCGGCCCAGCCGGACACGCCGGAGCAGGAGGCGGCCGCCGCCGCGCTCAGCGCCGGCGGCGCGGTGGTGCTCGCCGGCGAGCGGCTCGCCGAGATCCCCGGCGCGCTCCGCGAGGTCGCCGGC
>JBKOXW010000122.1:0-11050 GCA_046744115.1 Actinomycetota bacterium | reverse complement strand
GGCCGAGGCGGCCGCCGAGTCCGGCGCGGCGCTGGTAGCGGTCGACGAGCCCAGCGGCGTGTCCGCGGACACCGGCGAGGTCGCCGGCGCGGCGTTCGACGCCGACGTCACCGTGACGTTCGGCTGCCTCAGGCCCGGGCTGCTCATGGGCGCGGGCGCCGAGCGGGCCGGCGAGGTCCGGCTCGTCGACATCGGCCTGGCACCATACCTGCCGCCGGCACAGATCCGGGTGCTCGACGCCGCGGACATCGCTCAGCTCGTGCCGGTGCCGGGGCCGGACGACGACAAGTACAGCCGCGGCGTCGTCGGCGTCGCCGCCGGCTCGACCGCGTACACCGGCGCGGCCGTGCTGTGCACCGGCGGCGCCGTGCGCGGTGGGGCGGGCATGGTGCGCTACGCCGGCACCGCCGCAGACCGGGTGCGCGACCGGTGGCCCGAGGTGGTCGTGAGCGACGGCCGGCCGAGCGAGGCCGGGCGCGTGCAGGCGTGGGTGACCGGACCGGGCATCGGCACCGAGGCGGAGTCCGCGGCGTTGCTCGCCGACATACTCGGCACGGACGTACCGGTCCTGGTCGACGCGGACGGCACGACACTGATCGCCGGCGATCCCGACCTCGTGCGGCGCCGCGCCGCGCCGACCGTGCTCACCCCGCACGACCGTGAGTTCGCCCGGCTCGCCGGCGCCGACGTCGGGCCGGACCGGCTCGGCGCTGCCCGCCGGCTAGCCGCCGACCTCGGCGCGCTCGTGCTGCTCAAGGGCAACGCCACGATCGTGGCCAGGCCGGACGGGCTGGCGTACGTGAACCCGACCGGCACGCCGTGGCTGGCCACCGCCGGCAGCGGCGACGTGCTGTCCGGGCTGGCCGGCGCGCTGCTCGCGGCCGGAGTGGAGCCCGCCGCGGCGGCGGCCTGCGCCGCGTACCTGCACGGCGTCGCCGGCCGGCTGGCCGCCGACGGTGCGCCGACCACCGCGGTGGGCGTGCTGGACGCGCTGCCGGCTTCTTTCCGCGCCGTCCGCGGCTCGGACGTCTGAGGGGGCAGTGTGGCCGCGCCTGAGCAGCTGTAGCCGCTCACTCGGCCGGAAAGTGCCCACTCGCGGGCCAACGTGCCCACGTGCGGGCCGACGTGGCCACTCGGCGGGCTCTGCGAGACTGGGGCGCATGGCGCGTACCGAGGCCGTGGTCGACACCGACGCCATCCGGGACAACGTGGCGCTGCTGGCGGCGGGAACGTCCGCCGAGGTCATGGCCGTGGTGAAGGCGGACGGGTACGGGCACGGCCTGGTGCCCAGCGCGCGGGCCGCGCTCGCCGGCGGGGCCGGCTGGCTCGGCGTCGCGTTCCTGGAGGAGGCGCTGGCGCTGCGTGCCGCGGGCATCGAGGCGCCGGTGCTGTGCTGGCTGGCGGTGCCCGGCGAGCGGCTCGTCGACGCCGTGGCCGCCGATGTCGACCTGTCGGTGAGCGCGCCGTGGACGCTCGCCGAACTGGTGGCGGCCGCGCGGGCGACCGGGCGGCGGCCGCGGGTCCACCTGAAGGTCGACACCGGACTGTCCCGCGGCGGCGCCACCGCCGCCGACTGGACCGACCTGGTCACGGCCACGGCGAAGGCCGCCGCGTCCGACGAGATCGAGGTCGTCGGGGTGTGGAGCCACTTCGCGCACGCCGACGCCCCCGGGCACGCCACCACCGACCGCCAGATCGCCGCGTTCGCCGATGCGCTGGAGGTGGCAGCCCGGCTCGGCGTGACGCCGCGGCTGCGCCACCTGGCGAACTCCGCCGCCACGCTGACCCGGCCGGACGCGCACTTCGACCTGGTCCGGCCGGGCATCGCCGTGTACGGGCTGAGCCCGGTGCCGGCCGAGTCCGGCTTCGGCCTCACGCCGGCCATGACCCTGCGGAGCCGGGTCGCGCTGGCCAAGCGGGTGCCGGCCGGCAGCGGTGTGTCGTACGGACACGTCTACACCGCGCCCGCTGAGACCGGGCTGGCGCTGGTCCCGCTGGGGTATGCCGACGGCGTGCCGCGGAACGCCACGAACATCGGACCGCTGCTGCTGGGCGGCCGGCGCCGGACGATCAGCGGCCGGGTGTGCATGGACCAGTTCGTGGTCGACGTGGGCGACGACGAGGTGGCCGCCGGTGACCCGGTCGTGCTGTTCGGGCCGGGGCACGACGGCGAGCCGACGGCGCAGGAGTGGGCCGAGGCGCTGGACACGATCTCGTACGAGATCGTCACCCGGGTCGGCGCCCGGGTGCCGCGCACGTACCGCGGGACGACGGCCTCGTGAGCGGAGCCGCGCGGCGGGCGGGCCTGGTCGCGGGTGCCGCGGGCCTGCTGGCCGCGGGAGCGGCGGTCGGGCTGGCGGCCGAGCGGTACGCGATCGGGCGCATCCGGCACGCGCACGAGAACGACCCGGTCGAGCCGTACGGCCGGCTGCCCGCCGACCGGCGCCGCACGGTGACCACCGAGGACGGCATTCCGCTGCAGGTCGAGGAGGTCGGTCCGGCGGACGCGCCGATCACGGTCGTGTTCGTGCATGGCTACTCGCTGGCCATGGGCTCATGGCACTACCAGCGCCGCGGGCTGGCCGACATGCGCCGGCCGGCGATCCGGATGGTCTTCTACGACCAGCGCAGCCACGGCCGGTCCGGCCGGGCGCCGTCCGAGACCGCGACGATCGACCAGCTCGGCCGCGACCTAGAGCTGGTGATCGACCAGACCTCGCCGGACCAGCCGGTGGTGCTCGTCGGCCATTCCATGGGCGGGATGACGATCATGGCGCTGGCCGACGCGCAGCCGGAGCTGTTCGGCACCCGGGTGCTGGGGGTGGGGCTGCTGTCCACCTCGACCGGCCGGCTCGCCGAGGTGACGCTGGGCCTGCCGTCGGCGCTCGCCAAGCTGCGCGTGCCGGTGCTGCCGTACCTGATGCGCGGCATGCGCCGCCGCGCGGCCCTGATCGAGCGCAGCCGGCGCATCGGCAGCGACATCGCCTGGCTGCTCACCCGGCGGTACAGCTTCGGCTCCCGGGACGTCAGCCCGGCGCTGGTCGAGTACGTGGGGCAGATGATCGCGGCCACGCCGGTGGACGTGATCGCGGACTTCTACCCGGCGCTGCACTCGCACGACAAGATGGCGGCGCTCGGCGTGCTGCATGCGGTGGAGACGATCATCGTCGTGGGGGAGAAGGACCTGCTCACGCCGGCCGACCACAGCCGAGCCATGGTCGAGGTGCTGCCCGATGCCGAGCTGGCCGTCGTCGACGGCGCCGGCCACCTGGTCATGATGGAACGGCCGGAGCTGGTGAACCTGCGGCTCCGCGCGTTCCTGCACCGCGCGGCGCGGCGGTATGGCGGCGGCCTGCACTCTCGCACCCGGAAGGCCTAGGCATGCGCGCGCTCGGCGGCGACCGGTGAGGGAAGGCGCGCTGGGCCCGCACGGGCCCGGGCAGCCCGCCGGCCCACGGTTCCGGCTGGTGCCCGGGGCACTCGAGGTCGCCATGATCGCGGCCGACTGCCGTACCTGGAACGCGCTGGCGGCGAAGTCCCAGCAGTGCACCGCGTGCCCGGAGCTCGTCGCGAACCGGACGACGGTGGTCGTCGGCGACCCGCCGACCGCGGTGGCGCGGCCGAGCCGCGCGCGAGGGGTCCGCGCCGCGCGGCTGGCGCTCGTCGGTGAGGCGCCGGGCGCGGAGGAGGATCGCGCCGGCCGACCGTTCGTGGGCCGGGCGGGCCGGCTGCTCGACGAGCTATTGCACGGCGCCGGGATCGACCGGGCGGATGTGGCGGTGCTGAACGTCGTGCAGTGCCGGCCGCCGGCGAACCGCGCGCCGAAGCCCGACGAAGTCGCCCGGTGCAGCGGGTGGCTGGTTCGCAAGCTGGAGCTCGTCGAACCGGATGTGATATGCGCGCTGGGGCTGACGGCAGCGAGCTGGTTCCTCGGCCGGAGGGTGCGGCTCGCCGCCGTGCGCGGGCAGGTGCACGAGGTCGGCGGGCGGCGGGTGGTCGCGACGTACCACCCCTCGGCGGCCGTCCGGTTCGGGCCGGCCGGCGCGCCTCTGCTCGCGCTGCGCGCCGATCTCGCCTTGGTCGCCTCGGTGCTGGCGGGCCATCCGCCTCGCGCCGACGGCGGGACCTCATGATGGCCGCGGCCGGCGGACAGTGGCGGGTCGTCCTGCCCACCGCGGCGGACACGTACGCGCTCGGGCGTGCGCTTGCCGCCGTGCTCCGGGCGGGTGACCTGGTCGTGCTGAGCGGCCCGCTCGGCGCGGGCAAGACCGTGCTCGCACAGGGCATCGGCTCTGGGCTCGGCGTGACCGGGCCGGTGACGTCGCCGACGTTCGTCATCGCTCGGGTGCATTGCGGCGGCCGGCTGCCCTTGGTGCACGCCGACGCGTACCGCCTCGGCTCGGTCGCGGAGGTCGACGACCTCGACCTCGACGCGTCGCTGGACGAGTCGGTCACCGTCGTCGAATGGGGGAGCGGGCTGGTCGAGCGCCTCGCCGACGCCCATCTCGAGGTCCGGCTGGCCCGGTCGGGCGAGGGCGAGCACCGGACCGCCGAACTCATCGCGCGCGGAGGGAGCTGGGCCCCGCGGCTGAGCGCGTTGCGGCTGGCCGGGCTGACCTCGGCGGTGGCTACGTCACCGCCTTGATCTGGAGCGAGCCGAGCACCTCGTCGCAGGCCCGTTCGATCTCGGCGCGCTTGTCCTTCCACTGGCAGTTGACCTCGACCTCGCTCTTGGCGCGGAAGATGAAGTACACGTCGGCCTCCAGGCGCTCCTTCGCCTGCCGGGCGTGGTAGCCGAACGATCGCGCGTCGTCGACCGTGTCGCGCTTGGCCACCGTGCTGTCGAAGGCGAAACCCTGCGTGCTGAGGTTGGCCAGCACGCCCCGGAGCTCCGCCTCCAGCGTCTCGTCGCTGACCGGGTCGGTGTCGATCCGCAGTTCGTACACGGTCACGATGATCAGGTCACGGTCGCCGACCGCCACCGCCGACCGGTACTTCTCGTCGCCCACCATCGCGTCGACCGTCACCGTCTTCGACACGTCCTGGAAGCCGTCGGGCTGCGCGAAACAGTACGGTGCGCCGCGCGGCGAGATGATCTTGTCGCCCTCGCAGTTCAGCGACTGCCGCTCGCCCGAACCCTGGTCGTCGTTGCCGTTCGAGGGCGACGGCCCGTCGCTGGGACCGGACCCCGTCGGCCTCGGCGCGTCCTCGGCGAACGTGCCGTTGCCGGAGACCGTCGTCGCGCACCCGGTGGCCAGCAGCGCGCCGAGTCCGGCGAGCAGGAGTCGTCCGCGCATTCGCCCACCGTAACGGTCAGAGCGGACGTACGGGGCACGGCCCGACTACCCTCGGCCGGTGCCCGAGACCCTGGTGCTGGCCGTCGACACGGCGACGCCCGCCGTGACCGCCGCGCTCGTCTCGATCGAGCACGCCGGCGGCGGACCGGCGGTGACCTTGCTTTCCGTACGGCGGACCGTAGACCCGCGGCGGCACGGGGAGCTGCTCGCGCCGTCGGTGTCGCAGGTACTCGCCGAGGCCGGGCGAAGGCCGGCGGATCTCGGCGCTGTGGTCGCCGGGCTGGGTCCGGGTCCGTTCACCGGCCTGCGGGTGGGCCTGGCGACGGCGGCGGCGTTCGCCGACGCGCTGGGCATCCCCGCGTACGGTGTGTGCTCGCTCGACGCCGTGGCGGCACCGGTCGCACGCGGCTCCGTCGGTGGGCGCCTCGTCGCCGCGATCGACGCCCGGCGGCGCGAGGTGTACTGGGCCGTGTACGACGAGGCGGGGCTGCGGCTGGAAGGGCCGGCGGTCGACCGGCCGGACGTGCTCGCCGCGCGGTTGCCCGCGTTCGGGGTGACCGCGATGTGCGGGGCCGGCGCCCGTGCGCATGCCGACGTGCTCGGGCTGCCGCTGCTGGACGCCGACTACCCGGATCCGGCGGCGCTCGTCGCGCTCGCCGCCGACCGCATCGTCGCCGGCGAGCCGCCCGGCCTCCTGACGCCGCTGTACCTGCGCCGGCCGGACGCGGTCGAGCCCGGCCCGCCGAAGGCGGTGAGTCGGGGATGAGGCCGGCGCGCGGCGCGGATCGAGCCGGGTCCACCGAAGGCGGTGAGCCCGGGATGAGGCCGACTCACGACGCGGGTCGAGCCGGGGGTGCAGCAGGCGCTGAGCCGGCGATCGCGGCGGCGGGAGTCACCCTGACCCCGATGCTCCGGTCGCACATCCCCGGGGTGATGGAGCTGGAGCGGGAGCTGTTCGGCGACGAGGCGTGGTCGGAGGCCGCGTTCCGGTCGGAGCTCGCCGACGTGTCCACCCGGCACTACGTCGTGCTCCTCGACGGCGCGGAACGCGTGGTCGGCTACGCCGGGCTCGTCGTCTACGGCGACGAGGCGCACGTGGTCACGCTCGGCGTGACCGGCCACCGCCAGCGCGCCGGCCTGGGCACGATCCTGCTGCGTGACCTGCTCGACGAGGCGGCCCGGCGCGGCGCGGGCACCGTCCTGCTCGACGTCCGCGCCGACAACCCGGTCGCGCAGCGGCTCTACGCCCGGCACGGCTTCCGGCAGATCGGGGTGCGAAAGCGGTACTACCAGCCCAGCGGCACGGACGCGGTGGTGATGGAGCGGCGTGGCTGACCCGATCGTGCCGGCTGACCCGATCGTCCTGGGCATCGAGACCTCCTGCGACGAGACCGGGATCGGCCTCGTCGCAGGACGGACCCTGCTCGCCGACGCCGTGGCGTCCAGTGTGGACGCTCACGCGCGGTTCGGCGGCGTGGTGCCGGAGGTGGCCTCGCGCGCCCACCTCGAGGCGATGGTGCCGACCGTGCACCGGGCGCTGGACCGGGCCGGCGTTCGGCGGTCCGATGTGGACGCCGTCGCGGTGACCGCCGGCCCCGGCCTGGCCGGCGCGCTGCTGGTCGGCGTCGCCGCGGCGAAGGCGTACGCGCTCGCGCTGGACCGGCCCATCTACGGCGTCAACCATCTGGCCGCGCACGTCGCCGTCGACGAGCTGGAGCACGGCCCGCTCCCGGAGCCGTGCGTCGCGCTGCTGGTCTCAGGTGGACACTCGTCGCTGCTGCTCGTGCCCGACGTGGCCACCGACGTGCGGCCGCTCGGGGCGACGATCGACGACGCGGCCGGCGAGGCGTTCGACAAGGTCGCGCGGCTGCTGGGGATGCCGTTCCCCGGCGGCCCGCCGATCGACCGTGCCGCGGCCGGCGGCGACCCGGCCGCGGTCGCGTTCCCGCGTGGGCTGACCGGTCAGGGCGACGCGCCGTACGACTTCTCGTTCTCCGGCCTGAAGACCGCAGTCGCACGCTGGGTGGAGGCGCGCCGGCATTCGGGCGAGCCGGTCCCGGTCGCGGACGTCGCCGCGTCCTTCCAGGAGGCGGTGGCCGACGTGCTGACCGCGAAGGCGGTACGGGCCTGCCGCGAGCAGGGCGTGCGGCACCTGCTCATCGGCGGTGGCGTGGCGGCAAACTCCCGCCTGCGGTCACTGGCCGAGCAGCGGTGCGCCGCCGCGGGCATCCGGCTGCGCGTGCCCCGGCCCGGGCTCTGCACCGACAACGGCGCGATGGTCGCCGCGCTCGGCTCCCGCCTCGTCGCTGCCGGCGTAGCTCCGTCCACCCTGGACATACCGGCCAACCCGGGCCTGCCGGTCACCGACGTCGTCGTCCCGGCCTGAGGACGCCTGCTCCGTTGACTGGACTTCTCCTGCTCGCGCTGGCGGCCGGGCTGCTGATCGCGGGCGCCGAGCTGTTCATGGAGAACGCGGCCGGCGCCGCCCGCCGGCTCGGGGTGACCACCCTCGCGGTCGCCGTCCTGCTCGCCGGGGCGGAGCCGGAGGAGCTGCTCACCGCGGTCGTCGCGGCGTTGCGGGACCGACCGAACCTGGCCGCCGGCGACGCGATCGGCGCGAACGTGACCATCCTCACCGCTGCCCTCGGCCTGGCCGCCGTCGCCGCGGGCGGGCTGCCGTTCGGTCGCCGGGTCCGCACGTACGCCGTGCTGTCCGGGCTGGCCGGGGTGCTGGCGCTGGCCGCGCTGCTCGACGGGCGGGTGAGCCGGGTCGAGGGCGGGCTGCTGCTCGCCGGCTACGCCGCGCTGGTCGGGCTGGTGTGGTGGCGCGAGCGGGAGCCGCCGATGCTCGGTGAGCTGGCCGAAGCCGTGGACGACGATGGGCGGGACCGCCCACCGACCCTGGCTCTGGCGCTCGCCCTGGCGGGCGTCGCGGTCATGCTGGCCGGTGGCCATGTCGCGGTGTCCGGCGCGGACCGGGTGGTGACCGCGCTCGGCGCGACCGACACGGCCGTCGGGCTGACCCTGCTGGCGCTGGCGACCTCGGCGGAGCTGTTCGCGCTGGCCTGGGCCGGGCTGCGGCGCGGAACGACGGAGCTGGCGGTGGCGGCGGTGGTGGGCTCGGCCGCGTACAACGCCACCGCCACCCTCGGCGCGGCCGCCCTCGCCCGGCCGCTCGCGGTCACCGGGATGGTCGCCCCGGCCGCCGTCGCCGCCGCCCTCCCGCTCGTCATCGCTGCCCTGGCGCGCCGGAACGACCGGCTCGGCCGGCCGGCCGGGGCCGTGCTCGTCGCCGGGTACGCCGGCTTCCTCGTGCTGCTGCTCCGCTGACGCCGGGCCATGCCCGCGGCTCAGACCAGGCGGCGGTCGGTGGCCCAGCGGGAGAGCTCGTACCGGTTGGACAGTTGCAGCTTGCGCAGCACCGACGAGACGTGCGTCTCCACCGTCTTCACCGAGATGAACAGCTGCGAGGCGATCTCCTTGTACGCGTACCCGCGGGCGAGCAGGCGCAGGACCTCGCGCTCGCGCTGGGTGAGCTGGTCCAGCTCCGGGTCGTGCACCGGCGTCTGCGGGTGCTGGGTGAACGCGTCCAGCACGAACCCGGCCAGCCGGGGCGAGAACACCGCGTCGCCGTCGGCGACCCGGCGGATCGCGGCGGCCAGGTCGCGGCCGGAGATGGTCTTGGTCACGTAGCCGCGCGCCCCGGCGCGGATGACGCCGATCACGTCCTCGGCGGCATCGCTCACCGACAGGGCGAGGAAGAGCACGTCCGGCAGCACGGGCCGGACCTGCTCCAGCACCGCCCGCCCACCGCCCTCGGGCATGTGCACGTCCAGCAGCACGACCTCCGGTTGGGTGTGCCGGATTCCGACGACCGCCTCGGCGACGCTGCCCGCCTCGCCGACGATCTCCACGCCGGGCTCGACCGCGGTCGCCAGCTCGGCCCGCACGCCCGAGCGGAACATGGAGTGGTCATCGACGAGAAACACCCGCACCGGCCGCGGCGGCTCGGCCGCCTCGGGTGTCATGACGTGCTCGGTCATGACGGGCTCCGCGACATCGTCAACTCCACTTCCGTGCCGGCGCCGGGCTTGCTGCGCACGGCCGCCTTCCCGCCGTGCCGTTCCATCCTGCCCATGATCGACCCGTGTACGCCGTGCCGGTCCGGCGGAACGGTCTCGGTGTCGAAGCCGACCCCCCGGTCCCGCACGAACACCGTGACCTGCTCCGGCTCCACCTCCGCGTACAGCGACACCGTCATGACCTCGGCATGCTTCGCGGCGTTGACCAGCGCCTCCCTGGTGGCCTGCACGACCGCGGCGAGCCGCTCGTCGAGCTCGGCGTCGCCGACGACGACGGTCTCGACCTGGACGGCGTACGCGTCCTCGACCTCGCCGGCGGCCGCCTCCAGCGCGGCGGCGAGCCGGGACTCGCGGCGCCCCTCCGGCCGGTAGAGCCAGGCCCGCAGCTCGCGCTCCTGCCCGCGGGCCAGCCGGGTGACCTCGCGCGGGGAGTCGACGTGCCGCTGGATCAGCGCGAGCGTCTGCAGCACCGAGTCGTGCAGGTGCGCGGCGAGCTCGGCCCGCTCCTGGGAGCGGATCCGCTCGCGCCGCTCGGCGCGGAGGTCCGAGACCAGCCGCCACCACCACGGGCCGGTGATCAGCGCCACGCCGACGAGCACGACCAGGGTCGCCACGATCCCGTCCACGGCCGCGGACCACTCGCCGGACAGCGCGAGGAACGCCGCGATCCCGGCCACCACGAGCACCGCGCCGCCGAGGATGCGCAACACCGCGGTGGTCTTGGAGTGGCCCTCCCCGGCGCCGACCCACCACGCCACCGGCGAGGTCGACATGCTCAGCCACCGCGCCCGCTGCGCGTCGTCCGCCTGCCACAGGATCAGGGCCACGCCGGCGCCACCGAGCAGCAGCGGCAGGACTAGCGAGCCTTCGGTGATCAGGACCCTGCCGTTGAGCAGCAGCAGCGCGCCGACCGCGAGGGCGACCAGGGCGACCGCCCGGCCCCGCTCCACCGCCCGCTTTCGTTCCGACGTGCCGCTGCGGGCGATCACCGGTGCCTGGGGCACTACGACCCAGAACGCGGCATAAAGGAGGATGCCGAAGCCGCCGAAAACGGACAGAATGGCAAATGCTGCGCGGACCGTGGTCGGGCTGAGCCGCAGGTGCTCAGCCAGGCCTTGGGCGACGCCGGCGAGGACGCGGCCGTCGACCGAGCGGTACAGCCGGCGTGGCGCCGGGATATCGGTGATGGTCGGCTCCTCTCTCGCCTGTCGATGGTCACACGCGGATCGACGCTGCGACCACGGGGACCGCCCGGGTTGCTCGCCCAGAAAGACCAGGGTGCGGGTCAGGGCGTTCCCCCATACCGCCGCGGACGCCGGGCCGCCACTATCGAACATGTGACGCACGACGACGCGCCGGGGGACCCAGGCCGCCCGGCCGCCGGGAACCCCGAGCCAGCAGACCACCCGGATCCAGTCGACCGCCCGGATCAAGCAGACCGACCGGACCCGGCGGACCGCCCCGACGCGACAGACCAGCACGAACGGCCAGCCGGTACGGACCAGCCCGGCAGCGCGGACCGGCCCGGTGCCGGGACGGCTTCCCCTTCCGATCCCGGCGCCGGGCCCCGTGCCGGGTCATCGACACCGGGCGCGGGCACGCCCGGTGGTCCGCCGCCGGGTGCGCCACCACCGCCGGGACCCCCGCCGGGCGAGCCACCACCGCCGGGAC
>JBKOXW010000206.1:0-10192 GCA_046744115.1 Actinomycetota bacterium | reverse complement strand
CCGAAACGCGGTCCTGCGTGCCTTCGGTCGAAGGATCTTCCGATCGAATTATCGACCTCTGCTCGACGAGGCCTAGTACGCCCTACGCGGCGCTTCCCGTGGTCGCTACTTCTCGTAGTTGATCAACGCCGGTCTGTCCTTGCCTCCTCGCCACAGCAGCCAAGCGGTCAGCCCGAACTCCCCCGGGGCCGCCAGCACCCCGATAAGCAGGCGTCATCTCAGGGCTCAAGCCTCTGGCCGAGCTTCTTCGGGCGGCGGCGGGTTGGGCGTGGCAGCCAGCCGGGCACCTGGTGGCGGTAGGCCTCGTACTCTTCGCCGAACTGCGCGAGCAGTGTGGGTTCCTCGTGGCCGTAGACGAAGCCGACGACGGCGATGGCGACGACGGTTGCGTACCCGAAGAGGACGGGGCGGCCGAGTAAGAGCCCTTGGCCCACGATCGTGGCAAGTACGGCGAGGTACATCGGGTTGCGCACGTACCGGTAGGGGCCGCCGATGACGAGGTGCTCGGTGGGGGCAACGGGTGCGGGCGTGCCGGCACCCTCGACGACGAAACGCACGAACGCCTGTACGAGCACGAGCGCCCCCCACAGGACGAGGGTGGCGCCGAGAATGCGCAGCGGGAGCGGGTACGGCTCTGGTGTCCGCGCCCGCCATTGGGTGAGCCACCAGGGGATGACGCCGGCGACGATGCCCGGTGCCAGCGCGAAGAAGATCGAGCTTCCGATGGCGGCGACTGGTCTGCGCATGGCTCAGCTCGCGGTCGTGGAAGGTCGGGTACGGCGGCGTCGGCGGGGTGGTCCGGCCGCGGAGGCCCACCAGCGGCGCCACGCCTTCGGGCGCGAGGCGATCGTGGCCAGTAGCCGCGTGGGATCGAAGTAGGTCTGCCGCTCGACGATGCGGCCCTCGTCGTCGAGGGTGATGCGGTCGCAGCTGCGCCAGGAGACCGGGCGCCCGCCGAGGGTGCCGGTCAGCTCGAGTTCGATGATCACGCCGTCGGGGGTCGGCCCGTACCGGTGCACCCGCCCGCGGAGGTCCGGGATGAGTGCGTACACCCTGCCGAACAGCTCGGCGAGTCCGTCCGGTCCGACGTGGTCGGGCTCCATGGGTTGGCTGAACCTGGTCTCAGGCCGGGTGTAGGCGCGGAAGTGGCGGATCATCGCGTCGCGTTCGCCGTACGACCATCCGGCGGCGAAGGCCTCGACGAACCGTTGCGCTTGCTCGGCAGCGGTGCTCGTGGTGGCGGTCATGATGTCGTCGCCGGGGTGGCCGATTGCAGGAACTCGCGGATGAGCGCCGCGGTGCGGTTGGGCTGGTCGAGCATCACCCAGGTGCGGCTGCCGTCAATTGGCGCGATGCGCGCGACGGGAAGCATCGCGGCGAGCCGTTCCGCGTGGGCAAGGGGGAAGATTCGGTCCTCCGGCGCCCACGCGAGGAGGACGGGCTTGGTGAACTGGGCGAGCCTCCGGGCGGCGTCGGTGGTGACGGCCGGGCCCAGCGTTCGGGTGACCTTGACGAGGTCGCGGCGTACGGCCTTGTCGGCGAAGAAGGCGGCGAGCCAGTCGTCAATGAGCTCGTGGGGGAGCCGGCCGGTAGTGAGGAGGCCGTACGCGAACGGCAGCCGCCGGCTCGCCTTGATTCGGCGCAGCGGCCGGAAGAGCAGGGGGAGCAGGCCAGGCACGTGGGCGGCCGGGACCAGCGCCTTGAACAAGGTCGGCGGGCAGTTGTCGAAGGCGTCGCATGGGGTGAGGACCAGCCGGGCGATCCGCTCCGGACGCTCGACGGCGACCACCTGTGCGATGGCGCCGCCGCTGTCGTTGCCGACCAGCGTGACCTCGCGCAGGTCGAGTGCGGCGCACACGTCGGCGACCAGCGCGGCGAGGCCCGGGATGCTGAGATCGGCGTCGGGCGCCATCGGCTGACGGTGCGCGCCGAGCGGGAGATCCAGTGCGATGCACCGGAAGTCGGCCGCGAGCCGATCGATGACGGCCTGCCACAGCCGGGAATCCATGAGGTACCCGTGCAGGAAGACGATCGGCGGGCCAGAGCCGGCCTCACGGTAGCGGATGGTGCCCTGCGGCACGGCGATCTGCGGCATGGCCGGCCTCCGTCGGTAGGATGCATACAGTCTGCATGTATTTTCGATACAGACTGTACGCAAATCAAGACCCCGGTCGAAAGGCGACGATGGCTCGAGCCGACACCCCCCACCGGAGCAAGCATGCGGAGCGCTCCGAGGCGACCCGAGCCGCGCTGATCGCGGCCGGCCGCCGGCTCTTCGGCGCCCGCGGCTACGCCGCGGTCGGGACGGAGGAAGTGGTCCGAGAGGCCGGGGTGACCCGCGGCGCGCTCTACCACCAGTTCCGCGACAAGCGGGACCTCTTCGACGCCGTCGTGTCCGAGGTCGAGGCCGTCGCCACCCGGCGGGTCGTCGAGAACGCCCTGACCCAGGGCGCCGACCCGCGCGACGCGCTGCGCGCTGGCGCCCGTGCCTTCCTCGACGTGTGCGCCGAACCCGAGGTCGAACGCATCCTGCTGCTCGACGCCCCCGGCGTCCTCGGCTGGCAGCGCTGGCGGGAGATCGGGGCGAACCACGGGCTGGGCGTGATCACCGCTGCCTTACAGGCCGCCATCGACACCGGCGCGCTGCCCGAGCAGCCGGCGCAACCGCTGGCCCATCTCCTCCTCGGCGCGCTCGACGAGGCGGCCCTCGTCGTGGCGTCCGCCTCCGACCGCGACGCGACCCGGGAGACGATGCTGGCGGCACTCGACCGCCTGCTGCTGGGTGGGCTTCTGTGAGTCTGCTGACGGTTCTCGATCAGCCGGCCCGCAGGAACGACGCGGTCATCACGGTCTGCCGCCTCTCATCTTCCCGTGGCAGCTCGGCGTAGGTCTGTCCGCCGCTGGCCTCGAGCGCATGCTTCTCGATGGTCTGCGCCTCGGAGTAGGCGCTGAGGGACCGTTCACGTCGTCGCCGGCCAGGTAGTCCGCGTCCGAGGAGACGGTGATCCGCCATCGGCGAGCGTGTTCTGGACCGCGAACCAGATGATGACCCCGGCAGCCGCCATGATCACCCCGGCGACGATGACGAGAGTGCCGGGTCCGGCGGCGTTGGGCGCCGTCCTGATCGTGCGTTCGGCCATTCCGGCACGGATAGGGGCGAACGTGGTGCGGTGCCGAGACTTTCGTCGGAGATCGCGGTGCCGATGGCCCCTGCGGTAGGTGGGCATCGGATGAGCACGATGGAGGCAACCCGGGCGAGACTCGGCGCAGGCACGATCGGAGTTGAAGATGATCTGTGGCGGTTACCTCGGTCGCCGGGCTAGCCCGACCGTTCCTCGGGGCGATGACCGTCGTCACTGGACGTTCCGCGCTCCGTGGCGCGTGCCGCGGCGTGACGCCGCCGGACTGGATCGGCTGACCGGGCAGGACCTGAGCAATCTGTGGCCGGAGCGGCTGGGCTGGCCGCAGGAGATCGGTGTGATCGCCGTCCTGGACGGGGCCGCCCTGTTCGACCCGGACGGCACGTTCCGCCTCGCGGCTGCGCGGGAGGCCGTCGCTGCCCGGCTGCACCTCGTCCCCCGGCTGCGGCAGGTCGTGTACCACCCGCGGTGGGGTCAGGGCCGTCCACTGTGGGTGGATGACCAGTCCTTCGTCCTGGCCGACCACGTCCGGGTCCGCCCGCTCGCGCCGCCGGCCGACCTGGAACGGCTGCTGAAGGCGTGCGCGCAGCTGCGGCGACGCCCGCTCGACCGGTCTCGGCCGCTGTGGCAGCTGTGGCTGCTGCCCGGTCTGCCCGGCGGGCAGGTGGGCATGTTCATGAGGCTGCACCACGTGATCGCCGATGGAGTCGCGGGTGTCGCGCTCGTCGGCGCGCTGCTGGACCTCGACCCGAACGCGCTGCCAGCGGCGGCGCCGGCCTGGGCGCCGCGGCCGGTCCCGTCGGCGTCCGACCTGCTCGCCGACAACACCTGGCGGCATGTGCGGGGCATCTCCGAGGCGCTGCCCCGGCTGGCCCATCCCGTGCGGACCGTCCGCCGGATGCGCCGGGCCTGGCCAGCGGTGCGAGAGATGATCGGGGAGGAACGGGCGGTGCGCACCAGCCTGAACCAGCCGATCGGTCCCGACCGGCTGATCGGCGTCGCACCGGCCAGCCTCGACCAGGTCAAGCATGCCGCGCACGGCGAGTGTGGCACGGTGAACGACGTCGTCCTCGCCGCGGTCGCCGGCGGGCTGCGGGACCTGCTGCGATCCCGTGGAGAGCGGGTGGACGGCCTGGTCCTCCGCGCCATGGTTCCGGTGTCCCTGCACGGCGGTCCAGCGGGGCAGGCGCGCGGCAACGTGGATGGGGCGATGGCCGTGCATCTGCCGGTCGGCGAGGCGGACCCCCTCCGGCGGCTGCAGCTGATCCGCGCCGAGACCGCGCAGCGCAAGGCCAGGCCCAGGCCGCAAGGATTCACCGGCGGCGTCTTCGGGCTTCCCGTCGTCCAGCGGGCCGCGCTGCACCTCCTGCGCCGGCAGCGGTTCTTCAACGCGTACGTGGCGAACGTCCCGGGCCCACCCACGCCGCTCTACCTCGCCGGCGCGCGGCTGATGACGGTGTTCCCGGTCGTGCCGATCATGGGCAACATGACGCTGGGCGTCGGAGCGCTCTCCTATGCGGGGCAGCTCAACCTGACCGCGGTCGCCGACCGGGACACCTGCTCCGATCTGCCCGTTTTCCTTGACGGACTGCGGCGCTCGCTGGACCAGCTTCGGCAGAGGGCACCAGCGGGCCGGCGCGACTAGCCGGGGTCAGGCCGCCTGGGCACGTAGCCGCTCGCGGCCTGCCACGGGGCGCCGCATGCGGTGTGGTCTGGACGAGCAATGCGTCCATTCTGGACAACCGCGTGACTATCACGGTTCCCAGGTCGGCGCCGGCGGAAGGTCACGGCGTGATGGTGACCACCTTGCCGTCGCCGAGGGTCGGCTCGCCATGCTCGTCGAAGCCCTCGAAGATGTCGATCGTCGCGTAGAGCTTGCCGGCGGACCCCCGGCACGCCGATGTGGCATGTTGACACATCCGGGCGGCGCGCACGCCGTCCCCACAGTTGGCGCGCTTGTGGCCGGCTCAGATCGGTCCTATTCTCCCCCCGCGCTGTGACCTGCTGCGCCTCGGCTCCCACACGGGAAGGCTTCGGTCAAATGCGTCGACGAGTGCTCACCACCGCCATGGCCGCCGCCGCCGCGGCCCTGCTTCTGGCGCCATCACCGGCCTCCGCCATCACGAGCGGCCAGCCCGACAACGGAGAGCACCCGTACGTCGGAGAGCTGATCTTCTTCGATGCCGACTTCATCGACTCCCGCTTCGATGACCCGGGCGGCTGGTTCAGCTGCTCGGCGACGATGCTCAGCGCCACCGTGATCGTCACGGCCGGGCACTGCACGTACGGCGTCGGTGAGAACGGGGAGTCGACGACCACCGGCGGTGGAGACGGGTCCGGTGGGAACGACATCTGGTTCGACCACAGCGAGGCGGCCCACTTCGAAGGGTTCCCCGACAGCGCGGACTACGCCCGCGACGAGAACCAGCAGCGCTACGAGGATCGGGCCGCCTTCCTGAACGCGAGCCCGTTCTGGCACCGCGGCACGTCGTATCCGCACCCGGAGTTCGCAGACGCTCCGTTCTACGTCCACGACGCGGGTGTGGTCGTATTGAACGCGGCGATCGCCATGAGCACCTTCGGGGCGATCCCGACGCTCGACTACATCGACCGGTACGCGGCGCAGCCCCAGCACCTGTTCGAGGTCGTCGGCTACGGGTTGACCAAGAGCGGTCCGTTCACCGAGGAAGGCGGTGACGTGCGGTTGAAGGGCGACGTGAAACTCAACTCGCTGCACAGCCAGCCGCCGGACACCTACATCCTCTTGTCGAACAACCCCGGCCGGCCACACAAGGGCGGGACATGCTTCGGCGATTCCGGCGGACCCACCTTCGACGACACGAACTCCAACCTGGTCGTCGCGGTGACGTCGTTCGGCTTCAGTTCGACATGCTCCGGGGTCGGCGGTGCGTACCGGCTGGACCAGCCCGACGATCTCGCGTTCCTGGCAACCTTCGGCATCAGCCCGTAACCGAGACCGTGAGGAGCGCAGCGCTCGCCGCTTGACAAATAGCCCTCCCGCCGCAGCGGTCGACCAGCGCGGGGGCTGTCGCGCGGGCTGCCGCGTAGATGCCGCCGTCGGCGCTACCGGCCACGCCGCTCTCGCCGCGGCAGCGCGGTGTACGTCTAGCGTGTGCGCGGCTTCCGCTCGCGGACCGAGCTTGCGCACGCCTTCGCGACCGTCGCGGACCAGGGCTAGTCGGGTGAGGAGCCGTGGCTGAAGGCGCGGGCGTCAGCTCTGACGGGACCGTGCGCGCCGGCGGACGGTGCGTCCCGATCCGACCGGGCCGCCGAACACGATGGCGACGCCAAGCATGAAGCCGAAGTTGTACCAGTTGCACCTCAGGGCTTGCGTTGCCCATGGCGATGCTCAGGCCGCTGCGCACGAACATCAGCACCTCCTTCGGCTGGTCGCCGCTCGTCGCGACTTGTTCCAGCGGGATCTTGAAGTAGTGGGACAGACGCTCGACGACGACACCTTTGTTCGCCGTCGGGTGCGTCACGTCCAGGTAGTGGGGCTGCGACCGGCTGGCTGACACGGGCCCAGCGGCCCCGAGAGTGCTGGCGGCCGAGGCGATGCCGTCGCGGCCGGCAGCGCGGCGCGATATCGTGCCGGACGCAGTCAGGGGCTCCCCCCGTGGCCCCTGGCTGCCTTACGGTGTCCGTTCGTGCAGCCTGGGCTCACGCACCGGAACAGGGAGCGGCAGATGTGACCGTGCCCTGGCAAGCGCGCTCGTCCCGGCTGGTCGGCCGGGACGACGAACTGGACCACTTGCATCGGCTGGTCGACGGCATACACGCCTCCAACATCGGCCGGATGGTGCTGGTCGTCGGGGAGGCCGGCGTCGGCAAGTCGCGGCTGGTTCGCGAGGTGGCAGCAGCCGCGCAGGATGCTGGCGTCGTCGTGCTGTTTGGCCGGGCGGTGCCGTCCGGCGAGGCCTACCGCCCGCTCATCGAGGCTCTGGCCGGCGCAGTGCGCGGGCGCCGGCTACCGTCGGACGACGCGCTGCGGCCCTACCTGCCCGCCCTCGCGGCGCTGCTGCCGGAAGCCCGGATCGAAGGACGACCCGACCCTCGTGGTGGCGTCGTCCTGGGCGAGGCGGTGCTGAGGCTGGTGCGGGCGCTCGCCGGGGGGCTTGGCGCCATGCTCGTGCTGGAGGACCTGCACTGGGTCGACCCGGACACTCTGGACGTCATCACCTACCTCGCGCACGCAGCGGCGGCGGCGCCAATGCTGCTCGTCGCGACCGCGCGGGACGACGTCGACCCGCCCCTGCCGCTACTCGACCTGGCCACCGCCTGCCAGGCCCATGTGATCGCGCTGCATCGGCTCGATCCGGAGGAGATCCGCAGCGTGGTGAAGTCGTGCCTGGTCGGAAGCCCGCCCGACCAGCTCGTCGCCTTCGCCGTCGAGCACGCCGACGGCTTGCCGTTCCTGGTGGAGGAGCTGCTGACCGGGCTCGCCGCCGCCGGCGCGCTGGCGTCGGATGGCAGGCTAACCGGACCGCTCGGCACGAACGTGCCGTGGACCTTCGCCGCGACGGTGCGGCGCCGCCTCGCCGCGCTGGATCCGTCGGCGCGGGCGGTGGTCGAGGCAGCAGCGGTGCTGGGCCGACGCTTCGACTGGCGGCTGCTGCCGGACATCACCGGGTCTACCCCGCAGGTGGTCCTCGCCGGGCTGCGAGCGGCCGTGGCCAGCGGGATCGTCGTCGTTGACGACGCCGACGCGTTCCGGTTCCGGCACGCGCTCACCTGCGACGCGGTACGCGACGATCTGCTGCCGCCCGAATACCGATCCCTGGCCCGTGCGGCCGCGGCGGTGGTCGAGGGTCGTGACCCGGACGCGTCCGAACTGGCTGCCGGGTTGTGGGCAGCAGCGGGTGAAGACGTTCGCGCCGCCGAGTTGTACGTGCGCGCCGGTCGACAGGCCCGACGACGCGGCGCCCTGCACAGCGCAGACCTGCTGCTGACCAGCGCGGCGACCCTGGCCGCGGACCGGCCGGAACTGCGCCGTGACGCCGATACGACCCTGCTCGAGGTGCTGGCCGGGAGCGGAGACACGGACCGCGCGCTGGCACTCGGCGAACGGTTGCTGGCCGACGGCGAGACCTGGGTGCGGCTGACCCTTGCGGAGGTTGCCGCGGATGCCGGGCGCTGGGAGGTCGCCGCCGCCGAACTGTCCGCGGTCACCGACGAGGCCGATCCGCGGGCCACCGTTCTGGCCGCCCGCCTGGCACACGCCGGGGGCCAGCCGGACGACGCCCGGACCATGGCGGAGGTGGCGCTCCGTCAGGCGCGCGAGCGCGACCAGTGGTCTGTCGCATGCGAGGCGCTCGAGGTCGTGGGACGGGCCGCCCGAGTACGCGACCTCGCGGCCGCCGGAGAGGCCTTCGCGGCAGCCGAGCGGCTGGCGAGCGAACACGACCTGCCGATCGAGCGGGTATCGGCGCTGCACGAACTCGGCACCGTGGACCTTCTCGTCGACGGCTCCACCGCCCGACTGGAGCAGGCGCGCGCGCTGGCGCTCGATGCAGGGATCCTCGGGGAGGCGGCCACCCTCGACGTGCAGATCGCGGCCGGACTGCTGCACCGCGACGCGGGCGCGGCGCTCAGCCACGCCGAACGCTGCGCCGAGCACGCGGGCCGCCTCCGCATGGACCAGCTTCGGGCGACCGCGCTGTTCTTCCAAGCGGCCGCGCACGCGCACCGGCGCGACACCGACGCGACTCGGCGGTGCGTCCGGGACGCCGAGCGGCTCGCCCCGGACGACCTCGACGTGAACGCCGGCATCTGGGGTGCCGTGCATGCGCACGTCGCGTTGCTCGACGACGATCGCGCCACCCTCGCCGCCTGCCTCGACCGGGCGATGGACTTCTTGCGGCGCAGCCCGACCACGACACCCGCACCGACTCGCGGCCTGTGGGCGCTGGTGCGCACGCTGGACGAGCGCGACGCCGCACAGGCCCGCGCCGAGGCGCGGTCGGCCACCGTCAACTGGGAGAACCGCGCGCTGCTCGGGTACGCGGACGCCGTCGCCGCCGGACATCACGGTCGGCCGCGGGACGCGGACCGCTTCTTCGCAGCTTCCGACGCCGCCATGGCCGGTCTGTCCTGGTGGCGGCATCGCATCCGGCTCCTGGTCGCCGACGACGCGCTCCGCGACGGATGGGGAGACCCGGTGGCGTGGGCGCGTGAGGCGCTCCCCGTCTTCGCCCGCCGCGGCGACGACCGCCTCGCCAGCCACTGCCGACAGGTGCTGCGCCGCGCCGGCACGCCGGTGCCACGGATGGGGCGCGGTGACACGCCCGTCCCCGCTCACCTGCGTGCCCGCGGGGTTACCAGCCGAGAAATGGACGTCTTGCGTCTGGTGGCGCAGGGGCTCACGAACCGGGCGATCGCGCGGCGGCTGGTGCTGTCGCCACGTACGGTCGATACGCACCTGGCCAACATTGGGGCGAAGACCGGCGTGACCGGGCGCGCTGGCCTGGCCGGGATGTTTAACTCCGGGCCGGTCACCGACTAACTCGGGGATCGCCGGCCTAGCCGCGGATGCCACTGGCAGTGGACGCTTGACGGCGGGGGGAGAGGGCTTGCCCTTGGATGGCAGGGGGTCCAAGGGCAAGCCACCGACCGGGCCGGTCGCAGGGTCGTGACCCCCGCCTTCAGACACGACCGTGGCGAGCACCGTTCGTGTCCGCGGCCGGTGGGGCCCGCGCACAGGTGGCCGGAGCCGTGCTGGTCTCCCGAGCGCTCACCTACGTGCTGCCATCCCACTGGGCCTGGCGACCTCGACGCCAACTACAGCGTCGCGGCGGATCACTCCCGAGCACGTCTGGACGAGCCCGGCCTGACCCGGCGAGACGATGTTCAGATCCGAATCCACGCGGTCACCCCTGGACGCGACGGGTGTGGCCGCGCCACTCGCGCTCGCGTAGCGGCGTGCCAGCGCGGGTCTGACAGCACAGTGGGCTACAGAGTGGGCTACATCCGCCGGGTCCTGGCACCGATACGGCCGGCCCGCTCAGGCGCTATACCGGCCGTGACGTGCGGGT